>UREH01000001.1 GCA_900546835.1 uncultured Porphyromonadaceae bacterium
TGTGTATAAGAGACAGCTTGTTAAACCTGTTTGTTAAGACATTTTTTATATTGGGCGGTATTCACCAATTGTGAAACCGCCCAATTTGAGGTGTCTATAACAGGGTTTCATACAAATCTTTTTCTTCTATCGCAAAATTGAAGAAAATCAGATTCCAATATAAAACAACACTTTGTTACATAAAAAATGAAAAGTTCAAAAATCATTCACTTTCCTTATTCTTGTTTTGGACAGAAAATTCTTTCCACCAGAATTCTAAAGTTTTTATTTTTACCGATTCTGTTTTTTTACTTTTCAACAAAGAATCAATAGATGTATTGTGTCTCTTTTATAAGTAAAGCCGGTCATGTTTCAACGACATGCCCATGCAGATTCCACTGCCATCTGGCGGTAGGCCATCAGTCCCTGTTCGGAAACTTCTACAAGTTGGTAGCTGCCGTCGGGGGCAATCATCTTTACATGGTCGTTGTCGACGAATGTCATGAATTTTACGGGATCGCTGTCTCCGGCGCTGACGCTCCAGCTGCGGTCTGTCTGGTCGAAATCGAGGCGAACCACAGAACCGTCGTTCTGCGAGGTTATGGTATAGCCTTTACCATCGCATTCCACGAGATACTTGCCATCCTGGCCGTCGATCATTGTCTTTCCCTTTGCTATGGGGTTTGAGCCGCTCCAGAATTCTATCGAGTTGAGTACAAGGACATCTGCCAATGCGGTGACTTCGTAGACGGGAATTATCCAGAACGCGAAAAATACGAGTTCGTTTACAAATTTATTGCCGATCTGTTTGTTCCAGCCCAGAAGCTTGTTCGTCAAGGCGAAATTGCCTATACAGGATGAGAAGAGCATCGAACCGGCCAGAGTGCAGGCGATTGCTACGGGTAGATACATTTTTTTCATAATAACGTTTTTTGATTGAGGGAAAAGGGTTATAGACTAATAGTATTCTTTCGGTTTTGTTGTATAAAGTCCGGGGCCGACTCGACACTTCAATATTCGAAAGTGCCGAATTCAGATGCGATGGTCAGGCGATTTGATTCCGAGTTTTCCACCCGTCCGATTATGCGGGCATCTATTCCGAAGCTTTGGGCAATGGAAATCACTTCATCGGCGTGTTCGGGGCGGAGATAAATTTCAAGACGATGGCCCATATTGAAGACTTTATACATCTCAGCCCAATCTGTAGAGCTTTCCTTTTGAATAAGTCGGAAAAGTGGAGGGAGCGGGAACAGATTGTCTTTGATCACATGCTTGCCGTCGACGAAATGCATCACCTTTGTCTGTGCGCCGCCGGTGCAGTGAACCATACCATGGATTTCCGATCGCATTTCCTTAAGGAGCGCCTTGACAACCGGGGCATACGTGCGCGTGGGCGACAGTACGAGTTTACCGGCTGTCAGTTCGCATCCTTCAACCTTATCGAGGAGTTTGCAAGTGCCGCTGTAAACGAGGACGTGAGGCATAGCAGAATCGAACGTCTCAGGATAGCGCTCGGCAATGAGCTTACAGAAAACGTCGTGACGCGCCGATGTCAGGCCGTTGCTTCCCATGCCGCCGTTGTATTCGGTCTCATAGGTCGCCTTTCCGAAAGAAGCCAGCCCGACAATCACGTCGCCGTCGGTGATATTGGCATTATCAATCACATCGGCCCGACGCATGCGGGTTGTGACGGTTGAATCAACGATTATCGTGCGTACGAGATCGCCGACATCAGCGGTTTCGCCGCCAGTGCCATAAATCTCCACGCCGTATTCGCGCATGGTCTCGAGCAGTTCCTCCGTGCCGTTGATGATTGCTGCGACGACATCACCGGAAATAAGTCGCTTGTTGCGGCCGATGGTAGAGGATACAAGCATCCTGTCGGTTGCTCCCACACAAAGAAGGTCGTCGACATTCATTATCAAGGCATCCTGGGCTATTCCTTTCCATACGCCGAGGTCGCCGGTTTCACGCCAGTAGGCATAGGCGAGCGATGATTTGGTCCCGGCTCCGTCGGCGTGCATGATATTGCACCATTCGGCATCTCCGCCGAGAATATCCGGAATTATCTTGCAGAATGCTCGTGGATATAATCCCTTGTCGATATTCCTGATGGCGTTGTGTACATCTTCTTTAGCGGCCGATACACCGCGCAGATCGTAGCGTTGCGACATATAAGTAGCTGTTCAAAATTATTTTATGTTTGTCTGGTCTAATTATTTCAATATTTCCGCGATAAAATTTTCGTGTCTTTTCCTCTCATCATCAGCAGTGTCGACATCTCTACGACTTCTTCATCGAGAAAAAATATCCTGAAAATTTTCCTCCCGGAAATATCAAAACAATTTCGACCAGTTACTTATGTAATTACGTTGATTAATTATCGGACAATAAGAAGCATGAAATAAACAAACGATGCCGGCGCTACGAGCAAAAGGGAATCGATGCGGTCGAGAATTCCGCCATGTCCCGGAAGGATATTGCCGGAATCTTTTACACCGATGGCTCGTTTAATCATAGACTCAACGAGGTCGCCCCAAGTGCTGAATACGCAGACTATTGTCCCATATACAAGCATCTCCGGGAGGGTTATCCCATTAAGAATGTCAGGCCAGATATAAAAAAACGCGGCTGACGCAATAAGGCAGAACGCGAGGCCGCCAACAAAGCCTTCCCACGATTTTTTGGGGGAAATACGCTCGAAGAGCTTATGTTTTCCTATCAGCGAACCGACGCAGAATGCCCCGGTGTCGTTGACCCATATCAGGATAAACATGAAAAGCACTATATGCCATCCGGCAACCCTATAGAAGCTTTCCAAAAGCATGAGCGGAAGAGCCACATATACCTGACCGAGAATGGAATGTGCGAGATGTTCAAGCGGATTGCCATCCTGTACGTAGAGCTGTACGATAAAACGCAGCATTATATATACAATATACCCGACAATGCATCCAAGAATCAACTTGTCGTTTACGTGAATGAATTGTGGCGCGCATATGGTTATCAATAAAGCTGTGCCTACAAGGTCGAGAAGGGTAGTGGTGTTGGAGACGAAGTTACGGTTGGTGATTCTGTTGAACTCAGAAACACCAAGCAGGCCGAAGAGCATCACGAGTGCCCACGTCCACCATCCGCCTGCAACAAGCGCGCCTACAATAGCCGCTATGTAGAGAATCCCTGTTATTGAGCGAGTTAAAACGTTTTTCATCAAAAATATATAAAATATTCGTGGAATGCAGCCGCAAAAGGTGCTATATATCTTCCGAAACAACGGAGTCAAGACGATTGCAAATTTAACGATTTTTGCCGAGTTAAAATCATAGAATGGCAATAAACGCCACAAACTTCTTCCTATAGGCTTATTTTAACCGAAGCAGTCGCTCCGGAGTCGGTGGTTAATGAGGCTATATATATACCGTCTGCAAGGAAATCCATATCAATTTCGCCACTCCCAATCATTGTTGTCGATGCAACTCTGCGTCCTTGAAGATCTGCTATATACAGTTGAGCGGATTCTCCTGGCCGTAAGTTGATATAGAGGGTGCCTTTGCCATTGTATTTCATATAATAGCTTCCGTTATAATCTCCCGGTAGGTATTCCGATCCTGCTATTGCCTTCGCCTCACGAAGCGCTGCCTCGCAGTCGAGAACGCCATTGCCCCAGCGAGGATTGGAGGGATTGGCGATGGGTGCCGCAATCGTTTTTTTGATGGCGTCGGTTACACATTCGGCTGAAAGAGCGGGGAGCGCCTCGCGGATGAGTGCAGCCACGCCTGCAACATATGGACAAGCCATTGACGTACCGCAGCTGCTGACATAATAATAGGCTTTGCCATCGGCAGTGAGTTCTGCGGCAGCCCGGTCGTGAAACTTGTCAGGATGATGTTCAATAAATGCCGACGAGAATGCCGAGATTATCTGAGATCCCGGTGCGCAAAAATCCGGTAAGATCTTGCCTGTGGGAAGCTTCGAACCATAGCTTGAAAATATTGCGGGTTCGTGAAGCGGACCATAGGAAGGCTCGATTTCACCTGTCAGAAGCGGGCAATTGTCGCGCGACACATAGGCACCTATGCTCAGCACGTTGTCGGTGAGACACATATTGTTCACGGCCCCGTCTGCTTCTCCCGAGACAGCCGTAGCATCGTTGAGAGACGTAAGGTTGAATTCGCCGTCGGTGTATACATATACGAGGTCGTCGGCATTTCCAGCGATTTCGAAACCGATACACGCGTCGGTAGCATCAGCGCCGGCAACAGGTGCGACATTATAGGTCGCGGTGAGGTTATAGCGATTGTTTTCCGGATTTAACTCCGCCACAATATGGATATATCCGGAGATGTCGGCAGGAAGTCGCGTGGGTTCGCACATCGGGTATGAACTTGCGAGATCTTCCGAAACAATAATCCATTCTCCTTCAGGATTTTCGTTGGTATTTACCGAAACATCAAAAGAACGTGTGCAATCTTTTTCGCTGTATCGGATAACTCTGAATGAAAGAGGGCTTTCCGAGTTGCTCCATATGTCGACGTTCCCTCGGAGATTTGTACGCTTTTGTCCGGCGGTAATATACGACCGTAGTACACCTCCTGCAAGTCGATATCCGTTGATTGCGCCCGGACGGCGCGCTTCGTTGCCGACGGCTATACTTACAGGCGCTTCCTCCGCTATTTTGCCGATGTATTGGTTGAATAACGTCGTACCGTCGTGAGGGCCTATATAATTTGATATGGACAGACTGATTGACGCGGGTTTGTCGACCTCCTCGGCGTAATCGAGAATCTCTTCACATCCATTGAGAATGTAGGCATCGTAAAGCGGACCTGTCACTGCTATCATGTCGGCCTCAACCGCTACGCCATTGTATGGCGAACCTTCAGCATATCCTCCGAGGATATTGGAGGTATGCGTTCCATGATAGTCGTCGGTATTGTCGGTCCATGATGAAAACATTTCTTCCGACGATTCAACAATCTGTGGTGTAGGACTTTCTATTGAATGTTTAATCCAGCGCTTGAATCTTGATTCCCCGTTGGCATCTTTAAGTGCGATATGTCGGAAATCTATTGCCACATCATATAGACCTACAACAGTTCCATTACCGGTGAGGCCGGCTGGATTTGATGCCGATTTGCCGATAGATCCGAAATTACACGATTCACGTGCAAGATCCATCTCCGGAACCGAGGCCACCGAAGATTCTATGCGAAGAATAGCCGGGGAGTCGAAAATACTGTTCCAACTGCTTTCGGCTACGGATGCAAGCACGAGGCGGTCGCGTTGATGAAGAACAGTGACGCCATCAGGCAATTCCGAGTCGGGGCTTTTGAGTTTCAGGATAACCGGAAGATAGCGCTCGCCATTTCGGCCGGGAGCTGATTGCTTGCCTGTAATTGCGTGCTGCATTGTGATTCTCGCAACGTTGTTTGCCTTATGGGCGAACAGCGACAATGGAATCTGAAGTGACGCCAAAGAGATAATCCATGAGTAGAATAATCTTTTTTTCAGAGATAAGATTGTCACGATTACAGATAAAAGGTAGGAGAAATTCTTTCTGTTGAAATATTGAGACATTAAAGGCTCTCACCGTTGCGCTCGATGGTCCTGCCAATCAGCATGAGAATGGCACCGACAAGCACGAAGCCGCATAGGGTGAGGGATGTAATCCATGTGGTAAAACATGTAACATCGATAATAGCCAGAATGATATATGCAATGATAATGCCGATGTTGAGTATGAATCCTATCCAGAAAAGCAGTGCGCCGTATTTCATAAATCTAAATTATAGAGGTCGTTTGCTTATATAAAGGATTGTTAACTCAATTTTGTTCAGTTTTCTCGACCCTTTCGCGGTCGCTTCCGGCTATTCTGACTGCAATATGGTATTTGCCAACAAAGATGTCATTCTACTGTTACGGATTTCGCGAGATTTCGAGGCATATCCACATTGCAGCCCTTGCGTACGGCGATATGATAGGCAAGAAGCTGGAGCGGAATCGAGACCACGATTGGCGAGATAATTTCCGGCACTTTGGGAATCTCGATTATATGGTCGGCTATAGCGGCAATCTCCGAATCGCCGGCGGTTACTACTGCGATTACAGATCCGCCACGGGCTTTTACCTGCTGTATATTCGAAATGATTTTATCATGCATCTCGTCGACCGGTGCGATAACAACTGTAGGCAGCTCATGGTCGATAAGCGCGATTGGCCCGTGTTTCATTTCAGCGGCCGGATAGCCCTCTGCATGTATGTATGATATTTCCTTCAGTTTAAGTGCCCCTTCGAGAGCACTCGGGAAATTATATCCTCTTCCGAGATAAAGGAAATTGTGTACATAAGTATAAATGGCCGAAAGGCTTGAAATTTGGTCGTTGACTTTCAGTGTCTGCTCGATTAGCTCCGGTAATTGCCGGAGAGAACCGACCACTGCCTTCTGAACGGCCGGATCTATCGTCGCACGCAGTTGCCCCATCGCGATGGCAAGCATGCAGAGAACCGTTACCTGGCCGGTGAAAGCCTTTGTGGAAGCCACGCCTATTTCCGGACCGACATGGATATAAGTTCCGGAGTCGGTTGCACGGGCGATTGACGAGCCGATAACGTTGCAGACACCGTAGACAAACGCACCACACTGGCGTGCCATTTGAACGGCGGCAAGCGTATCGGCTGTTTCTCCCGACTGGGAAATTGCAATTATAATATCCCGCTCGGACAGGATGGGGTTGCTGTAACGGAATTCGCTGGCATATTCCACTTCAACCGGGATACGCGCGATTTCCTGAATCAGACGTTTGCCGATCAGGCCGGCATGCCACGATGTACCGCAGGCCACAATGACAATACGGTTTGCATTCAGGAATATATCCTTATGGTCAAGAACGCCGGAAAGGGTCACGCTGAAATCCGACGGGTCGGTGGCTACGCGGCCTCGGATACAGTCGGTGAGTGTGCGCGGCTGTTCGAAAATTTCCTTCAGCATGAAATGGGGGAAGCCACCCTTTTCCAACTGTGAAACGCTGAGCTGCAGAGTCTGAATATCGACTTCAAGTGGTTCGTTGTCGGTATTGATTACCGTTAGATTCTCACCCCTACGTATAATGGCGATTTCATCGTCGTTAAGGTAGACTACCTGATCGGTATACTCGATAATAGGGGTGGCGTCGCTTGCAAGGAATGTTTCGTGCTGGCCTACGCCTATTACGAGGGGAGAACTTTTACGGGCGGCAATAATGGTATCCGGATCGTCCGAATCAACTACAGCGATGGCATAGGCTCCGACAACTTCCTTGAGGGCGCCACGAACGGCATCTACAAGAGAGCAGTCGGTTGTTTCCTTCACATATTCGATAAGCTGCACCAGAACTTCAGTATCGGTTTCGCTTTTGAAGGTGCGGCCATGGAGTTTCAGAGCCTCTTTGAGAACGTTGTAATTCTCGATCGTACCGTTGTGGACCAACGCGATCTTTCCGTTTGCGCTTATCTGCGGGTGTGCGTTGGTTTCATTCGGTTCTCCGTGCGTCGCCCAACGGGTGTGGGCAATGCCTATATTGCCATTGATATCTTTTTGATGACAGAAACGCTCGAGGTCGTCGACTTTCCCCTGTGTTTTATAAACATTCAGAACCGTTTCGTTGGCGTCAGTGTTAAGCAGAGCGACGCCTGCGCTGTCGTATCCGCGATATTCCAGACGATGAAGTCCTTTGACCAATATTTCAAATGCCGGCCGATTGCCAATATATCCTACGATTCCGCACATATATATTTAAACGATTACTGAATGACGATGTAAAATTTAAAAATGACTTGCAAAGTTACAAATTTCATTTCACATTGGCAAACAGAGTCGGAATCATTCCATCATTCCATCCTGTTGGAGCTGAGAAAGATGGAGAAAGATGGAATATTATGAGAATGCGAATTGCCCTGTGCCACGCGCTATCTATCAGACGGGGAGAACCATCATCGGGATATCGGCGCGGAAGAGCAGTTTGTGGGCAAGCGATGGATTGAAAATCCGAGAAAACATATTTTTTCGCTTGTTAGGTACGCAGAGCAATTGGAATGGGTTCTTATCCCTCATGGAAAGCAAGTAGTCGTCGACCGCATGAGTCGAGACATTCTCAAACGAAAACGTGAAATCCGGATAATGCCTTCGGCAGTAGTCCAGTAGGTTTTGGGCGTTGCTGTCGGATGCGGTTTGTCGAAGTCTGCGGGGAGGTACATTGACAAGCGAAACATGTTTGGCCGAATCGGGCATGAGTCTGTAAAGGCTGTCAAGTGCCAGAATGTCTTCCTGATCAAGATTACAGAGGAATACGATATGCCGTATGTCAGATAAATTAGCAGGATCCAGATTCTCAGGAATGGTAAGGGCCGGAACGCGGACGCCATCAAGTACCTCTGCAGAGACGCTTCCGATCAGGTCGAGCTCTTTTTGAATGGCGTCGCGGGTCGACATTACAACCATGAGAGGTTTGAAGCGACGCGTGTGGTTGAGTATAGCTTCTTCAGGAATACCTTCGGTAATTATCGTCGAGAATTTTACCGGGGGAAGAGCGCCATTTTTGATATCCGATTTGATGGCAGCTACAAACCTCGCCATCTGAGCCTCGGCCTCAGTGCGTAGAACTTTGGCTGAATCGCTGTCGCTTGTGGTGAAATCATATGAATCTGACAATTGCCGGGAATCAATGCGGTTGGGGGAGAGGTATGCATGTAAAAACTCAATCTCGCTATGCGACCGGGCTGCTACATGCATCGCCACTCTGGTCGCTGACATTGAACGTGGAAGAAAATCAACGGGAACAAGAATCTTGTCGCTCTGGATGCGTGGTGCGGCCTCGTGGGTGAATATATCGTAGTTCTCTACAATCAGAAGGGCTTTGGCAAGATCGGACTCATTTATGCGTACGCGTACGCCGACACCGACTTCCGGCGATGAAAGGTTGATGTTGTGAAGTTCGCAGGAAATGCCTTCCCGCTGCAGGACTTCACGCATCTCGGTAGCTTTGTCGAATGTGTGGATGGCCAGAGTAATAAGTCGGTCGTTTGCCATAAATAGTAGATTTATAGTCTCTTAGGAATTGCCGCGATGACGTAATTGAAAATCGCGCCTTTTATTACAACTATATGATTTAGTCGGAACAAAAGGCGCGAAACAATATCGTTTGTGTTATGCTTCTTTCTTTTTTTCCTCTTCTTCGAGAATCTGGACTGCCATGTCGTAGATGGTTGTGTCGTCAAGAACGACTATGCCTCCGCCGGGACCCGGTTCGATGTGAACACCGCAGTTTTTACCGAATTCATAATTTGATCCACCGAAATAATTGCGTACGGTCTGAACGGTAATATGAAGATTGTCGGCAATACGATGTGTGGCGCCCTCGGGGAGGCTGTCTTTGAGGCGACGAAGATCGTTAAATGTGATTGTCTTTGTCATAATCGTTGTATTTAAGGTGAGTAAATATTTCTGATTTGATTGCGCGAACACTTCGATATTCGTGCCAATGAAGGAGAGGAATTTTCTACAGCCTAAATTTATGCCAAATGTCCGACATTTGCAAATGCATTTTATGTGTTATTAAACACAAATAGGAAGCCATTTGCTAAAATGTTTTGACCGACAAAGTGTTAAGCGGAAACAAAAAACATATCGAGAGGCACCTCAGATTCGTTCTACATCGGTTGCTTTAATCCACGCTCGCTTTCCTGGACCCACAAGCACTTCATACCATTTGCCGTCGACATTGCTTGTGACTGAATCGACTATTTCAACCTTGGTGCCTTCATGGAGCAGGAATGCTTCTTCCGACTGGTTGCGTGCTTCGCGCGGAGTGGTCGATAGTTGGGCCGACGGTGGCAATACCACAGCATATCGGTCGGTAGTGGCGCGATTGGCCGCTGCAAACGATATGACTATGGAGATGGCACACACCACAAATACAATTATACCGCCGAAGAAGCTCACTTTTTTCACTATTACGACGGAAGAGAAGAGGTATGTAACCGCTCCGGCAAGGAATAAAGCGAAGAGGATGATTGACACCCAGGCCCATGTATCCGCTTTCAACCCCGTTACGAGATTTTCCCAAAGGCAATCAAGGATGGAGGATTCATCGAGTTGCCGGTCGGCGATTTTCCCTTTTACAAACTCAAGGTTGGCGGAGGCATCAGCATTTGTCGGATCGAGCTTAAGTGCCCGCTCATAATTCACTATTGCCTTCCCGAGATTTCCCTGGCGATAATAGGCGTTACCAAGATTGTAAAACAGTGTCGACGACGTCCCGAAGCGACTGATTGCATCCCTATAGAGCGCTTCAGCAAGAACATAATTATCGGCAGTATAAGCGGAGTCGGCCATCATGGTCAATTGCGATTCGGTCAGAACCGCGTTCGAATCGATTGAGTCGGTCGCAGCCGCCGATTCGACAGGGACGGGCGAAATCTGTCGCTCAATTGTATCTCCATGTGTCTGGGCAATGCCACTTAAGGCTGTTGCAAGAGAGACCGTTACCAAAAGAATCTTTATATTCATGGGAAACTTGTTTCAGGATTAAATATAGAATAAGCATAACGCCCATCGCATTCAGCGTGGCGACAATTTCGACTTGTCCAAGGCATTAATGGCCTGGACCGCCTTATCGTAGATTGCTTCGACATTTGAATCGAGCGAGGAGTCCGGAGTATAACGCGCCATCTCGCATTCGTCGAGAATTACCACAATTTCATTGCAGATTTCATCCGGGACACCTCTGTGAGTGAGATTGTCGACAATGTTCTGACGCGACAGCTGTGACACCGGGATATTGAGCTTGTCGCTCAGATAGCCCCAAAGCGCCCTAAGCACCTCCTGGTAGAATTGTTCGCTCTCGTGCTTCTTCATAAATAGTTCGGCAGAGCGTAAGCGCTTTTTTGCCACTTTGTTGGCTCGCGATGTGCGACGACCGACAACATCGGCATCGAGCCTCATCTGGTGCCGCGCTATTGCAACCCCGGCTATGCAGACAATAAGCAGTCCGGCAAAAAGAGCCCAGTACCACCAACGGCTAATAAGGGGTGTATGGTCATTGGTCAGGCTTTTATCACCGGTTTTTATATGAAGTATATCGGTGTTCTTTGCTTCGATATCATGCTGGTCGGTGTATGCGGTGGTCCCGGAACCCTTGGCAACCTCAAGCTCGTATCCGGCTGCAGTGAGGGTTACATACTGTTTTTTTGCAAGGTCGAAATATGTGAACTCCTGCGCCGGTATTTTGAATTTACCCACATTTTCCGGAACGATCGTATATTCTGCCGTCATTGTTCCGGTAAGTGTATTTCCGGCAATACGGGCATTTGTATCCGTTTTGGGTGTATATTGTTCGAACTCGCTCGGTATCTGTGGCTTGGGGATTGTCACATACTTGATATTGCCCGTGCCTGTTGCTATATAGCGTAAGGATATGGCTTCGCCCGTGCGAGGCGTCGAATTGCTTAGCGAACTCTCGAAGGTATAGTGGCCTACAGCTCCAGTGAATCCTGCCGGCTGAGGCTGGGGGAGAGGCGTAATTTCCACCGACTGGCTGAAAGGCTGCAGATGTACTTCTTTCTCAACCGGACGTGCCGAAATGAAAAATCCGTTGGAGACACGTTCAAGCTGTACGACGCTCAGGTCGTATTTGCCTGAATTGATTGTTAGTTTGCCGGATTTCTGTGGGAATATTATACATCTCTTCAGCACTGCCGTAATGTAATTCTGGCCATTATAGTGTTCAACCTGATTTAGCTGGGCCTGTGTGTCGATTTCATCAATCAGAAATCCGTCGAAAGTGGGAGGAGAGGTGACCATAAACGAATTGATACGTTCGAACTTGGTGTAAAGTTTCAACGTGCATTCTATGGCCTCTCCCTCGTATGCGTGGTTTTTGTTCAATATCACGCGTACGAAAATATCATTCTTGGATATTTCCGGGCGCGATTCCTCGCCGGCGTCGTATTCGTCGAATATCGACATCGGGTTGCTGTAGCCACCCTGTTGCTGGCGAGGTGCGTTTTTATCCGGAGGCAGAATCTTGAACGAAGCCTGCGCCGTGCGGAGCGTTTTACCGTCAACGTCGATCGATGCGGCGGGGATGGTGAAAGTACCATCCTTTTCAGCCCGGTAAGTAAATGTGTAGTCGATTGTTGTTGACGACGACTGCTGGCCGTTGATAATTTGCACGGACTGCATTGTGCTCATGCCCGGTCGTGGTCTCAGCAGTTTACACCCGTTTACTGCCGGGGCGTTCAGGCTTGTACCTTCCCCGTTGGTAAGGCGATATATTATGTGAAAGTTCTGTCCCGCAATCACGTTGCGAGGTGGTATTACTTTAAAGGATGCCTGTGCATAGACCGAAACTATACAGGATAGCATGATAACCGTCAATACGGCAATGCGTGTGGGGAATATATATTTCATATAGTTGAATACGCTATTTTAAGATATAAACGCCGAAATCCTCCAGGCGTCCTTCAGATTGCTGTGGCAGGAAACTGAATCGCTTTTACCAGGGCTTATCGGTTGTTCGGCGGTTTGCTCTTTTCTCTTCGCCTTGTTTCATAAGCTCTACTTTCTGGCGTGTGCCGTTTTCTTTATCCTCCATGGCCTTGAGAATCTGCTGCGCGCTTGCGTCGCTCAGACCGCCCTGTTGCTGTTTCTGTTCTTTATCTTTCTGATCCTGCTGAGGGCTGTTTTGCTGATTCTGTTGGTCCTGCTGATTATTTTTGTCCTGCTTATTGTCCTGATTATGTTGGTCTTCGTTCTGCTTCTGATCCTGTTTATCCTGATTCTGATCCTGGTTCTGCTGTTGGTTGTCCTGATTTTGATTCTGGTCTTGATTCTTGTCCTGTTCCTGCTTTTTCAGTTGGGCAAGCCGCAGGTTCTCACGCGCCATGTCATCGTCAGGGTTGCGCCGAAGGGCATTTTTATAGTGCTCGATAGCGGCGGCATAATCTTCAGCTTTATATGCCAGATTCCCTCGGTCGTAATAGGCCTTCTGCGCAAGCTGGATGTTCTGCTGTCCGGAAACACTGGTGAGTATAGCGTCAGCGGTCCGTATCAGAGAATCAGCTTTATTGGCGACGTCGTTGCCCCGCTGTTTTATATACGACGAAGCAAGATTGAATTGAGCGGTGGCATTGTCGGGATTTTCCTCAAGCGCTTTCATATATGATATTTCTGCATCGGCATAGCGTTGCTGTGTGAAGTGGGTGTTCCCTTCTTTGATGGAATTTCTCTCGCGCTTGGTGGAATGGACGCCATTTTCGGCATTCGATCCGCATGCGGTCAGCATCAGCAGAAATGCCCCCAGTGAATATATTGATATGTTAGGAATCAGTTTCATTTCAATGTAATCTCTTTATCAAAGGATTTATTTGCTGAAGAACGTAAATTGCTTGAGCCAACCGATTTTACGCGGTAGGATGAAAGCATCGGCAGCGAAGAGCATCAGGGCTATTGCGGCAAAAACCGGGAATTGCTCGGCGCTCGCCTTATAGCTAACATGACTGAGATCGGATTTTTCAATATGGTCAAGCCTGTCAATTAGCTGGTCGACGGCTTTATTGCCTGAGCCATTTATATATTCGCCACCTCCGGCCTCTGCAATCTCCTTTGCCATCTTTTCGTTAAGGAATGTGGTGACGGGCGCTCCGGAAGCATCCTTAAGGAATTCTCCTTTAGAAGAATCGAGTGGGATGGGTGCTCCTTTAAGCGATCCCACACCGATTACATCAACTTCGATGCCTTGATTTTTAGCATATTGCGCCATTTCCATGGCATCTCCCTCATGGTTCTCGCCGTCGGTTATCACGATAATAGCCTTGTTTACATCGGAATCGGGTGAGAATGAGTTTATTGCCATATTGATTGCTGTGCCGATTGCCGTTCCCTGCGTTGCAACCATGTCTGTGGAAATCTCATCAAGATACATGCGTGCCGACAGGAAGTCTGTAGTGATCGGGAGCTGTGTATAGGCTTCTCCGGCAAATACAATCAGTCCGACCTTGTCGTTGTCGAGTTTGTCGATCAATCGGTTGAGAATATACTTTGCTCGCTGCATGCGCGAAACTCCCTGGGGGTCGTCGGTAGAGGATGCGAGCATAGAGCGCGACACGTCGAATGCAATCATCACCTCGATTCCCGAGGTATTTTCAACTTCTTCTTTCTCTCCCGCACGCGGACGTGCCACGGCGAGAATCAGCGCTGCAAGCGCAAGAAGTTCTACCGCGATTTTAACCGCAGGCATGTAGCGTGAGGCATCCGGCATGAGCGGAGTCAGGTACACCGGATTCCCATATCTGAGCAGCTTTTTACGCCGGGAGAAACGGGCAAGCACCCACAGTCCGAATATTACGGGTATGAGTAAGAGAAGATATAGCAGATTTGGATATGCAAACGACATATTTACGAGTTCTTTCGGATTAATTTTGTTATGGCAGCGTACGCAGCCATGTCTGACGCAGAAGTAGTTCAATGCCTACCAGCAAAAGGGCTGCGAGAGCCCAGGGCAAATAATTGTCTTCAGTATGAGAGAAATTTCTAACGTCAAGTTCGGTTTTCTCCAGCTTATCGATTTCGTCAAAGATTTCGCGAAGAACCTTGTTGCCGGTGGCGCGGAAATATTTTCCGCCGGTTATAGAAGCGATTTCTTTCAGAGTCTCCTCGTCGATTACAACAGGCATCGGAACATATTCGATACGTCCGAACATCTTGACTTGAGGATATGGAGCTGTTCCGTTGGTGCCTATGCCGATAGTATAGACTTTTATACCAAGCTTATGGGCAATTTCTGCCGCAGTAAGCGGAGCCACGATTCCGGTGTTGTTTGAACCGTCGGTAAGCAGAATAATGCTTTTCGATTTGGCTTTGCCATCCTTTATGCGGTTGATAGATGTTGCAAGTCCGTCGCCTATGGCGGTTCCGTCTTCAAGCATCTCTCGATTTAGCGCACTTACGTAGTTGGCGAGCGCGGCGCGGTCGGTAGTCATGGGTACACCGGTAAAAGCTTCACCTGCGAAAACCACAAGTCCCATATTGTCAGATTCGCGACCGTTAATAAAGTTGGTTGCAATCTTCTTTGCCGCTTCAAGTCGGTCCGGCTTGAAGTCGCGCGCAAGCATGCTTGAGGATATGTCGAGCGCAATCACCATATCGGTGCCTTCTGTTCGCGATGTATGCCATGCGTCGCGAGTCTGTGGACGCGCAAGAACAATAATCAGACATGCCAATGCCGCCATTCGGAGCACAAACATGCCAATGAGTCCATAATAGCGAAGCGGACGTTTCGCCATACGAAACGAGTTGACAGTAGATATATGAAGTGAAGGATAGGCCGTACGGTGTTTCCAGACATACCATGCGATAAGCGGTATGAACAGCAGAAACAGCCAGAGATAGCCGGGATGGGCGAGTTGCATCGTCATAATTTCCTATCAGTTTGCCTATTGTTTAGTCAATAAAATTTATTAGGGTCCGACCGATGGATTCATTTGTTGATATCGTCGGACGCCGAATCCTCGGAAGTCTCCGGCGCCGGGCGTGTTTCCTCTACAAACTGCATCGAATCGGAGAATGCACGGACATTATCGTCAGGAAGCGGCCGGACCTTCGCGAATTTCACAAAATCAGCAATCTCGACTACACGTTCCATACGCGAATGCGAGAGCTGTGTTTCCTTGTTCGCTCTCAATGCCTTGAGAATCTGTGAAGAGGTCATCTCCATGGCGTTGATTCCGAAGCGCTCCTGCAGGTAGTCTCGCAATATATCGATTAGACGCGTGTAATACTCCTTTTCCTGGCCTTTCTCCCATAGTTGGGCTTCCTTTAAAGCGTTAAGCCGGTTGAATGCAATCTGGTCGGGTGGGAGGCGTTTCTTCTGCGGCAGAATAGTTACATTTACTTTTTTGCTCATGATAAGATATGCGCACACACCTCCTGCGACAATGAGCACTCCAAGCAAAATGTAGACCCAATAGTCTGTAATCCAGTCGGGGAGCCAGTCGTACCATTCGCTATCAAACTCAGCAACATCAGCTATGGGATGAATGTCGGTCAGCGCGGTAACGTCTACAGGGTTGACCTTAAGCGAGAGGCTGTTGCTCCGTATGGTATCCGGTCCGCTCACAAGCAGGAAGGGTGGAATGGTATATACACCTGAGTCGAACGACTGGATTAAAAGTCCGCGTTTTATCTCCACAAGCCCGTTGCCTATATCGGTGGTATCACCCTCCAGCCAGTCGATGATTTCAACTTGCCCAGGAAAGGCATTTTTATCAACGAGCAATTCAGATGTAGCATCGGCGCTCTTTACAATATCCACCCGAGCAATTGTCTGTTGCCCCATGGTGAGTTGAAGAGAGTCGAGCGACGCTTTAATCTGAGAGCGGCTGGCAGCATGAGCGTTCTGGGCCAGCGATACCGCGATTAAAAGCAATATGTTGTAAATAGATGATTTCATCCGAATAGTTAATGCATTTACGTATTGTAATATCATCGGCCCCGGCGGGAAAAGTCGGAGCCGATATGGTTCAGGAGGATATTCATACTCTCTGCTTGAACAGTCCTTTCAGAGCGGCGACGTAGTCCTCATCGGTAGCAACACTGATGGAGTTGACTCTGCAACGTTTTAATGTATCGGACATGATCTGCTGACGCTCATACCACCAGCGGCCATAGTCGTTGCGCACGCGTTTACTGGAGGTGTCGACCCATTGCTCGATGCCGGTTTCCAGATCGGCTACCCGAAGCAAGCCGACATCCGGCAGCTGTGAATCCCGCTTGTCGTAAACTTGGATTCCATAGACCGCGTGTTTGTTTGAGGCTATCGAGAGCGCTTTATAATATTCTTTATCATCTATAAAATCGGATATGAGGAAAGTCGTGCAACGCTTCTTAAGAGCATCCGAGAAATATCGGAGCACCATGGCGATATCGGTTCCGCGTCTTGTCGGCTTAAAGTCAATCAGTTCCCGGATGATAAATAGAATATGCTTTTTGCCTTTCTTCGGAGGAATGAATTTTTCGATTTTATCTGAAAAGAATATCACACCGATTTTATCGTTGTTCTGTATGGCCGAAAAAGCTAGCGTTGCAGCGATTTCGGCAATCATCTCACGCTTCTCTTCGCCGACAGCCCCGAACAGACGTGAACCGCTCACGTCAACGAGGAGCATTACCGTAAGCTCGCGTTCCTCCTCATATACTTTGACATAAGGATGATTGTGCCTGGCCGTAACGTTCCAGTCAATATCTCGGATATCATCGCCATACTGATACTCGCGAACCTCGGAAAACGTCATGCCGCGGCCCTTGAAGGCTGAATGGTATTCGCCAGCAAAAATGTTCTGCGAGAGACCACGCGTCTTTATTTCTATGCGGCGTACTTTGCTAAGAAGTTCTTTTGCATCCATAACGGCAATTTAGAGTAAGTCGGATATGGGGAGCGACAATCAGGGCACCTCGACCTTGTCAAGGATTTCAGAAATAATCTCGTCGGCAGTGATATTGTTGGCCTCAGCCTCGTATGTAAGCCCGATACGGTGGCGAAGCACGTCGTGACACACGGCACGTACATCTTCCGGAATCACGTATCCGCGCTGCCGCAGGAACGCATACGAGCGAGCGGCCCGAGCAAGTGAGATAGAGGCACGCGGA
The DNA here is from genome assembly GCA_900546835.1 of uncultured Porphyromonadaceae bacterium. GTDB lineage: Bacteria > Bacteroidota > Bacteroidia > Bacteroidales > Muribaculaceae > UBA7173. The sequence continues at coordinate 17,660 of UREH01000001.1, forward strand.
GATGCACCGAACGCAATTATGCTTGCCAGATCGTTCAGCCCGTAATCGGAGGGGAAACGTGTGGCAAACACGATATCGACGATATAGCGTTCGATCTTCTCGTCGATATAGATTTTTTCCACTACTTTCTGTGCCTCAAGTATTTCCTCAGGCTTAAGCAGCGGCTGAATATGTTTTTTTTCGTTGGTAATATTCTGACGGATAATCTGTTTTTCCTCTTCGCGCGAAGGATATCCGATAACAACCTTGAGAAGGAAACGGTCTACCTGTGCCTCGGGAAGCGGATAGGTACCTTCCTGTTCAATCGGGTTTTGAGTCGCCATAACAAGGAACGGCTCATCAAGCGGGAAGGTCTTGTCGCCTATTGTAACCTGCCGTTCCTGCATGGCTTCAAGCAGAGCCGACTGCACTTTTGCCGGGGCACGGTTTATTTCGTCGGCGAGAACAAAGTTTGCGAATACCGGGCCTTTTTTTACCTGAAATGTTTCATTCTTGACACTGTAGACCATTGTTCCAAGCACATCGGCCGGAAGAAGGTCGGGAGTAAACTGGATACGGCTGTATTTTGCGTCGATAATCTGAGCCAGCGTTTTGATCGCCAATGTTTTTGCAAGACCCGGGACTCCCTCCAGCAACACGTGGCCATTGGAAAGCAGCGCAATAAGAAGCGATTCCACCAGGTGCTTCTGCCCGACAATCGTCTGGTCCATGCCGCGTGTAATGAGATTTACAAAATCGTTCTTACTTGCAACGAGATCGTTTAATTCCCGAATGTTTACCGTTTCACTCATAAGTAGGAATGGTTATGATATTGATTATAATTCGCTATGTTAGATTGTATAAAAGAGTCGGGCCGGATATAGTAGGGGAAGGTCCATATGCAGCCGCGCCGACAGCCGCGGTCCGTAATCTTTCCTGACGGAATATCCGCCTCGAACCGCGGTGCAAAAATATGAAATAAGGACCGAAAGTGTGAAAAGCGAATGTTAATTTTATCTACTAAGCCTTTAGCATTTTTAAGATTTAATTATTTTTTGCTGTTAGATGCGTAGAGGAAACGTTATTCAAGCCGGATGTCACGATAAATAAGCTCGGCCTGACGTTCGGCATCGGCTTCGCTTGTTTTGTCGCCGCTCTTGATGCCATACTTTTCAGCCGGAGGAATCACTACAACCGTATTGGGAGCTATATGGTCGGGATCGCTAAGCGTGGCTTTGTTTTCCAGATAAATATACACCCAGAATTTTTTCTTTCCATAATGCTCGAGCGCCATGGTTGTGAGATAGCGGTTGACTCTTACTGTATCAAGTTCTACACTTATGGTTCTTGCCGGCTGTATTTCGGCCGATAAGGTATCAACCTCCGTTGAATGCTTTATAGCGGAAGAGGCGCTGTCGGGGAGCGCGGTTACAATCGTTTCAGGTTGCGACGAGGGAAACACCTTAACGCCTTCCGCCTCAATATTAACGTTCTTAACATGATCAATGTTTAGCCGTGTGCACATGAAATAGCCAATAATAAGTCCGGCTATCAGCGAAAGCGCTGAGAAGAGTATAATATTTAATGTGTTACGTCCGGAGTCGGAATGCACTTCGACGATGCGTTCTTTCTCGATGATTTTTTCAACAGGTGGTGTCGTTGCCTCAATGGGGGCAGATGAGGTGGCTGACTTTGTGTCGGCGAGATTCTGTATTGGAGAATTGCCTGCGGGCCTGATTGTCTCTGACCTGATCTCTTCGGCCTTGTGAATTCCCGAAGCCTTAACTGACTCTGGAATTGGCGGAGGAACGGCCTTGCGCACCTGTTTTATTGTTTCCGGCTCTGTAACATCCTGTTCCGGCGTTGCTGCGATTTCAGCATCAGCGTTGGATTTTTTTGCCACCCCATCAGAACTATTGGCTGAAACGTTTGCTGGCATGGTCATTTCTTTGATGTCGGATTCACTCTCCCTCTCCTCTTCGGGAATAGGAAGTATCTCGTCGGTCTCGATATCCAGTTCAGAAACGCCATCGGGAAGCTCCATCGGCTCGAACATTGCAAATGGAGCATTGATTTCAGCTGCAATAGTGGAATCAGGTGCGAACGCTATTGACGGCTCTGTGCCGAGCGTAACAACCCTGAATGTTCCAATGCCGGGAATTGTTGCGCTTCCGTTCCGTTGAAGTGCAGCGACTATGCTTGCCGTCATTGCCTCGACTAGGGAACGGCTCTCCGGTTCTGAGAAACACCCGGATGCAACGATGCGGTCAATCAGCTGAGGAAGGGCGAGCGTGCTCATTTCTGTACCTCCTTTACATTTTTCCGAAGCATTCCTCCGGGCTTAAACCGCAGTTCGATTGAAGGGGGCAATAGCATGTTTCGGCCTGATGTCAGATCGCGGACCACACTTTCGTCATGTTTCACCCCTTCGAATGTCCCGAAACCGGGAATGGCTACATTGTTTTCATTGCCACATTCTTCACGTACTATTCCGGCGAATACGGCAAGAAACCTCGCCACACGTGCTGCATCTATGGAGCTACGTCGCGAAATGTCAGAGATGATATTGTCTTCCATTCTCGGCAAATAACAGGGTTAATGGTTACACGTACAAATATAAGGATATGGCGTAAATTACGACACATTAATCTCGTTTTTTTAAATCTTTCAGACGGCAGTCGCAGGAATCTTTGCATTCATTGCAGCAATTACCGCATACCAGGGTATCCTTACAGTGCAGCCTCCGGTTGAATCGGATCATCTTAAATATTATCACGATGACGACCGCTACAAGAATCAATCCCACAGCAATCCATTGAATAAGCTGGCCGACTGGCATCTGATCCGAGGTCATTTGAAATGTTTTTTAATTGAGGCGTTCAGTTTGGATGGTGTCAGGCTCGCCGGGAACTCTTCGAATGAAAGACGAAGAGAGCATCCTTGCCGAAACTCTGAGCAACCATATGCGGTTCTCCCTTTCAGAAGATGGCCTTTCCCGCAGAGCGGGCATACAATCTGCTCAAGAGATTTTATAGGCGGCTTACGCTTTGCTTTGGGCTTGGTTTCCGCCAGATCGGATTTGCCGGCATCTTCTTTTGCACCCGAAGGGGCGGTTTGTGGCACATTTATTTTTTTCATAGAATTGTCGTTAAGAACATTGCTGACAATTCCTGAAATCAATTCTTTAAGTTCATCGATAAATTCTGAAGCGCTGTAGGCACCACGCTCAATCCGACGTAGTTTATTCTCCCACAATCCGGTAAGCTTGGCACTTTTAAGCAGCTCTTCATTGATTGTGACAATAAGCTCGATGCCGGCCGGTGTCGCTACAATATTCTTTTTTTGCCTTGCTATATAGCCGCGTCTGAAAAGGGTCTCGATGATTGATGCTCGTGTAGAGGGACGTCCGATGCCGTTTTCTTTCATCGCATCACGTAGCGTTTCGTCGTCAACGGTTTTACCGGCGGTTTCCATAGCCCGGAGCAGAGTCCCCTCGGTATATGGTTTCGGTGGCTGTGTTGTCCGTTTTTGCAGGGATGGTTCATGGGGGCCGGACTCGCCTTTTGTAAGCGGCGGCAGAATCCGGTTATCTCCAGCCACATCGTCGGCCGTATCAGCAGGGACTGAGTTTTTTTTATCAAGAACATCGCGCCATCCGCTCCGGGTAATGACTTTCCCGATTGCCTTGAATTCCACTTCGCCTGACCGACCGAATGCAGTGGTCTGGTTGAATTCGCAGTCGGGATAGAATGCTGCGATAAATCTTTGGGCGATAAGATGATAAAGATGTCTTTCATTACCAGTCAAAACAACCGGCGACTGTCCCGTAGGTATTATTGCATGGTGATCCGTGACCTTGGAATTATCGAACACCTTCTTACTCTTCGGTATCTTGCCTGCAAGCACTGGAGCCGTAATATCGGCATATGGCGTCATCTGCCGCATGATTTCCGGAATTTTTGGATAGATGTCGTCGCTCAGGTATGTCGTATCGACGCGCGGATAGGTAGTCGTCTTCTTCTCATATAGACTCTGAATCAATTTGAGAGTTTCGTCGGCAGTCCATCCGAAGCGTTTGTTACACTCCACCTGAAGCGAGGTCAGGTCGAACAGGCGGGGAGGGGCTTCTTTCCCCTTTTTTTCCTGAACGTCAGTGATTGTAAAGGGTAGAGGCCGGATTGCCTCGATTGCTTTGATCGCTTGGTCCTCCGAGGAGTAGCGGCCGCCTGTTGAGTTGAATGTTACCCCCTTATACTCGGTTTTGAGTTCCCAGTAGTCTTCCGGTTTGAAATTGCTGATCTCGCAATGTCGCTGCACAATAAGAGCGAGCGTTGGAGTCTGTACACGTCCGATAGAAAGCACCTGCCCCGGACGCGAGTACTTCAGAGAATACAGCCGTGTGGCATTCATTCCGAGTATCCAGTCGCCAATGGCTCTCGACAGACCGGCGTGATAAAGGTTGTCGAAATCAGAGGATGGCCTGAGCGCTTTGAAACCTTCGCGGATTGATTCATCTGTCAGCGAGGAAATCCACAATCTTCGCACCGGACAAGATGTTCCGGCCTTCTGCATGACCCATCGCTGGATGAGTTCCCCCTCCTGCCCGGCATCACCGCAGTTAATCACTTCGTCAGCCTGATGTATCAGGGTCTTGATTACGTTGAACTGATGTTCGTAGTTGCGTTCTGCGATAAGTTTGATACCGAATTTCGGAGGAATCATCGGAAGCGAACTGAGACTCCAGCGTTTCCAATATTCTGTATAATCGGCCGGCTCTTTAAGTGTACAGAGATGCCCGAAGGTCCAGGTTACAGAATAACCGTTCCCTTCGTAAAAGCCGTCACGTTTCACCGATGCGCCGAGAATAGTTGCGATATCTTTGGCGACACTTGGTTTCTCTGTCACACAGACAATCATCCTGTAATGTGATTCAATATCTTATGCCGGGTGCAAGTGTCCTACTGTCGTGCCGGACACGTTACATCGCCTTTTACCGTATGGAATACAAGCGTGGCTGTTTTGGGGATAATGCCTTTAAAAGGGAAATCAATTTCAAGCATGATTACGCCCTGATCTTCAAACTGAAAATAGCGCTCGAAGTCAACTCCGTCAATATCGGTAGCCTTGACAATCTTTGACCCCATTACGAGGTCGACACTGTCGATGCGCTGGGAGGTATGGGGAATGCCGACAACGCAGACGGTTAACCGGACTCCGGTGCCGGTTTTAACTGATTTATCAGGAATAATGTTGATTTCAGCGTCAAGTTGGTTTACTTGTGCCGTCGCATCAAACGAGAAGGGTGATGCCGCAACACAACCAAGCGTTAGTGCAAGTATAAATTTAAGATGTTTCATAATTTTCGAGCTATGTCGTTAGTTCTGAGTTAGACCGGCTGCAATTCGCAAGGTTTATCGAATATCAGACGATAGTTTTCATTCCGCATCCTTGGCTTCCTGCCAAAGGCGTTCCATTTCGTCGAGCGATAAGTCTTCAAACGTCTTGTCGTTCGACTTGATTGCAGATTCCATATGATTAAAACGCGAAATGAATTTTCTGTTAGTCAGCTCCAGCGCATTCTCAGGATGGATACCATACAGACGGGCTGCGTTTATTATGGAAAAAATGACATCGCCCATCTCCTGTTCCATACGCTTGCGTTGCTCCTCAGGAACTGCATCCTTGGTTTCAAATCCAGAGGCTTCAGCCGAAAATTCCGAAATTTCTTCTTTTACCTTGCCCCCTACGTCTGCGGGGTTCTCCCAGTCGAATCCGGCGTTTGCCGCTTTTTCCTGAATTCTGTATGCCTTGATGAGTGCGGGGAGGGCTGACGGTACACCTGCAAGAATACTCTTGTTTCCTCCTTTCTCCTTCAGTTTGAGCTGTTCCCAATTCTGCTCCACCTGATGGGCATTGTCAGCTTCGACGTGTCCATATACGTGGGGATGGCGATATATAAGTTTTGTCGCCAGTGCGTCGCAGACAGTCACTACATCGAATTCTCCTTTCTCCTCGCCGATTTTGGCATAGAAAAGAATATGGAGAAGTACATCGCCGAGTTCTTTCGCGATTTCCTGGCTTTCGTTCTTGATAAGGGCATCGCATAGTTCGAAGACCTCTTCCACTGTGTTCTGCCGGAGGCTTTCATTGGTTTGTTTTGCGTCCCAAGGGCATTTTACGCGTAGTGTGTCGAGCACATCAATCACTCGGCCTACTGCTTCGATTTTATCCTGACGTGTATGCTGTTGCATCGGGTTGATATGAATGTTTAGTTGTGTTCGGAATACTTTTTCATGCCGTCTTCGAGCCATTCTACAAATTTTGTGACGTTTTCATCATAAAAGGCCGGGGCGGAGAGGGCTTCACCGGTATTGTTGAGAATGATATAGTACGGCTGGGAATTGGCGCCGAATTTTGAGCGCTGGAGATAACTCCATTTGTCGCCTACCGTTTCAAGCAATAGAGGCTTGCCGTTCTCTTCCACGCGGATGGGGGTCTGAAGCGGGGTTTTATCGTCGACCATCAGTTTAATCAATACGAAATTGTCCTTGATAATCTGTGTCACAATGGGTGTATCGAATACCGCACCTTCCATTTTACGGCAGTTCACGCATCCGTACCCTGAGAAATCGATGAGTATGGGTCGACCGTTTTCGGCCGCGTATTGCATTCCCGCATCGAAATCGTCGAATTCCTCAAACTGCCCTCCTGCATATAGATTGAAATCCTGAGTGTAAAGCGGCGGCACAAATGCACTTACCCCCTTAAGAGGCGCGCCCCATAGACCGGGAATCAGATAGATGGCGAAACTGAATGATGCAAGCGAAAGGAAGAACCGGGGGATGCCGATATGGTCTAAGGGAGCATCGTGGCTGAAACGTATCTTACCGATAAGATATGTACCCAGCATTGCAAATATCACTACCCAAAGTGCTATGAAGATTTCGCGGTCGAGGATTTCCCAGCCATAGGCAAGGTCGGCAACGGAGAGGAATTTCAGGGAAAGTGCAAGCTCAAGGAATCCGAGCACGACCTTCACCGAGTTCAGCCAGCCTCCTGAGCGTGGCATTTCTTTGAGCCATGACGGAAAAATGGCAAACAGAGTAAACGGCAGCGCGAGTGCTATGGCAAATCCTGTCATTCCGATTGCCGGACCGGTTAGATTCCCCATCGAGGCTGCCTCTACAAGCAGCGTACCGATAATTGGTCCGGTGCATGAGAATGACACCAGGGCGAGCGTGAAAGCCATGAAAAATATGCTGATGAGGCCCGAAGCCTTCTCTGCCTTACTATCGACTGAATTGCTCCACTTCGAGGGAAGTGTAATATCAAAACCTCCGAAAAACGATATGGCGAATACCACCAGAAGCAGGAAAAATGCAAGATTGAACCATGCATTTGTCGAAAGCTCGTTTAATTTCCCGGCTCCGAACAATCCCGTGATTATGAGACCGAGAGCAAGATATATAATTATGATGCTTAGTCCGTAGGTGATGGCATCGGAAATCGATTTGCGCCGTGAGCCACTTTTTTTCAAGAAAAAGCTGACTGTCATCGGAATTAGCGGCCAGACGCATGGAGTGAGCAGCGCAATAAGTCCGCCCCCAAATCCCCATATGAAGATCATCCACCAGGGACTGTTGGAAGTCGGTTGCTCGGCCGCACCGTTGTCAGCAATCTGCACCGGACTCCACCATTGGTTTTCATCGGGTTGAGATATAGGTTTTGACGAGGCTGGGATTGAAGCCGTTATTGCAGAATCTGTTGCGGAGGGCGGAGTGTCGGCTACCAATCCCTCTCCGACGGTAAGCGTAAAAGGTGATTTCGCAGGACTGATACACGTCTGGTCGTTGCAACCCTGAAAATAAACATATCCGCTGATTTCATGGGCCTTCCCATCAGTTATTTCGAGTTTTTGTACAAAACTCACATCGGAGTCCCACCACTGCAGTTTCAAGGAAAATATCGGATCGAACTTCTCCACCGGCTCCCTTGAAGGGACCGGTTCGCCAAGAGTCTTTACTCCTTCGGGGAGCGACAGGACAAAAGCCGTGGAGTTGGGGCCTCCGTCGGGAAGATGGAGGCCGTACAAGTGCCAGCCCGACTCGATTCTGGCTGTGTATTTTATAATGGCGCTCTCGGCTGAGTTCTGTTCTACGGTCGTATCCCAGACGATGGGGGAGAGCTTCTGTGCTGTTGTCGACAAAAATGCAAGCAGGCAGATAATCGTTGCGGTGAATCTGTTCATATGTTTAAACAGTATTGGAGGATTGGCAATTCTAATGTGGATTAGGAGGCGTTCATCGTTTAGGAAGTATCCGTAGATTGAACGTTTTTCTTTCAGGCGGCAGACATGTGGCATCGTTGCAGCCCATAAAATCTACATAACATTTAATGCGAAGGCCCTGAACATCTTGATTGGAAATTCTAAAGGGCTGCTTGAATACTACCGTACCTTCCCAATATTCCACTTCGGAATTATATAAAGAATCATGTTTCTTTATGGGCGCTTTATCTACAGAGAGTTTACCATTGAAAACGACGCCGTGTTTTTGCTCAAAGCTGAATCTTGTCGGTTTTGGCCCGTCAGCAGGCATCTGCATGCCGTAAAGATGCCACCCTTCAGTCATGGTCGCGGTAAATGTTATTACTCCTTCCGTATTCGAAATCATGCGTGCGTTGGCGCGCCAGGTTATCGGTTTTGTATCAGACTCATTAGTGCCGAAATGCTGCGCTTTGCCGCCTGCTATGGAAAGAATGGCGGATAAAAGGAATATTATGAGATTATGTTTCATCATATTTATGATTGTGTATGATAAGTATTTGGGCCGGGGAATCTCTTATATCGCCGAATCATTGAGTATTCTTCCATCGAGTTTACGCATATGGACCTTGTAGTCTCGCGAACCAATGTATTTTTCAATCGCGTCGGCATGCGAGGCATTATGCATATCTGTACCGATAAAATCCACAAGTTTTTTCTCTATCAACATCTCAGCCACACGCTTTATTTCCTTTCCGTAATAGCCTGCCAGACTCAAGAGGTTTACCTGAAAGAGGGTACCCGCTGCATGAATCTGTTCGTAACGTTCGGGGTGGGGAAAATAATAGGTATATCGCTCTGGGTGAGCGAGCACCGGCCGATAGCCCTTCACGTTTAAATCGAAAAGTCTGTTGTCAAGGTCCCATGCCTCTTGTACAAACGGATTCTCGACAAGCAGAAAGTTATTCGGGAGTGGCCGGATGGAGCCTTTCTCCAGCTCGGCAAGAAAAAAGGCGTCCAGACGATGCTCTGCCGAATAGTCGAGCTTCACGTCGAGGGTTCTATCGGATACTTCCTGTTGTAAAAGCCTGAATGCATCGGCAATTACCTTCGGAGTATTTTCAAATGTATCCTGGGTGATGTGCGGTGTGCAGAATATTCTTTGAATCCCCCATTGGGCTTCGCGTTCCACCAGGTCCGCGCCTCCGGCAGGTGTGGTCTGCCCATCGTCGATGCCGGGCACAAGATGGCAATGCATCTCTGTCTGGAAAAACAGTTTGCGTTGCGTTTTTTTGTTGTGGAACAGGAAGTTAAACATATTAAACCGTAATTCTCAAATAATCTGGCGGATGTCGTCGGAAAACGAGCGTCTGTCGCACAAAATTGTTGCAAAATTACGAAAATATCGCCTCGGAAACAATAGCTGGATTGAGTTTTGACTGAACCGTTTCCTCCATCGGTCTCTTGATGAGATAAATGCATTGTGGAGTGGCGTCGGCTGTGTAGCATCAACTGTTTTAATCTGTTAAAAATCTATTAAATGAAAGTTGAAGGACGCTTTAGGGTTTGAGAAACGACGTGAAATTGTAAAAAAAATCGTAACTTTGCACAAATTGTAAATCGATGAGACGGAATCGGCCGGATGTCAGCACCCTACTGATTTGGCGACGCCTCTGGAATCCGGTCTTTATGGATAATTCATCGCATTAGGCACGCTTTCTGTCGCATCAACACATTATGTCATTTTTCACAGGATGAGAAATAAAAAAATTCTGTACGTTTCGCAGGAAATCACCCCTTATCTGAAAGAATCAGCAATCGGCGATGTATGTCGCCTCGTTCCGGCCAAAGTCCAGGAACTCGGCTTTGAAGCTCGTGCTTTCATGCCCAAATACGGGTGCATCAACGAGCGGCGGAATCAACTCCATGAGGTAATAAGGCTGTCCGGCGCCAATATCTCCATCGACGACAACGACCATCCGCTGATTCTGAAAGTGGCTACTTTGCAGTCGTCGCGCATGCAGGTTTATTTCATCGACAATGATGATTTCTTTCAGCGTCATGCCCAGCAGAATATAGAAATACGTCTTACTCCTGAGGAAAACGACGAGCGGCTTATATTCTTTACCCGTGCTACGATGGAGACCGTTAAAAAACTCCGTTGGGAGCCTTCTGTGGTTCATTGCTCGGGATGGATTTCGTCGCTTGTTCCCCTTTTCATCAAATCGCAGTATGCCGACGACCCGACCGTCGGTCAGGCTAAAGTAGTTTTCTCGCTTTTCAATGACTCTTTTGAGGGTACCCTCGACAAGCGTTTTGTAGAGAAGCTTCTCCTTGATGGTTTTACCGACGGGCAGCTCCTCCCGCTAACAAAGCGAGAAGGGGTCGACTGGATAACTCTCAACAAGATCGGAATCCGCTATGCCGACGGCGTGGCTTTGACATCCGACGAGGTCCCGGGCGAACTGCTTGAATATGCCGCCAGTCTTGGCAAACCGACCGTCAAAGTCAACACAGTCGATATAGATGCTGCTCCTTTGGTTGAGTTCTATAAGGCACTTGGGGATTGAAATACATTCCATCAGATCAATAAAGTATTTAATAGAGATGACACAATATAAAGGTCTGGCCATTTCGTTGCTGTTGGCTATACCATCTATCGCCGCACTTACGTCGTGTGAGGACACTCCTGATATCGGTAATTCGCTTGTTGAGGATGAAACCGAGGTCGTGAAAGTCTCTGATTTTACAGTAGTCGGACGTACCGTGGGCAACACCTCGGTTGAAACCCGCAATCTTGTCGAGATGCTTGGCCGTATCGATGCCGACGGCTATGGGAAATTAAGCGCCGAATTCGTTACTCAGTTGATGCCGGCGGCCCAACTCAGCGCCAATCTTACGCGCGACAACGTCGACTCCATCAGAATTGAATTCTATATAAATAATGGAGCATATGTGGGAGACTCTCTCGCCCCGATGGGACTTGAGGTATACAAACTCAACCGACAGCTTCCAACCAGCATTAACAGTCAGTTTGACGTCGCACAGTATTATGATCCGGCCGACTTGATTGCCAGCAAAATATATACCTGCAACGCCCTTGGTGCCACGGATTCCATCCGGAATCTTTCATATCGACAGATTGATGTAAAACTCACGGAGGCTGCTACGCGCAGAGTTGCCGACGAGTTGATTACACTTTACGAAACAAATCCACAGGCATATCTTTTCCCCGCTATTTTTGCCCGGGAATTCCCCGGCATATACGTTAAAAACAGCTATGGCAACGGACGTATTGTGGAAATCTCACAGACGCAGATGACGCTCTACTACCACACTACCTACGTTGACGAGAATGGTGAAGAGAAGATTGTAAAACATTCCGGCAGCTATTTTGCGGTAACGCCCGAGATTATCCTGAACAACATGCTGCAATATGAAATGTCGACTGATCTTGACCAAATGATTGCAGATGGTGATAAAATAATTGTAGCGCCAATCGGCAAGGATGTGGAATTGGAGTTCCCGATTGAAAAGGTGATTGAATACTATAATGCCAACTCCGGTTCGCTTGCTGTAGTCAACACCCTTTCGTTTAAGCTGCCGGCTGAAGCAATTGACAACAACTATGGAATCACGCCACCCGAACATCTGCTTCTGGTGCTGAATAGCAAGAAGAATAAATTTTTTGCCAACAATGAGTTGGCCGATAATGTGACGTCTTTTTATGCTGCGTACAACTCGACCGACAAATGTTACAACTTTGGGGGCCTTCGCAATTACCTGCTCGACGTGCTTAAAAAGAAGAATCTTGCTCCGGAAGATTATACGTTTGTCCTGACACCTGTAACCGTAGTTACAGAAACCAATTCCTCCAACTCGTATTATGGCACTACTACTGAATATGTCAGTGCAATCGACCCATATATCGGCGCCCCTCGCATGGTAAAGTTCGATTTCGATAAGGCGGAAGTTTCCCTGACGTTCTCAAAACAGACACTTGACTGAATCTCGTTTGTGCAACTATCCACATTTGAATCAGGAATATGATTGCCGGATATTGACGGATGTTCACAAACAGTTAAAATGAAACCCAACGAAAGGTTGCTAATCTGAAAAAAGATTTGTAACTTTGCAATCGCAAATCGGGAGAATAATCGGTTCGCAAGTAAAGCTTAGACACCTCTTTCGGGCGATGTCAGGCATCAAGCCGCAATAGCTCAGTTGGTAGAGCATTTCATTCGTAACGAAAAGGTCGTGGGTTCGAGTCCCACTCGCGGCTCAAAATTAAAGTAAGGGAAACCAGTCAATTAAATGGCTGGTTTCCTTTTTTAATTTTTTGAAACATATTGCGAATTTCAAAAATTATTCCCACTATAGAGGCGAAATCTGTTCAGATGGTTTGCAACAGCACATTGTGCCTATTTGTCTTTTTAAGAGCAATTCCTATTCTCATAAGGTGGAACGGTTTGGCGGCTATTCAAATATCATAGATTGTCGGCTTGCCAATTTCCTCGTCAATTACAGTGAATTTGCCGAAATTGAATACAGATGGATTTTGTTCAATCATCCCCATACACCACGAATGGAAGGTCTGACCACTCAACGCACGTGCATCGCGCTGTGTCGATGCCTGAAGCCTGGTCACAATCTCCTTGGTCGATTTACGTGTAAAAGACAGAATCAAGATGCGCGAGGCCGGCACTCCCTTATCAAGCAAATACTTGGCACGTGCGATTATGGTGCGAGTTTTTCCCGTGCCGGCACCGGCAAGTACAAGTAGATTCCGTCCCTCAAAAGTGGCGGCAGCCGCCTGTTGTTCGTTTAGCTCCGACCAGATATCGCTGCTGCTTTCAAAATTTCTGCTCATAGGGTGTGTCGCCACGCATGTAGCGTTTTAGTTTAGATATTTCGTTTAATTTTACCGTTGGAGGTTACGGGCAAGCTATCTACCAGAAGAATCTCGCTATGACGGGCCGCCATAGGGAACTCGGTTGCACATACATTTGCAATCTTACTGATGATATACTCCGGCATTTCACTCCTTCCCGGAGCCGCCACTATCTGTGGGGCTGTTCCCCATAAAGGGTGCTCAATCCCTCTGACCATCAGAGGAAAGATGAAATGTCGGTTAAGAATGGCCTCAAGTTGCTCGGGATAGAGTTTGATACCGCCACTGTTAATGATATTGTCGTAACGTCCGCACCATCTGAATTCTTCCGGCGACAGTAACTCCACAATATCATTTGTGGCCAACATATTAAAACTGAGACGTGCCGATTTAATGGTAAGACATCCTCGGTGGTCAACACCGAAGGTGATTTCTGGGAGAGCGCTGTATACATCCGAGCCAACTGGCCGCAGAGCCACATGACTGCATGTTTCAGTCATCCCGTATGTCGCGAATGTCTTCCAGGGCATTTTAAGCAGCTCTTTTTCAAGCGGAGCCGAGAGGGGAGCACCGCCTACTATCATATTTCGCAGGCGTTTATGAGCATATTTGTTTACCATCAACGACTCGCATTGCGACGGGACTACTGCCATCAGGTCAATGTCGCCGTAGTCGTTGTTAAGGAGATGATTGGTGGGATGAACGGCTGTAAGACGACATCCTGCCGTGATTGCACGGACAATCATCATTTTACCGGCAATATAATTTGCTGAAAGAGGCAAAAAAAGATGAGAGGATGAATTGATACCGAAGTAGCGGTTGGTAGTCTCAGCGGATGCCTGCATATCTTCTTTCAGTAACCTTATCTCTTTCGGCTCTCCTGTCGACCCGGATGTATGGGCAGTAACATATGGCAAATCTGAAAGCCATTCGTCGATGAACGCGCGGACCTCGTCTGTAATCATCCAATCAGCAAATGCAAATCTCTTCATTCCCAATTATTTTCATGAATTAGACCAAACCACATCTTATCACCATCAAGCCGGAGGATGGAGGGGAAGTTGTCGGTATACAGTAACCCTGTGCCAAGACCTTGTGGAATCGTCGGCCGATAGCGGGCAACCCATTGGGCAATCGCATTTAGACCGATATTACTTTCGAGGGCGGAGGTCGCCCACCAGCCAATATTACGCTTCTGCGCCATACTAATCCAGCAGTCGGATTCGGCAAACCCTCCGCACAGGGCCGGTTTAAGGATTATATATTGAGGTCGAACAGTGTCAAGCAGCGTTTCTTTCGAGGCATCCGAGCTGAATCCGATAAGTTCCTCGTCGAGGGCAATCGGAATAGGGGAGCACTCGCATAATCGGGCCATCTCCTGCCATTGCCCCGCACGTATAGGCTGCTCAATCGAGTGGATATTATACCGGCTCAGTCGCTCAAGACGTTCCATAGCATTTTCTGGAGAAAACGCGCCATTGGCGTCAAGTCTCAGCTCAATATCCTCGACTGTAAATTCCATGCGCAGGGTGTCGAGAATGGAAAGTTCTTCCTGAAAATCTATTCCTCCGATTTTCAGTTTCACACATCGGAATCCGCTGTCAATTTTTTCGCGCATCCTATGGAGCATGGTCCTCTTGTCGCCCATCCAGACCAGTCCGTTGATAGTAATAGCTTCTTCTCCCCGGCTGAAAGGGGTATCAATCATTTTCTGCGAACCTTTTGCCTCAAGACTCCAACGTGCCGATTCAAAGCCGAACCGAATGGACGAGAGTCGAGGCAAAGGGATATCCGGATTATCGCATGCATTCTGCAGGATATTTGAATAATCCGGCGCATCCTCAGCACTTAGACCGGCAAACAGATTGCATTCCCCTTTCCCGACCACTTCCGGAGATGCATCATCCCATAAATGCAGGATATACGTATCCTTTTCATCCATGTGCTGCCGGGATGTAATGGCGGTCTCTTTAAAATGGAGCGTGTATGGTTGAAAACGGGCTTTTAATGCCATCGGATAGGTATATTAGCCGGGGAATTTAGGGAATTGCTCAAAATCCGGATCACGCTTTTCAAGGAAAGCATTTTTCCCTTCCTGAGCCTCAGGCATAAGATAATAAAGCAACGTAGCATCGCCGGCAAATTCCATCAGGCCGGCCTGACCGTCGAGTTCGGCGTTAAGGGCACGTTTAATCATGCGGATAGCCATAGGCGAACGTTTCAGTATGGTCTCGCACCATTCGATAGTTTCTTCCTCAAGGCGGTCGTATGGCACCACGGCGTTAACAAGTCCCATATCAAGGGCCTCTTTAGCAGAATATTGACGACAAAGATACCAGATTTCGCGGGCTTTTTTCTGTCCAACACAACGCGCGAGATACGACGAGCCGAAACCGGCATCGAAGCTCCCGACCTTCGGACCCGTCTGCCCGAACCGAGCGTTTTCAGATGCAATCGAAAGATCGCAGACCACGTTCAGCACATTTCCGCCTCCGATTGCATAGCCGTTGACCATCGCAATAACCGGCTTGGGTATCGAGCGTATCATCTTATGAAGTTCCAGAACATTGAGGCGAGGTGTACCGTCGGCATCTACGTAGCCGCCCAGTCCTTTATAATGCTGGTCGCCGCCGGAGCAAAATGCCTTGTTGCCTGCGCCGGTAAGAATAATGACACCGATACCGGAGCAGTTCCGGCAATATGTAAATGCATCCAGCATCTCAAAATTGGTCTGAGGCCGGAATGCATTGTATACCTTCGGGCGGTTGATAGTTATTTTTGCGATTCCTCCCATACGTTGGAAGAGAATGTCTTCATATTCCTTGATTGTTTCCCAGTTACGCATAAATTATTATAAAATAACAAGTTGTCTAATTCATTCAAGAAGTTTTTTGAACACTTCCGCGTCAGTATCTGTATCCGAAACGACTTCCAGAATCACTGGTCGAGAACTGTTGGTCTGCAACGCCATGAATGCCGGGCGTAGCTCCTCATATGATTCCACGCGTAGATAGTCGAATCCGAAAGTCCGCGCAAGCGACTCTACCGGCACGTTAAGATCGCATTTGAGCAGACGTTGTGCTTCAGGCAATCCGGATGTGGATGCGATATGTCTGAATATCCCGCCTCCTCCATTATTGAGTACGATGATCTTCAGTCTCGGAGTAATCAGATTTAAAGACAAAGCACCGACGTCGTAAAGAAAACTCATATCGCCGGTTATCAGAAGAGTGGGAGCGCTTTTATAGACATGCGAAGCACCGACTGCCGTCGATGTACAGCCATCGATGCCACTGACTCCCCGGTTGGAGTCAACACGATGTACAGAAGTAAGCGGCAGGAGCTGTGCATATCTTAATGCCATTCCGTTGCCAAGTTGTAGATTCCACGCAGATGGGATGTGTTTAACAATCCATGCTATGGCTACAGGTGCGCTCCACTTGCCAGACTTCTGTATGCGTTCAATGTCGCTTTGCAGGTGTGAGAGCTTTTCTCCGGCTGCAGACTGCCATGTTTCGGCGAAAGTCGACACAGACGGAGCAATGCGTTGCAGATGCTCCATCGCACCGGCAATTCGGGGGAAAAACGACTCGGCAGGATATTGAAATGCAGCCGACAGGCGCATATAGGTGTCGACAATATTATGTTCCGGTCCGATATGCCAGTGCTCTCCAATATCATGTGTCCTAAGCCATTTCTTCATTCGTGCCGACACAGGCGCACCACCGAACGTTATCAGAATGTCGGGGTCGGGGAACTTACATCCCGGTCCGAAAATCACGTCGGGCGTTGAAAATGCCTTCTCCGTCTTTATATTTGATATCCCTTCGGCTACGACCACAATGTTTGGCTGCGCCGAAAGTGCCCCCAATGATCGGGAGAGAGCATTTGATGGTGGATTGCAGGCACCTGCAATCAGAACATTGGCGCAATGAAGTCTCTGAGCAAGTGTCCGTGCTTTCGATATTTCGAGCTGGGCAGTCGGACAATTATACTCGATTATCCTGAAACTACATGAGGGATCCACATCGATTTCCCGAGTATGTGGTTCAGCGATGGAAATGTTGATATGTACCGGACCAGCCGGAGAAATCACGGCACGTTGAATGGCATCGTTAAGTATACGGTCAACATACCATCGCTCTTGGTCGCTGTCGGCCTCTGCTTTCAGCGAGGATGAGGCCTTAACGATATTGGATAATGCCCCGGGCTGTCGGATGGTCTGGCTGTCGGCCTGGTCGATCCATTCCATGGGGCGATCGGCGCTGACGACTATCAACGGGATCTTTTTGTAGAATGCCTCGGCAACGGCCGGTCCATAGTTCAAGACGGCACTTCCGGAGGTACAGACTACGGCTACCGGACGTTGCGAAATCTCTGCTATCCCCACGGCTATGAAGGCCGCTGAGCGCTCATCGACAACCGAATGGACAATTAGCTCCTTTGTGCGGTCGAGCGCCATCAGCAAGGGAGCATTGCGGCTCCCGGGCGATGTCACGACATCTTTTACCCCGAAAGCCGCAAGCGCGCCGGCAAGTTGCCGGCAGGTATACTTATCAGTTTGGATCATTTGTTTACGCGGAACCGGTCTACTCCATCGCGCAGATATGCTACTATCTGCTGTGCGGCCGCAATACCGGCATTGATGTTTGCCTCAGCAGTCTGTGCTCCCATTTTCTTTGGCGTGAAGAATACTCGGCCTCGGAAGGTAGCTTCCAGAACCTCGGCATTGTCGGGCTTTACATCGGCGACATACTTAAGATCGGGCCGGTCGTTGAGTGCCTGATAGAGGCCGTCCTCGTCAATTACCTCCTTGCGCGCCGTGTTGATCAGGATACCCCCCTTGGGCATGCACGTAATCAATTGGTAATTGATGGATTTACGAGTCTCGTCGGTGGCCGGTATATGAATTGATACTACTTTGTTGCCGCTGTAAAGCTGCTCGACAGAGTCGCTCGGAATTACATCCGCCGATTTAATGGCTTCTGCCGGACAGAACGGGTCGAAAGCACTGACTTTCATTCCGAACCCTTTGGCTATACGGGCAACATTGCGTCCTACCTGGCCGAATGCATGGATGCCGAGAGTCTTGTCTTTCAGTTCACTGCCCGATGCCCCGTCGTACATATTGCGTGCGGCCATCACCGCCATTCCGAACGCAAGTTCAGCTACAGCATTGGAGTTCTGGCCAGGAGTATTTTCCACGCATACGTCGTGTGCGGTCGCTGCTTTCAGGTCGATGTTGTCATAGCCGGCACCGGCGCGAACCACGATTTTAAGCTGTTTGGCCGCGTCGAACACTTCCGCATCGATTTTATCGCTACGGACAATCATTGCGTCGGCATCGGCCACAGCTGCAAGAAGAGCGTCTTTGTCCGGATATTTCTCAAGCAAAGTGACTTCATAGCCCGCTTCGGCCATTACTTCCTTGATCCCGTTGACGGCAACTGCTGCAAACGGTTTTTCAGTGGCTACTAATACTTTCATGATATGGAAGGTGTTAGATAGAGAGTATGGTGCTGAATTTCATTCAGGCTTTCTTTTGAAAATCTTTCATGGCGGTAACTAGCACATCGACGCTTTCCATCGGAAGAGCGTTGTAGAGCGACGCACGGAAGCCTCCCACAGAACGATGCCCCTTTATTCCGACGATACCACGGGTCGACGCAAACTCAATAAAGGCTTTTTCAAGGTCGGTGTATTCCGGTTTCATTACGAAACATACGTTCATGATTGAGCGGTCGGCATGGTCGGGCACCGTGGCCTGGAACATTGCGCTTGAATCGATTGCCTCATAAAGTCTGGCTGCCTTGGCCAGGTCTCGACGTTCAAGTTCTGCGATTCCACCAACCTCTTTGTAGTAGCGAAGGGTCTGTAGGGCACTATATATTGGAAGAACCGGGGGAGTATTGAACATCGACCCTTTGTCGGCATGGGTCTTATAATTTAGCATCGTAGGTAGCGGACGGTCCATATGGCCCAAGGCGTCATCACGCACGATAATCAACGTAGCACCTGCAGGGGCGAGATTCTTCTGCGCTCCGGCATAGATGATATCATATTTGCTCACATCGACCGGACGCGAGAAAATATCACTCGACATATCGGCGACCAGACGAACCTTCACGTCGGGATCCTTGCGGATTTCCGTACCGTAGATTGTATTATTTGTGGTGTAGTGGAAATAATCTACATCTGTCGGAACGCTGTAGCCTTTCGGAATATAGTTATAATTCTTATCTTCGCTGGAAGCCACCACATCGACTTCGCCAAAGAGTTTTGCCTCTTTGATAGCTTTATGCGCCCAGACGCCGGTATCAAGATATGCGGCCTTCGTGCGCAGCAGGTTCATTGGAACCATCGCAAATTGAAGCGATGCTCCCCCGCCGAGGAAGAGCACACTGTATCCGGCAGGAACATCGAGCAACTCCTTTACAAGAGCCTGCGCCTCGTCCATAACTGCCTGAAATTCTTTTGAGCGATGACTAACTTCCAGCAGACTCAGGCCGGTATCGGCAAAATTCATCACGGCATCGGCCGTATTCTTGATGGTGTAGGGCGTGAGAATCGACGGCCCTGCGTAGAAATTGTGCTTCTTCATATAGTTGAGCATTATTAGAGGTTGGGTTCGCATTGATTGACGAAGTATGAGCATACGGCCCTCGGCACATGAAGCCGGAAGCAATTTGCTCATAGTGCAAATTTAGCAATATCCCGATATAATCCAAAATAATCCGCTCCCGTTTCCGCCTCATTCAGGCTTGACGACGAATTTTTGTTCAGGTTGACGGAGGTGCCCGCATATTCCCGCTCGTTCATCTGATTTATGAGTAATGCAGAATATAAAAAGCTCGCGGAAAATCCGTAAATTTGCAAAATGCAAATCTGTTGACCGCATCATGCTTAAAAGCGCTTTTAAACTCTTCCTCATTTTCTGTATCTATGCCGCCATTCTTGTTGTCCTCCGGCTTGCCTTTATGCTGGCATACTGGAGAATCTTCGGCACATATGGGGCGGGGGAGTGGCTTGCGGCCGTGGCACACGGGCTGCCGATGGACTGCAGTATCGCCGGCTATCTATCGGTAGTGCCGGCTCTTCTGTGTGTGGTGGAGTGTTTCACCGGTTCTACTCGAATCACCGAACGAATATCATATATTTGGTATGCCATTACCGGGCTTTTGCTGGCAATCGTATATGTGCTTGACATGGTTTTATATGGCTACTGGGGCTTTCGGCTAGATGTAATGCCGTTTTTCTATTTCTCGACATCGCCGGAAGCCGCTCTGGCCTCGGCACATTGGTATGAGCTTTTTCTCGCATTCATAGCCATAGCGGCAATTGGTTTCGCAATTTTTATCGCTTTGCGTTCGGCAACAGCCCGAGTAAAAGTCGTAGCAGGCAACCATCGGTGGCTACAGGCACTATTCATGCTGATTATTGCCGGATTGCTGATTATACCGATTCGCGGAGGGCTGGGACTCGCTCCGATGAATCTCAGCCGAGCATATTTCAGCACCGACAGCCGGCTGAATCACGCTGCAATCAATCCGGCGTTCAGCCTGATGTATTCGGCTACTCATCAGAACAAGGACTACGACAGATTCATATACATGTCTGACGAGGATGCCGTTACAGCTTTAAAAGAGTATAAGGCAGTTCTGAGCGATTCTATGGTGATCGATGCTGCTGCCGTTCGTCTGACGACAGTCGAGAAACCGGATGTATGGTTGATTATTCTCGAGAGCTTTTCCTCCCGGCTTATTCCGTCGGCCGGTGGTGAGGCGATTGCAGTCGGGCTCGATTCAATTGCCAATTCATCGCTTTGGTTTACAAACTTTTATGCAAACAGTTTCCGTACGGACCGTGCTTTGACGTCCATCTTGAGTGCCTTCCCTGCACTTCCTACGATGAGTATTCTGACTAACGTTGAGCAAGCGGAAAAGCTTCCTTCGATAGCGACCTTCTTCGGGCAGCAAGGATATGAGACCAATTACTTCTACGGAGGCGACATTAATTTCGCGAATCTTAAGGCATATCTTGTGGGAGCCGGTTACGGGAAAATTTATTCCGAAAAGGACTTTCCATCATCGCTACGTACGTACAAATGGGGTGTCGCAGATGGACCACTGTTTGATTTCGCTTTGAGTAAGTCGCATGCGACATCACCCGAGTTTAATGTCGTGCAGACTTCGAGCAGCCACGAACCCTTTGAAGTTCCATATAGCAATCCTGCATTTGACGGGGTGCCGGCAAAGAATGCGTTCGCATATACCGACAGTTGCCTGACCGCCTTCGTAAATCGGCTTAAAGCTACTGAACGATGGGACCGCAGTATTGTGGTAGTTGTCCCGGATCATCTCGGAGCTTGGCCTCTTGATTTGCCGGATGCCCCTGAGCGCCATCATGTACCACTGATAATCACCGGCGGGGCATTAAATCCGGCTCTTATAGGTATGAAGAACTCGAATCCGGGATCGCAGGCCGACATAGCGGCTACTATACTTGAATGTGAGGTTCCTGAATTCCCGTTCAGTAGAAATCTTATGGATTCCGAATCGACCGGATTTGCCATATTTTCAGAACCGGAAATTGTCGGACTAGTATCCCGGACCGATACGATTGTCTATAATATAGCTACAGATACTTTCTCCGGTTCTGATAATCCATTGGCTCGTAAAGTTCTGAAAGCATATCTACAGCAGCAGTACCAGACTGCGGCCCAATTGTAGTATTCCAAGATTGAATAATTAAGATGATAGAATTCTTCGACAATATAGATTCAACGGTTTTCCTGTTCTTTAATGGAATGCGCGCCCCGTTTCTCGACACGTTCATGATGTCGTTTACAGACCGTTTCATCTGGGTGCCGTTTTATGTAGTGCTGGCCGGCCTGTTGTTTCGTGGAGGCGGCCTGCGTGCCGGGTTCCTCTATATGTTGGCTCTCATAATTGCTGTAACGCTTACCGACCAGACGTGCGCGTCCATCATTCGCCCTGTAGCTGTACGGCTCCGACCATCAAATCTTGAAAATCCGCTTTCGGAGTTCGCTCAGGTTGTTGGTGACTACCGAGGGGGCGATTATGGTTTCCCGTCCTGCCATTCCGCGAATTCATTTGCATTGGCATTGTTCATATCATTGTACTATCGACGGAAAGCCATGACATTCGTCATGTTTGCATGGGCACTGCTTAATTCCTATACGCGTCTGTATCTCGGCGTGCATTATCCCGGCGACTTGATTGTCGGTGCGGCAATCGGGTGTTCCTTCGGTTTCATCTGCTATATCGCAGCCCAATCAATACAGTGCCGTTGGCCGCGGGCATTCAGCATCGGCGAGGTTATAGAGAACTCTCCTAAGGCTATTATCACAGGGATTGCCGAACGATGCGACGCAATATTATTCAAGCTCAAAATTTTCAAGGCTAAAGAAGTTGGAATTTCCTACATTGATTTCGTTTGGTTGACGCCGGCTGTTATATTGGCGTGGATTATCCTACGGTCGCTGATTTAGCCCTTATTTTGGCGTGTAACAAAATCGTCGGCAAGTCAGTTTCATGCACTGACTCGCCGACGATAATTTATAAGGTAATGAAACATCAGAACTTGTAGCCAAGCGTAAGCACCAGCTGGCTTGAGTTCAAATCAACCTTTGCAGTAGGAGCTTCCACCCAATTTCCATTGTAATCCTGGAAATTGGTGAATGCGTGCCAGGTTGCGTCTGTGTGACGGTAGATGTATGCGAAATCCACATAGAAACCACGGCTTCTATATCCGAGACCGGCAGAAAAGGTGTTTGTTGTATTCTGCAAGGTATATCCGGGGTCGGTCCCGGCCGTAATAACCTCGATGTCTCCATTGGCGGCCTCAGGTTTTACTGCAGTAGAACTATAGTTGTAGCCGGCACGAACTGAAAACTGAGGGTTTATACGATATTCTCCACCGATGCGCAACGTATTAGTCGACTTGAAGTAATTCTTCACACCCTGGTTGAAAATATCAAAATCTCCCTGCGAATCAGAGGTCTTCATACTTCCGTATGCATCATACTGATAATCGACACTGATTATACCACGTCCGCCAATCACACCCGCTGCACCAATCATGAATTTCCAGGGTGTTTTCAGGTTCCAATCGAAATATGCATCGTCGGTATAATCATTGAAATTGTAATTTTCATGATTCCCGGATGGGAACATCGTCTGCGACGACATCTCGCCGACATAGCTTGTTGAAAGGGAGTACCATGTAGGCGTATGGATGGCCGCACCGATACGCAATTCGTTCACAGGCTTAACTATCAATCCGAATTTCAGATTGACGCCCGTACCGGTTATTTTTTTTGAATTCCTGAGGTTCCAGTTGTCATTTCCTTCGGCAATACCGACATAGTAGGCTTCCTTCGACTGAGGCTTCTGTTCCATAACCGGAGCATTGGCACTTACAAGATTCTCTCCGTAGTATGTGACCTGCTCGAAATTGATGTCATCGATACCGATGCCAAGTCCCCAGTAAACGATATTTGATACATTTCCTCCGAAATTGATGGAATACTCGTCGATATATCCGCGTTCACGCACACTGAATGCATCAACATTGCCGGTGGTCGGATTGCCCGAAAGTCCGTTCATCGGGTGTTGAAACAACCCGGAATACCGATTACCAAGCTGAAAGATGGGTTGACCGGCATTGTCTGTGCCATCATGCACTTCCGGATTAATAATACCGGCGGAGTAGCTAAGAATGCTGAGCCAGTCGATATTAGACGACTGATATGGGTTGTATCCGTCGCTAAATGTCATGTCAGCCGGGTCGATTCCGTCTGTAAACTTGGCTATGTAGTTGGACATTGAGGTATTCAGTGGCATGCCGCCTCCGCGATACTGGCGTGCGAACGACTTCAGACGGCTGTAGGAAACGCCCCACGAGAAAGTCTGCATCGTGCTGTTCTGGCCGAAATTATATGTTCCCACATATCCAAAGGTGTTAACATCAAAATGGGTATTATCCCACTTTGTACCGTTGGCTTTCGAACCGAGTATATTCAGATCCAGCGTGAGACCGACTTCGCTGCTGCGATATATGCCGATACCGGCCGGATTCTGGTTGAGTGTCGACAAATCGCCGCCAAGAGCCGTAAAGGCGCCTCCCATGCTCATGAAGCGGGCTGTGCCTCTCAGTTCGGTCTGAGACAGATTGTATGCATCCACCGGGCTCTGTGCCGAAAGTGTCAATGGCAGTATGGCCAGTGTGCCGAGAGCTAAGTAAACGGGATATTTCATTATTACGAGTTTTTAGTTGTTAAGTCAGATATATTGAGGACCGGAGTGAGAAGCGGCTATCTGCCTCTTCTGCCACCTCCACCGCCGGAAGCGCCCTGGCCGCCGCCGAAACCGCCGCGCGAACTGCCGGAACTGAATCCCCCGCGCGAGCCTCCGAATGAACCGGAATTATTATGGTAAGCCCCGGAATTGTTGCCGTTGGAGTTATAGCGGTTGGAAGGCGTGTATCCTGAATTATTCTGAGGCGTACGAGAGGGAGAGGAGAAACCGCTCTGCGACGAACGTCCACGCGTCACACCACGAGGGGTAGCAGCGCCATTTGAAGGAGTGCCCAGTGGCTCGCGATACCCGGGCCGGTACGAACCGGAACCTGATACTCCGGTGGCCGGACGAGATGTTGACGACGAACCTAAACGATTGCCTTCATAACGACCTGATGCAGTCCTCGTACCGGACGAATATCTGCCGGCCCCGATAGCGCCGGACTGTCGCTGAGAGATATGCGGACGATAGGCTCCGGAGGGCGACTGAGGACGATAACCCCACGACGGTCCCCAGCTCCACGATGGGCCCCATCCCCAGGAA
>UREH01000002.1 GCA_900546835.1 uncultured Porphyromonadaceae bacterium
GTGGGCTCGGAGATGTGTATAAGAGACAGCGCATCGCCTGCTTTTTCAGCACGTCCGCCATCCATCCGGATAGGCGAAAACACGACGCCCCGCTATGGCAGCATGAATCCTGAACAAGCTTACATAGCAGGGCGTCTGTTCTTTTCACGGGCTGAAAAGAGCCAAAAGTCCCAGAGGTGCGTCAGACTAGCCAATTGGGAAATCCACTTTATAGTGATTATGAATTCCGCGTGGGGAAAGATATTTTTGGTCGGAGGGGTGGAAAGTGGGGAAATTTTGCTTACCTTTGCAGAAAGCAATCAACATATAATTCCCATTTGGCAGATGAACCCGAACAGCCTGGTTTCCATCGACGACCTTTCCGAGCAGCAGATTCTCGACCTGCTCGAAACGGCACGATTTTTTGAAGAGCATCCCAATCACAAGTTCCTCGACGGGAAGGTGGTGGCGACGCTCTTTTTTGAACCCTCCACGCGCACGCGTCTCAGTTTTGAAACGGCGGTAAACCGCCTCGGAGGCCGTATTATCGGTTTCTCGGACGCAGCCACTTCGTCGTCGTCGAAAGGCGAGACGCTCAAGGACACAATCAAGATGGTGAGCAACTATGTGGACCTCATCATTATGCGCCACCATCTGGAGGGGGCGGCGCGCTATGCCACGGAGGTTACGGATACGCCCGTAATCAATGCCGGCGACGGCGCCAACCAGCACCCCTCGCAGACGATGCTCGACCTCTACTCGATTCTGAAGACGCAGGGCACGCTCCACGACCTCACAATCACGATGGTGGGCGATTTGAAATACGGGCGAACCGTCCACTCGCTGCTTATGGCGATGAAGTATTTCAACCCCACGTTCCGCTTCGTAGCCTGCGAGGAGCTGCGGATGCCGCGTGAATACATCGAGTTCTGCCGCCGTCAGGGCATAAACTTCGAGGAGCATACCGACTTCTCGCGCGAGGTTATCGATTCGACCGACATACTGTATATGACCCGCGTGCAGCGCGAGCGTTTCAGCGACATCATGGAGTATGGGCGCGTCAAGGATCTCTATTCGCTCCACAACGACATGCTCTCGACGTCGAAGCCCAATCTGCGCGTGCTGCATCCGCTGCCGCGCGTCAACGAGATTTCGACCGACGTAGACGACAATCCCAAGGCCTACTACTACGAGCAGGCGCGCAATGGTCTGTTCGCCCGTCAGGCGCTGATATGCCGTGCTCTCGGCATCGACCCGCGCAAAGCATAACTTTCCAGTAATTTCCATCAGCTCAACAATATGCACACCAATAAAGAGCTTGCCGTAGCGGCTCTGCGCAACGGCACCGTAATAGACCACATACCGCCGGAGGCCCTGTTCAAATGCGTGGCCATTCTCGGTCTGGCCTCCACCACGCGCCGTATTACCATCGGCAACAACCTCGAGAGCGACAAGCTCGGCTCAAAGGGGATAATCAAGGTGGCCGACACCTTTTTCCCCGATGCCGATCTGAACCGCATCGCGCTGATTGCCCCCACGGCCGTGGTCAACATAGTTCGCGACTACGAGGTGATTGAGAAGCACGCCGTGGAACTTCCCCACGAAATCCGCGGCATCGTAAAGTGCGACAACCCCAAATGCATCACCAACAACGAGCCGATGACCACCATATTCGAGACCGTAGACCACAAGCCCGGCCACATCCGCTGCCGCTACTGCAACCACACCGTGGCCAACGCGAAAGCCAATATAGCCGGCCACAACTGATTACCACTCCACCGCTCCCCGCCGCATGAAACAGAAACGCGACCTTAAACCCGGCACGATGCTCTATCCGCTCCCGGCGGTAATCGTGACCTGCGGCTCTACCGACGGCCCGTCGAATATGCTCACGGTGGCCTGGACGGGCACGGTGTGCACCAATCCGCCGATGGTCTATATCTCCGTGCGCCCCGAGCGCCATTCCTATCCGCTCATCGAGGCCAACATGCAGTTCACCATCAACCTGACCACCGCAGCCATGGCCCGCGCTACCGACTGGGTGGGCGTGCGCTCCGGCCGAGACTACGACAAATGGGCCGAGACGGGCCTGACGCCCGTACGCGGCGTAGCCGTGAAGTGCCCCTATATCGACGAGTCGCCGCTCTCGCTCGAATGCTTCGTCAAGAGTATCATACCGCTGGGAAGCCACAACATGATTGTGGCCGAGGTGGTCAACGTGCTGGCCGACGAGGAGCTTTTCGACCCCGAGACCGACGCCTTCCGCCTGGAGGACGCAGGTCTGCTCAACTACACCCACGGCCACTATTACGCCCAGGGAGAGCCGCTGGGCAAGTTCGGCTTTTCCGTGCAGAAAAAAACCTCGCGCAAGGCCGCAGCAAAAAACAATCAGGATAACAACCAATCAAGATAACACTATGCAACGCGACACCCAAATTTTCGACATCATCGAGCGCGAACATCAGCGCCAGCAGAAAGGTATCGAGCTGATCGCTTCCGAAAACTTCGTCTCACCCCAGGTGATGGAGGCCATGGGCTCCTGCCTGACCAACAAATATGCCGAGGGCTATCCGGGACACCGCTACTACGGCGGCTGTCAGGTGGTCGACGAGGCCGAGACCATAGCCCGCGAACGCCTCAAGCAGCTCTTCGATGCCGAATACGTCAACGTGCAGCCCCACTCGGGTGCGCAAGCCAATATGGCCGTGTTCATGTCGGTACTCAAACCCGGCGATACCTTCATGGGCATGAATCTCGACCACGGCGGCCATCTGAGCCACGGCAGCCCCGTGAATTTCTCGGGTCTGGTATTCAACGCCGTAGGCTATAATGTGGATAAGGAAACCGGCCGCGTGGACTACGACGAGATGGAGCGCATAGCCCTCGAAAAACACCCGAAACTGATTGTAGGAGGTGCCAGCGCCTACTCGCGCGAATGGGACTATGCCCGCATGCGCCGCATAGCCGACGAAGTTGGCGCCATCTTCATGGTCGACATGGCCCATCCGGCCGGCCTCATCGCCGCCGGCCTGCTGGAAAACCCGCTCAAGCACGCCCACATCGTGACCTCCACCACACACAAGACGCTCCGCGGTCCGCGCGGCGGTGTAATCCTCATCGGCAAGGACTTCGACAACCCATGGGGAAAGACCACCAAGAAAGGGGAAATCCGCAAGATGTCGTCGCTCATCGATTCAGCGGTGTTCCCCGGCGTGCAGGGCGGTCCGCTCGAACATGTGATCGCAGCCAAGGCCGTAGCCTTCGGTGAAGCTCTCACACCCGAGTACAAGGAATATCAGAAGCAGGTGCAGAAAAACGCCGCTGCCATGGCCGCAGCCATGACCGACAAAGGCTACAAGATTATCTCCGGCGGTACCGACAACCACTGCATGCTCGTTGACCTCCGCACCAAGTTCCCCGACCTGACGGGCAAGGTGGCTGAGCGCGTGCTCGTAGCAGCCGACATCACCGCCAATAAAAACATGGTGCCGTTCGACACCCGTTCACCCTTCCTCACCTCCGGAATCCGCCTGGGCACTCCCGCCATCACCACTCGCGGCCTGAAGGAGGCGGAGATGGGCCATATCGTGGAACTCATCGACACCGTTCTCTCCAATCCCGAAAGCGAGGCCAACATAGCTTCGGTGCGCGCCGAAGTGAACCGCATGATGGCCGACCGCCCGATGTTCGCCTGGTAAATATGACCAACCTACTTTATAGAATCTATCTGCTGCTGATTGCGCTGCCGCTGGTGGTAGTCGCCACCATCCTGGCCGGAGTCCTGACAATTATCGGGACCGCCCTCGGGGGCGGCCGTTTCTGGGGCTACTGGCCGGCCCATATCTGGGCGCGCGTATGCCTCGCCCTATGCCTGGTACGAGTGAAGGTCGATGGCCGCGAAAACATCTCGGCCGACACCTCGTATGTCTTCGTGGCCAACCACCAGGGCGCATTCGACATCTTCGCCATCTACGGCTATCTCAACCACGACTTCCGCTGGATGATGAAAAAAGGGTTGCGGGGATTTCCCGTGATCGGGGCCGCATGCGCCGCCGCGGGCCATATCTTCGTCGACAACTCCTCGCCGGGGGCTATACGCCACACCATGGAGAAGGCCGAGCGCGTGCTGAGCCACGGCACCTCGCTGGTAATCTTCCCCGAAGGCGCACGCACCTTCACCGGCAAGATGCGCCCCTTCAAAAAGGGAGCCTTCCAGCTGGCCATGGAGTTCGCACTCCCGGTAGTTCCGGTGACAATCGACGGCTCGTTTGAGGTGATGCCGCGCACCACCGTAGTGCCGTCGCCCGGAACGATACGGCTCATCATCCACAAGCCCGTGGCAGCGCCGGCCGACGAGTTCGACCGCGCCAGGGTGATCGCCGACTCTTTCGCGGCCGTGCACTCCGCTCTCCCCGACCGCCACAAATAAGTAAGACAGCACACCGCATGGAGGCGTGCTAAACATTCGGCAGCACACCGTTGTTATAAAAGGTGACAGACATGGCAGATGCTCTGCCAGTTTGTCACCTTTTCTGTCGCGTTTCCGAGGGTATGGCTCTTAGAGACGCTTTTGGCACGGATATTGCAACATATTTCCCGATGGAAGACTAAAACTATAAAATCCAACATAAATCTCATGAAAATCAAACCGCTTGCCGACCGTGTGCTCATCAAGCCCACCCCGGCCGAAGAGACTACAATTTCGGGCATCATCATTCCCGATTCCGCTAAAGAGAAACCACTGCGCGGCACCGTACTCGCCGCCGGCAACGGCACCAAGGATGAAGCCATGGCGCTCAAGGAGGGCGACGAAGTGCTCTACGGCAAATATGCCGGCACCGAGGTGGAATTCGAGGGCGAAAAGCTCTTGATTATGCGCCAGAGCGACGTGCTCGGCGTGTTCGAGAAATAAGCCCGTAAACTCAACAACTAAAGCTTGAAACACAACAACTATGGCTAAAGAAATCAAATTCGATATCAAGGCTCGCGAAGAGCTCAAGAAAGGCGTCGACGCTCTTGCCGACGCAGTGAAAGTAACCCTCGGCCCGAAAGGACGCAACGTAATCATCGAGAAGAAATACGGCGCACCCCACATCACCAAGGACGGCGTATCGGTAGCCCGTGAAATCGAACTGGACGACCCGTTCCAGAACATGGGAGCACAGCTCGTGAAGGAGGTTGCCTCCAAGACCGGCGACGACGCCGGCGACGGCACAACCACCGCTACCGTGCTGGCCCAGGCAATCATAACCCACGGACTGAAGAACGTGGCCGCCGGAGCCAACCCCATGGACGTGAAGCGCGGCATCGACAAGGCAGTGGCAGCCATCGTAGAGGGCGTAAAGTCTCAGGCTGAGGAAGTAGGCGACGACTTCAAGAAAATCGAGGACGTGGCCCGCGTATCGGCCAACAACGACGAGGCTATCGGCCATCTTATCGCCGAAGCCATGAAGAAGGTGAAGAAGGAAGGCGTAATCACCGTCGACGAGGCCAAAGGCACGGAAACTACGGTCGACATCGTGGAAGGCATGCAGTTCGACCGCGGCTACATCTCGCCCTATTTCGTGACCAACACCGAGAAGATGGAATGCGCCATGGATTCCCCCTACATCCTTCTCTACGATAAGAAAATCTCCAACCTCAAGGATATGCTTCCCATCCTCGAAGCTACCGCACAGAGCGGCCGCGGCCTGCTCATCATCGCCGAGGACGTCGACCAGGAAGCTCTGGCCACTCTCGTGGTGAACCGTCTGCGCGGCTCGCTGAAAGTATGCGCCGTGAAGGCTCCCGGCTTCGGCGACCGCCGCAAGGAGATGCTCGAGGACATCGCCATCCTCACCGGCGGTGTTGTGGTATCCGAAGAGAAAGGCATGAAGCTCGAAGGCGCTTCGCTCGACGTGCTCGGCACGGCTGAGAAGGTGACCGTCAACAAGGAGAACACCACCATCGTAAACGGCGCCGGCAACAAGGACGCCATCGCAGCCCGCGTGGCTCAGATCAAGGCTCAGATCGAGCAGACCAAGAGCGACTACGACCGCGAGAAGCTTCAGGAACGCCTGGCCAAGCTCGCCGGCGGTGTGGCCGTGCTCCATATCGGCGCACCTTCGGAAGTCGAGATGAAGGAGAAGAAAGACCGCGTTGACGACGCCCTGAGCGCTACCCGTGCAGCCATCGCCGAAGGTATCGTGCCCGGCGGCGGTGTGGCCTACATCCGCGCCATCAAGAACGCCGAAGGTCTCCGCGGCTCCAACGACGACGAAGAGACCGGTATCCATATCGTGCTCCGTGCCGTTGAGGAACCTCTCCGCCAGATTGTGGCTAACGCAGGCGTGGAAGGTGCCGTAGTGGTGCAGAAAGTGAAGGAAGGCAATGCCGACTTCGGCTACAACGCCCGCACCGACAGCTACGAGAACCTCATGGCAGCCGGCGTAATCGACCCCGCCAAGGTAACCCGCGTAGCCCTCGAAAACGCCGCCTCGATTGCCGGCATGTTCCTTACCACCGAGTGTGTCATCGCCGACAAAAAAGAGGAAAACCCCGTTGCACCCGCAGCACCCGCCGGAATGGGCGGTATGGGCGGCATGATGTGATCCCCCGACAATAAAACAGGGCATATAAGCCCTATATGGTCTATAGGCCCCATACAATACCAGAGCGGCGTGCCGGTTAATCCCGACACGCCGCTCTGCTTTATAATCGTTCTGGTTGTCATCGGTTGGTTTTCGCACTCCCATGTTTGCCGCCGACTTTGGATTCGCGGCCGTTGGTTCTCACCATCGCGCCGCTCGACGAATCCACATCAGCCTTTTGCGCAACGAGGTCGCCGGTATTGACAACCGCGCCGCTTGAAGCGTCAACCTCGAGGGCGTTGCACTTTCCTGCAAGCGTCACCACCGCTCCGCTCGAAGCATCGGCTTCGACGGTCTGGACGTCGATTCCCTCGATGTTGACAACCGCGCCGCTCGAGCCGTCAGCCTTCAGCGCGGCTCCTTTCAGCGACTGGATATTAATTATCGACCCGCTTGAAGCATCCACGGAGAGCGGGCCTTGGAGAGCGAGGCCATTCCAGATTTTCACCTGCGACCCCGAGGAAGCATCTATTTCCGTAAGCGCCTCGGCCTGTAGCGATACGCGAACCTTTTCGTCGAGAATGCGAAAGCCTCTCTCCCGCTCTATGCTGATTTTCAGCTGTTTCCCCTTCTGCTTTACGACTACGCGGTCTATAAGTTCTTCGTTGCAGCTTATCTCTACAGGAGTCTGCGGACCCTGCACGAAAATCACCTCGATGCCATTCGACACCGAAAGTTTGTTGAACATCGCCACGTCGATACTCTTTTCCGACCTCTTTCCCGAAGCCAGCTTACCCGTTGAATAGTGCACACATGCGCCCAGCATCGTGCAGGCAATCAACCCGATAACGCCTGCCGCAATAAATTTTGTAGCTTTCATATTTATGGGATTTCACTTATAAAATGCAACAGTGGTATATGTATTAGTGATATATATTATTGACGAGCCGAAGCATCTAAAAGTTTCATTAAAGCTAAAAAAATGATGCGCCGGAGAAAATCCGACGCATCACGTTTTCGATT
Source organism: uncultured Porphyromonadaceae bacterium (assembly GCA_900546835.1). Classification (GTDB taxonomy): domain Bacteria; phylum Bacteroidota; class Bacteroidia; order Bacteroidales; family Muribaculaceae; genus UBA7173. Next base: position 7,572 of record UREH01000002.1, read on the forward strand.
TCGTCTGCAAGGATTACTTGCGGATGCCGAGCTCTTTCTGGGCAATGATAGCACGGTAGCGGGTAATGTCCTTCTTGATCAGGTAATCAAGCAGGCGACGGCGCTTACCTACAAGAGCCTTAAGTGCGCGGGCGGTAGTATAATCTTTGTGATTTGACTTCAGGTGCTGAGTCAAATGAGCGATACGGACCGAGAATAATGCAATCTGGGCTTCAGGAGAGCCAGTGTCAGTCTTGCCCTTACCGTATTTCTCGAAGATCTCTACTTTTTCGTCAGAATTCAAATGCATTCTTTCAGAGATTTTAGGGGTGAAAAAATATGATAAAATTGAAAATCAGATGCCGACGGCGCTGCGCCCCTGCGGTTTTCCGGCTTTCGACGGCCGTTGTCAGGCGGCATACATTCCGTTAGCGACCGCAAAGTTAACACTTTCCCTGCTAATTCCCAACCCTTCCCCAAAATATTTTCCTACGATTTCAAAGGAAGTGCGTCCGATTGGTCCGCCGGGTGTCGTTAACATAACATCGGCTCTACGGGCCTCCAATGCTGCGCGCGTCCATGCAATCCCCATGCGCGGCCCTTTGGGCAGTCGCAACGCGGCCGTCATCGCCGTGAAGCTATTCTCCGCGCCTCTTGGCCATTTGGTTCTTTTCGGCCCGCGAAAAGAATACTCCATGCAATGGAAGCTTGCTAAGGATTCATGCTTCTGTAGCGGGGAGTAGTGTTTTCAAGAATTTTACATAGATTTTTGGCGGGGGGATGCCGAGAAATGGTACAAAAATTTTGTCAACACAAAAAAATTCAATAACTTTGCCCCGCTAAAGCAAGCAGACCGGCCTCATCCAGCATCCGGAGGGTTGCATGTCAAAGCGTTAGCATCAAATCCGACAATAAGAACAAAAAATAAAGCATCACAAAAAATGATTATCGTACAAGTTAAAGAAGGCGACAACATCGAAAAAGCTCTCAAGAAATTCAAACGTAAATTCGAAAAAACCGGTATCGTAAAGGAACTCCGCAGCCGTCAGGCTTTCGAAAAGCCCTCCGTCACCAACCGCAAGAAGATGATGAAGGCCGTTTACGTGCAGAAACTTCGTCTGGTAGAGGATTAATCCTCCCGCGCTCTTCTCCGCTTTAGCACCGACGCCCCGCTCCGTCAGGCTCTGCAAGCCACCCTTCCCTGCATCGGGCGAAATTTTCGCCCCGGAGGCTTGCATTTTAGCCCGGAATAGTTTAACTTCGTGAAAACCTTCGAAGCGCGTCGACATGCTGATAAATTCATTTTTGACATATCTTCGGTGTGAGCTGAACCGTTCGGCTCACACCGTTCTGTCGTATCACACCGACATCCTCCAGTTCGCGCGCTTCATTACAGGCGACCATCCCGACCAATTCAGGCCCGAACTGACCGAGCCGGCCGACCTCCGCAGCTGGACGCTCCGGCTCGCGCAGAGCGGTGTATCGCTGCGCTCGATCCGCCGCAAGGTCTCCTCGCTCAGCGCTCTGTTCCGCTACCTGATGCAACGTGGACTGATGACCCACAATCCGGCCCGGGAAATCCCCCTGGCCCGTCCGCATGCCGACCTTCCGACGTTTATCCGTCAGGACGAGATGCAGCAGATCATCGAATACCGCCTTGACACACTGAGGAGACCGGCAGATGCCGGGGCATCGCCTACAGAGAATTCCACAGATACCGTCGACTCGTTCTCCGACACGCGCAACGCCCTGATTCTGCTCATGTTCTACTCTACCGGTCTGCGTCTTAGCGAGCTTATAGGCCTTATGGACGCCGACGTAGACACGACCCGGGGCGAACTAAAAGTGCTCGGCAAGCGTAATAAGGAAAGACTGATTCCTTTCGGAACCGAGCTTTCTGATGCAATCGGCGCATACCGGCTCCGCCGCAACGCGGAAGGAGCGACATCGCCAACCGGACGCTTCTTCACCCGCCCCGACGGAAGCGACCTTTATCCCACCCTGGTGCAGAGGCTCGTGAAAAAAGAGTTGCAGGGCAACACCCACGCCTCGCGCCTGTCGCCCCACACGATACGCCACAGCTTTGCCACCGACATGCTCAACAACGGAGCCGACCTCCGCAGCGTGCAGAAGCTTCTCGGCCACGAATCGCTTCAGACTACGCAGGTCTACACCCACGTGACCCGCAGCGAACTTCAACATAATTACAAACTCGCGCATCCACGCGCACAAAAACATGGAGGAAACTTTTAACTATGGACGTTAGAATTCAAGCCATCCACTTCGACGCAGGCGAACGCCTGGTTGCATTCATCAACAAGAAAGCCGAACGCCTCGCACGCCACAACTCGGCTATCACGACTGTCGACGTGAAGCTCACCGTAGTGAAGCCCGAGACCGCAATGAACAAGGAAGCCGTTGTGAAAGTAACCCTCCCTCAGGGCGAGACCGTGGCTGCCAAGACCGCCGACAGCTTCGAGGAGGCTGTAGACCTCTGTCTCGAAGCAATCGAGAAGCAGCTCGAAAAGCGCAAGAACGCATAATTCCGCAAGAAGCCGGCGCGCAGCGCCGCAACCATCAGGCGGTGTGACGGGACACATAGAATCCCGTCGCACCGCCGTGATTTTTTTGGCACCCCGGCATGGAAAAACCATCGGGCCGCCGGAATTTCCGCATGCATTTCATTGTCAAATTGCAAACGTCTGTTTACACTCGCTCGCACAAGCGCCCGACATCCGTTAATTTTGCCGGCATTCCCACCGCAACGCGCGCCGCCACATCTGCTGCGCCAATGCTGAACCTTACGGAATATAGAGACGTTTTATTTCTGACATTACACATTCATCACCATGCCAGACTCCAATCTCAAGACTACATCGCGGGCTGCCCGCGCAGCAATCCGGCGCACCCGACGCGCCGGAGCATCGGCAGCCGGAGCTGAGTTGTGTGCCGTCGCGCCGCGCTTGGGGGTTGGGGCGGGGCTTGTGTCGAGGTGTCGAGATGCCGTCTTATCCTTGTGTCGTAAAGTCCTTGTATCGTTGCCGATGTCAAGGCGCATATAGTCGGGGTTATGCGTCGCCCGGAGGTGTGCAGCCGTGAGCGTAGCGGCGGCGCGGAGTGGATGAGCGAAGCCGTGGCAAGGCTCCCCCGACCGCAGGGAGTTCACTCTGCCGCCGACTTGTCAAGGCAGTGTGATTGGGATGTCGCCACGAAAGCCTCGCCCATCTTTCTCGGCGTTGACGCGGAGCATAGGCTGCAAGCCGCAGGGCGATTGTCAGCCCCTGTGTGCGCCTTGATGTCGGCAATGGGTGTCGGCATATCGACGTGCCGCTGTATCGTTATGTCGCCGTGTCGTGGCGGTTGTGCGCAAGGGTGGCCGTTGTTCCTCTGCCGGGCGTTGTGCGGTGGCGGCTTCGGCTGTGGGCGCGATGGTGTGAGCGGAGGGTCGTGGCGACAAGGAGTGCGGCGAGGCTCGGAGTGTTTGAACACCGCCGCCGGGTGTCGGGCTGAACTGTGTTCAAGGCTCTCTCCCGGAAGCTGGAGCACTTGCGGAGGCGGTTGGGGAGCGCAGGGAGGCCGGAGCTTGCGGAGGTTTCCAAGCGGAACAATTCGGGAGTGTGCCTGGGCCGACAATCCCGACGGCAGAGGGCAACAAGCGCAGCGCAGAACTCGGAGCGGAAGCCAAGCGAGCCGCCACGCGCCGGAGCGATTAAGTCAAGCGGCCTGTGCCGGAAAGCCGCCGCCACACAACGCCATGGGTGGGTTCGGGGATAATGCAAACGGCTATCCTCGCGGGCAACCGGCTGAAATATCGGCCAGTATAGACAGTATTCGGAAAAATAATGCTAAATTTGCATATGGAAAAATCAATGAAATCTAATGTATATCGTTGCATAGCGTTAGTAATCGGACTGTTTTTGTGTCCGACTGTAATTTTTGCGCAAAAAATAATTCAGGATTCTGAATACTTTGAACATCACGCCTATTTGACTAATAATTGTTTAGGTTTATCTACTGTCGAGGCATTTGGATATAATAACTTTCATGGTTGTGAAATCCATGACTCTTACAATATTGTAGATAGTTGTTATTTAGAGATTGGCGATGAGCATAAAATTGATATATACAATCTTGCCATATTATCACCTGAAGAAATCACAAACAAAGGCGTAGAACTACTTGGAAGTAGAGTTTTGCTGATGGTAAAAAACGATTCGACAATTATATACGATAATGTTATATCGAATGAGCCACCAATAAATGACAATAATATTGCACCATGTGAGCGTTTTATGCTTGATACGGATGAAGCCGGGTCTTTTAATACATTCTGTGATTTTGAGCTTGTTTGTGAACGAGGGCAAGGTTATAAAACTGAATGGAGCATAGGAATTAAGATTGTAGGAAGCCAATTATACATTATTGGATTATCATTTGAGGAACACTCTCCTGGCTTGGATTATCAAAAACGCATTGCGTTTGAATATGAGGAGGGTAAATTTCCATTGGAAAAATTTAGACGGTCGATGTTAGAATTAGTACGACAAGATAATAATCCGTGGCCAGAATAAACATTAAAACGTCCGACTTTCGCAAGCCGGGCGTTTCTTGTAATCAAAATCTACTTATGAAAAAACGTCTACTGTGTATGTGTGTGGTAATGGTTAGTGTCGGCGACGGAGGTAGGCGAATACGCCGAACACGAGGATTATCACGGAGCCGAGGGCTGTAAATATCAGGGTGGTGTTCGGCGGTTCGGCTGCCGAGATGGTGGCTGTGTGCTCGGCTCGTGAGGTGGCCGTGGCGCGGTGATAAGCCACGGTGTCAAGTCGGTTATATCCCTCTATGTCGTTGACAATCTGCTTGCGGTTGTCAATGACAGAGCCTTTGACGGCGCGGATGCGCACCCGATGGGTCGTATCAGCGGCGACTTGTTGCTCGATGGCGATGTCGAGAGTATCAAAGGCGAAATTGATTCTGCGCAATGCAGTATCAATTTTGAGGATATAGCCGGAGGTGCGTATCGAGGCTGTGCTGTCGATGTCGGCTGTGTTGGTGGCGACAATATCCTTTTTCGATTTGCAGCCGCAAAGCGCGGTGAAAAGCAGAATGTATGCGGTAAAAGTCGAGAGCCGAGAGTTGAGGGTCGAGAGGGCTTTCATAGGTCGGATATGTCTTTATACTCGGCGGTTGCGTCGAAGGAGGGGCAGGCTTTTGGGGCGAAGTGGCGGTGTCCGTATATCCGGGCGTTGGGGTATCGGGCTTTCAGTGTCTTCAGGAGTTGGCGAAGGGCGGTTTTCTGTATCGGGGTGCGGGTGTCTTTGGGCGCTAACTGGCCGTCGGGCAGTCGCTTGGTAGCGTCGCAGCCGCCGACGTAGCACACGACTATGGAGTGCGCGTTGTGGCCGGAGCAATGTGCGCCGATCTGCTCGACAGGTCGGCCATTGTGTACGCTGCCGTCGAGGTAGACGATGTAGTGATAGCCGATGTCGCGCCAGCCGTTGCCTTTCGGTTTCGGCGCGGTATGCCACTCTCTAATCTGCTGCACGGTGAAGGGCTTCCCCTCGGGTGTCGCCGTGCAATGGACGATGATTTCTGTTATGCTTCGCATAAGGTTATGTGGTTATAGGGTTATGAGGTTATGAGGTTATGAGGTTATGTCTTCGTCACGGTCTTTCGGGCGCGAGTATTTGTAATGGTAGTCTATGCCGAACAACGCCCCGGCGAAAGTGAGGATTTCGCCGAAAGCTATCAGCACGGAGTTGTGGATTTCGCCCGGAGGGGGCAGAATAAATCCGGCTATGAGCAGCCCGCAGCCCAGGGCGATGAGGGCGATTGCGGCGAGCAGCTGAATGGTGGGCTTATGTTTGCGGAGGTTCATATTTTTGTGGCGTAATTATTTGGCTATGTGGTCGTGAATTCCCGCAGCGGGAGGGCCATATAGAGCGTACCGCCATAGCCCAGGCGGCCATGACCACCGATTCCGACCTTCCGCTGGGACTGCCGGCATCCCTTCTGGCGCGCCGTCCGGATATCAGCGCTCTGGCCGAAAGGATGACCGCGGCAGCGGCACGCGTAGGAGTTGCATGGGCCAACCGTCTCCCCTCACTCGGAATCAGTATTACCGGCGGCTGGGAAAACGACGACGCCAACCGGCTGATTTCATCCCCGTTCAGCCTGCTGGCGGCATCGCTCACCGGGCCGGTATTCGATTTCGGCTCGCGCAAAGCTTCTCAGAGGAAGGCCGTAGCGGAATACGAACAGGCCCGGCTGGCCTACGAACAAGGCGTTCTTGTGGCCTTCCGCGAGGCGGCCGACGCCCTGATGAACTACCGTAAATCCCGACAGAGCCGGGCGCTTAAGGCCCAGTCTCAACGGGCCGCCGGCAAGTATCTCCATCTGGCAACGCTTCAGTACGAAGGCGGAACCACCAACTATATGGATGTGCTCGACGCGCAACGCCGTAACTTTTCGGCCCAGATAGACTACTCCAACGCCCTGCGCGACGAGTCGCTCGCACTCATCTCGCTCTACAAAGCCCTCGGAGGCGGCTGGTAATCCGACGCCCGCGATGGAAAATACCGGGCGACACTGAAATAAGCGATTTTTGGAGACGGGGGCGGTTATCTCGCGATTTATGTGTAAATTTGTAGGCTGAAACATAAAGAAAACATCCTACAGAAGTCCACCCGATGAAACTCAAACGTTTATACCGATTCATGCTGCGCACTTTCCTGCCGCTGTTTCTGATGACGTTTTTCATCTGCCTCTTCATCGTGCTGATGCAGTTCGTGTGGCGTTTCATCGACGATCTCGTAGGCAAGGGCCTGGAGACCCACGTGCTCGCCGAGCTATTCTTCTACGCGGCCCTGACCATGGTTCCGATGGCTCTGCCGCTTTCCATCCTGCTGGCGTCGCTCATGACCTTCGGCAACCTCGGCGAGAGCTTTGAGCTTACGGCCATGAAGGCGTCCGGAGTCTCGCTGCTGAAGGTGATGAAGCCCCTGATAATCTTCATCGGCTTCGTAGCTGTCGGAGCCTTCTTCTTCCAGAACGACGTGCTGCCGGTAGCCCAGACCAAGATGTATACCCTGCTCTACTCCGTAAAGCAGAAATCGCCCGAGCTCGAGATTCCCGAGGGTGTGTTCTACGACCAGATTCCCGGCTACAACTTCTTCGTCGACCACAAGAATCAGGAGACGGGCACCCTCTACGACCTGATGATCTACGACGTGAGCCGTGGTTTCGACAACGCACGCATCATCCTGGCCGACTCCGGCCACCTCAAGCTGGCCGACGACAAGCAGCACCTCTTTCTGCAGCTCCACAGCGGCGAGCAGTTCGAGAACCTGCGTGAAAACACCTCCGGCCATCATTCGCAGAACCAGCCATACCGCCGCGAGTCGTTCAGGCTCAAGGAGATTCTGCTGAAGTTCGATACCAACTTCAACCGTATGGACGAGAGCGGCATGCGCAACCAGTATGTAGGCAAGAACATCGAGGAGCTGCAGGCCACGATTGATTCCGTGGGGCTGCGGGTCGATTCCATCGGCGCCACCTACGCCCGCGACATCAAGGAGCGCCCATGGCTGCGTATCCCGTTTTATACCGACCGGTATGTTGACGGCGAGCGCGTGAAGATGCCGCAGAAGCCCGTGCAGATGGCCGAGCCAATCGACATCGACTCGCTCTTCTACCGCCAGCGCCCGGCAATGGTAGGCAGCTATCTCGCTCAGGCTCAGCTCAAGGCCCAGCGCGTGAAGCAGGACTACGAATTCAAGAGCTTCGCCATGGAGGCCGACCGCGAGACCATCCGCCGCCATCAGATCGAGATGCAGAAGAAGTTCACGCTGTCGTTCGCCTGCCTGATATTCTTCTTCATCGGCGCTCCGCTGGGCTCGATAATCCGCAAAGGCGGACTCGTCACTCCGCTGGTAATCTCCGTATTGCTGTTCATCTTCTACTATATAATCGACAACACGGGCTACAAAATGGCCCGCGACGGAAAAATCGAAGTATGGGCGGGCATCTGGCTCAGCTCGGCCGTGCTCCTTCCGCTCGGCATCTTCTTCACCACAAAGGCGATGAACGATTCGGCGGTGTTCAACATCGACGCGTATCGCAACGCATGGCGCCGACTGCGCGGCACCCTCCGCCGCGAGCTTGAAGTCAAGGAATTCACGCTCAACGAAGTAGAACCAGCCCGCGCCATCGAGATGTTGACGCGCCTGCAGGAGGCATGCCGCCAGCTGCGCCGCGCCTACCGCGACATGAATCTCGGCAAGCGCCTCTACTATCTGGTGCGGAAATTCCCGGAGCGCGACAAGGCCCAAGCCGTACTCAACGATACGGTCGACTATCTCGCCAACTCGCGCCGGAAGAACATCATCGACGCCGTCAACATGTATCCCTTCCAGCTTACGGTGCGCACCGTGCGCGATGCCATGAGGGTGAACAGCCACCTCATTAATTTGTTTCAACAGCAGGAAGCCGCCGATACGGCCTCCGGAACCAACGACAACCAAACACCTGATGAATAACGATATGGCCGACAAAACATCCACCGACACGATTGTTCTCGATTCCATCGAAAGCGCACTCGCCGACTTTGCCGAAGGCAAAATGGTGATTGTAGTCGACGACGAAGACCGCGAAAACGAAGGCGATCTCATCGTGGCCGCCGAAAAGATTACTCCCGAGCAGGTGAACTTCATGCTCAAGAACGCACGCGGAGTGCTCTGCGCGCCGCTAAGCCTTGAGCGCTGCCGCCAGCTGAATCTCATGCCGATGGTCGAGGACAACACCTCGATGCTCGGAACGCCCTTCACCGTAAGCGTCGACCTGCTCGAAGGGTGCACTACCGGAGTCTCCTCCCACGACCGCTGCGCAACCATCCGCGCGCTGGCCGACCCGGAGGCGAAGCCCGAATGGTTCGGGCGCCCGGGCCACATCAACCCGCTCTACGCCCAGGACCAGGGAGTGCTCCGCCGCTCGGGCCACACAGAAGCCGCCATCGATCTGGCCCGTCTCGCGGGTCTGCGCCCCGCCGCGGCACTCATGGAAATAATGAGCTCCGACGGCTCGATGGCGCGCCTCCCCGAGCTTCGCAAGCGCGCCGACGAGTGGGGTCTGAAACTGATCAGCATACGCGACCTGATAGCCTACCGCCTGCGCAACGAATCGCTCGTGGAAGTCGGCGAGAAGGTTCACCTCCCAACCAAGTGGGGCGACTTCATGCTCATCCCCTTCCGGCAGAAAAGCAACGGGCTGGAGCATATCGCCATTATAAAAGGCGACGTAAACACCCCGGAACCGGTGCTGGTGCGCGTACACTCATCATGCGCTACAGGCGACATCTTCGGCTCCATGCGCTGCGACTGCGGCGACCAGCTCCACACGGCCATGCAGATGATAGAGAAAGAGGGCCGCGGTGCGGTGGTATATCTCAGCCAGGAAGGCCGCGGCATCGGTCTGATGGACAAGATAAAGGCCTACAAGCTTCAGGAGCAGGGAATGGACACCGTGGAGGCCAACCTCCACCTCGGCCATAAAGCCGACGAGCGCGACTACGGCGTCGGCGCCCAGATTCTCCATCATCTCGGCATACGCAATATGCGCCTGATGACCAATAATCCCACCAAGCGCATCGGTCTGAGCGGCTACGGGCTGGAAATCGTGGAGAATGTACCCATCGAAGTCGCACCCAACGACTACGACCGCTTCTACATGTCGACAAAGAAACACCGCATGGGCCACGACCTTCATCAGGTCGACTGAGCCGGCCGCCACCTCCCGGCGCAGGCAGATCTCTTCCGAACATTGAAATACTGAACACGAAACGATATACAGCGGCCGGACGGCCCGTCGCGGGCCATGCTCCCACATTGGAGCGTGAGCGTGAGGAAAGTCCGGGCAACGAAGAGCACCATCCTTCCTAACAGAAAGGCACGGGCAACCGTGCAGGCAACGTGACAGAAAACAACCGCCCCACTTATGGCGGGGTAAGGGTGAAAAGGCGGGGTAAGAGCCCACCGGGCGCCATCGCGAGTTGGCGCGCCGCACGGTCTGATGGGTTGCAAGGTCAAGTATACCGGCAGTGGAGCGCTGCTTCGGCCCCAGAGGCCGGCTGCTCCGGATGGGCTGCTCGCCCATTTGCCGGGGGGTAGACCGCTTTAGCCCGCGGGCAACCGCGCGGCATAGATAAATGACGGGCCGACACGGCGTCGGATTGCCATCGCGCAATCCCCCGGCCTCGAAAAACGAACAAATAGTGTCGACATAACCCGGCTTACAGTCCGGCCGCTTTTTTACACCCGAGGGGGTCGCGCCTCCGGCATCACGCCGGCGATGCGGCCCCCTCGCCGTATCTCCACGCCGACAAATCTTTATTATCCACAGAATTACGGATTGCCGGCAGCGACCTTCACGGCTTTATGGCGGAGTTTTAGCAATTATAAAATCTTTTTATCATACGAAATCTAACCAAATGTTTGCGGCCGTTGTTATATTCTCGAAAGCATCCGAACGGCTAGCGATTCAGTTGCCGCCGTGTGGACGCCGACACGACGGATTGAAAAAAAAACACTATATAATCAAACGACTAAAAAAAATATTGATACTATGAACACCGCTCCTCTGAAAGGCATTAAGGTTGTTGACTTCACCAACGTACAGTCCGGTCCTTCCTGCACGCAGATGCTCGCATGGCTCGGCGCCGAAGTTGTAAAAATCGAACGTCCCGGATCGGGCGACGCAACGCGTAACGAGCTTCAATTCGACCCCGACTGTCCGAGCTACTATTTCCTGCAGCTCAACAGCGACAAGAAATCGCTCACACTCGACGCCGCCACCCCCGACGGCAAGGAAATTCTGACAAAACTGATTAAGGGCGCAGACATATTCGTGGAAAACCTCCACCCGGGTGCTATGGATAAACTGGGATTCAGCTGGGAGGCCGTCCACGCCCTCAACCCGCGCTGTATCTACGGCACCATCAAGGGCTTCCCTCCCACATCGAAATACAAAGACCTCAAGGCCTATGAGCCTATCGCACAGGTAACGGCCGCAGCCGCCACTACCACCGGCTGGTATTCAGGCGACTACAACATTCCTACCCAGAGCGGCGCAGCCCTCGGCGATTCCAACACCGGCATGCACTTGCTTATCGGCCTGCTGGCAGCCCTGCAACTGCGCAACCAGACCGGTGAAGGCACCTACGTATACCAGTCGATGCACAATGCCTGCCTCAACCTCTGCCGTATCAAGACCCGCGACCAGCTCACCCTCGACAAGATCGGCTACCTCACCCAGTACATGCAGTACCCCAACGAAAAGTTCCCCGACTACGTTCCGCGTTCGGGCAACACCGAGGGTTCGGGCGTGCTCGGCTGGACCTACAAATGTAAAGGATGGCAGACCGACCCCAACGACTATTGCTACATAATCTTCCAGCGTGGCGCCAAGGACTTTGAGAAAGCCTGCAAGGCCTTCGGCTTTGAGGATTGGCTCACCAACCCCGACTTCAACACCGCCGACGCACGCGACCGTCACAAACTGCAACTCATCGACCGCGTACAGGCCTGGGCTCTCCAGTTCGACAAATACGAAATCGTCGAAAAGCTGGCACCCTTCGGCGTTCCCTGCGCTCCGGTACTCAACACCAAGGAGATCATGGACGACCAGACCCTTTACGACGGCAACACCCTCGTGAAAATCGACCAGGGCGGCAAGGTCGGCGAATTCGTAACGGTGGGATGTCCATTCACCATCTCGGACTACACCCCGACCTACGGTCCGTGTCCTACGCTGGGCGGCAACAACGACGAAGTGCTCAAGAGCCTCGGTTATACCGAAGAACAGATTCAGCAGTTCGCCACGAACGGCACCACCGAGCCTCTGCCCAACGGCCAGATGTAAGCGGTGTTCCATCCGCGCCGGCCTGAAGAGAATGCCGGCACGACAATATAAAATATAATCTGCGAAATGACCTGCCGGGGGAAGGGAACTCCCCCGAAGCCGAAGCCCGAGCGAGGGCAACGCGGTTTCCCCCGGAATCTTCGAATATAGTTTTTAGTTGTTAGTTTTTGGTTGTCGGCCGAGGTAACTCGGAACCGAGTTACCGAGGCCTGACAACTAAAAACTATCAGAACATACCACAAGGGGCCAGCCCCTTTCCAACATATCAACCAAACCTACGACCGAAGCGCCGGCCTCAACGCAATCTCTATTCCCGGCCGGCGCTTCATCAACTTCCAACTATAAGCTATGCAGAACACTCCTTCCACACCGGCCAACACTACATGCAACTGTCAGCAGCCCGCTCCGAAATATCCCGAGCAGGTTACAGGCATGTACGTTCTGGCACGCGCCCTTAAAAATATCGGTATCAAGAACGTCTACGGCCTTGTAGGCATCCCCATCACCGAGGCAGCCTATATGGTTCAGGGTCAGGGCATCCGTTTCGTAGGCTTCCGCCACGAGCAGCAGGCCGGCATGGCCGCGGCCACCGAGGGATATCTTACGAAAACCCCGGGCGTGCTGATGACGGTATCGTCGCTCGGCTTCCTCAACGGACTGACGGCTACTGCCAACGCCACCGTAAACTGCTACCCGATGATTCAGATTTCGGGCGCCTCCGACCCCACGATGGTAGACATGAACATGGGCACCTACGAGCAGCTCGACCAGTTCAACACCGCAAAGCCTCTGGTCAAAGCCGCCTTCCGATGCAGTAAAGCCGAGGACATACCTTCGGCCGTAGCACGCGCATATCGCGTGGCTGTATCCGGTCGCCCCGGCGGCGTCTACATCGACATGACCACTCCGGCACTCGGACAGGTGATGAACCGTGAGGACGCCGACAAACTTTTCCATGAACCTGTCGACATCTACTCACCCGTAGCCCCCAACCAGGCCTCGGTGGAACGCGCCTCCCACATTCTGGCCGCCGCAAAGCATCCTGCAATCCTTCTTGGCAAAGGCGCGGCCTACGCACAGATCGACGACAGAATCAAGGACCTTATCGAGACCTACAGCATCCCCTACCTCCCCATGTCGATGGCCAAGGGCCTGATGCCCGACGACGGTCCGCTGAGTGCCCTCTCCTGTCGCTCCACAATCATGAAGGAAGCCGACGTTGTGATGGTGGTAGGTGCACGCCTCAACTGGATGCTATCGTTCGGACGCGGCAAGTGGAATCCCGCCATGAAGTTTATCCAGCTCGACGTGGCTCCTGAGGAAATCGACGTGAACGTGCCCATCGCCGCCCCCGTGGTGGGAGACCTCGGACTCTCGCTCGACGCAATCCTCGCCGCCTTGAAGACGCGCAAAATGAGCGCCGATCCGGCATGGGTTCCCGCCCTGCAGGCGGAAACCAAGGCCAAAGGCGTAAAATTCCAGGAGCGTCTGACCGCCAACAAGACTGCGATGCCGATGGACCACTGGACTGCTCTTGGCGTAATCAAGCCCCATATCGAAAGCAATCCCGACATCATCCTCGTAAACGAAGGTGCCAACACCCTCGACGATACCCGCGACGCCATCAACATGAGTCTGCCGCGCCACCGCGTGGACTGCGCTACATGGGCCATCATGGGTATGGGTATGGGCTCGATGGTCGGAGCAGCCGTGGCGACCGGCAAACAGGTTGTCGCCATCGAAGGCGACTCGGCGTTCGGCTTCTCGGGCATGGACTTCTCCACGGCATGTCGCTTCCAGCTTCCCGTCACCGTGGTAGTATTCAACAACGGCGGCATCTACAACGGAATCGGCAAGCCTATGGACAATACCACCGACCCGGCCCCGACCACTCTCGACATCAATGCCCGCTACGACAAAATCGCCGAAGCATTCGGCGCGCAGGCCTACTACGTGCAGACACCTGAAGAGCTCGACAAGGCTCTCACCGAGGCTATCGCCTCAAAGAAACCCGCGCTGATCGATGTACAGCTCGCTGCCGATTCGGGCAAGGAAAGCGGCCACATAGACTATCTCAACCCGGCCCCGCTGCAGCAGATTACAGTCTGAATTCCCTACACTCTCAACCTACCGCCGGGCTCCGGCCGACACGCCGGAGCCACGGCGGCTCTTCACTTTCAACTAAAAACTAACTTCAAGACAACAGGATTATGCTACACATCATCATCTACGCGATTGTCCCGATATTCGTTGTAATGATCGCCGGATTCATCGCAGGGAAAAAGGGTGCGTTCAGCGGCAAGGATGCGAAAGCCTTCAATAAGGTTGTGCTCGACTTTGCATTGCCGGCAGCCCTTTTCGTTTCGATTGTCGATGCAAGCCGTGAGATGCTCGTGCGCGATATCAAGCTATCGCTGATTTCGCTTGTCGGCATCATGGTCTGCTTCATGATTGTCTATTTCATCTACGCCAAGTGTTTCAAAGACACCAACAAGGCCGACGGCGCCATAATGGCCCTCGTGTGCGGTTCGCCAACCATCGGCTTCCTCGGCTTCGCCGTGCTGGAGCCTATTTTCGGCACAACCCCTTATGTGGCTCTCGTGGTAGCCATAGTCGGCATCGTGGTCAACGCGGTAGGCATTCCCGTAGGCCTCTCGCTGCTCAATTCCGCCAATGAGAAGCTCAAACCGCTGCCTGCCGGAGCCAAGAAGCCATCGGCATGGGGTCCGGTGATCCACGCCCTCGAACAGCCGGTGGCATGGGCTCCTATCCTTGCCGTAATCTGGGTGATTGTCGGACTTCCCTGGCCGAAATGGGCGAGCCCCTCGTTCGACCTCATCAAAGGTGCCAACGCCTCGATGGCCGTATTTGCCGCAGGCGTAACGCTGTCGGCAGTCAAGGTGACCGTCAACTGGCAGGCAGTTCTGGGTGTTATCCTCAAGCTGTTCATGATGCCGGCATTCGTGCTTGCTCTCGGTCTGATCTTCCACATGGATCTTCTCAACCTCAAGATGCTTGTGGTGGCCTGCACGCTTCCTCCAGCCTTCTCGGGCATCATTATCGCCTCGGAATACGACACCTACGTGGCTACCTCTACCTCCTCGCTTGCGCTCAACATGATAGTATTCATCGGAGCGCTCCCGCTCTGGATCTGGCTCACCGAAGTGTTCTATCACATGTTCTTAGGCTGACGCCACGCCGACCGTCGGACATTGATTCCTTTATAACTCTATAGTTCTCCCGACTCCGGGCCGCTCACCCTGTTCACACCGAAGTGGGCGGCCCGGATCATTTCCGGATTCCATCACCAAACCAAAAAGTTGAATCAACTTTATGGCAAAACAGATAATGGACGGCTGTACGGCCGCCACCCACATAGCCTACGCACTGAGCGACGTGGCCACCATCTACCCCATCACGCCCGTGGCCTCTATGGGCGAGATTGCCCAGCAATGGGGCATGAAAGGACGTAAGAACTACATGGGAGTGCCTATGCGCGTCGAGGAACTCGAAAGCGAGCTTGGCGCTGCCGGAGCCTGCCACGGCGCCCTGGCCGCCGGATCGCTGGCAACGACGTTCACCAATTCGCAGGGGCTGATGCTGATGCTCCCCAACATGTTCAAGATGGCCGGAAACATGGTTCCGGCGGTATTCCACGTCGGCGCCCGCTCGCTCGCCACCCACGCGCTGAGCATCTTTGGCGACCACAGCGACGTGATGGCCACGCGAACCACCGGCTTCTCCGTCCTCGCCTCGGCGTCCGTGCAGGAGACAATGGATCTCGCCCTTGTAGCCCATCTGGCAGCCATTGAGGGGAGCATGCCGGTGCTTCACTTCTTCGACGGCTGGCGCACCTCGGGCCAGATGGCCACAATCGACGTTATCGACTACGCGACAATATGGCCGCTGATCGACCGCGAGGCGATAGCGCGATTCCGCACCATGGCTCTGAACCCCGACCACCCCACCCTGCGTGGGTCGGCCCAGAATCCCGACGTATATTTCCAGAACGTCGAGGCCTCCAATCCCTCCTACATGGCATTCCCCACAATCGTGCAGGGAATGATGGACCGCGTGGCGAAAGCTACGGGACGCCAGTACCACCTCTTCGACTATGTCGGCGCGCCCGACGCCGAGGTAGTGCTCGTATCAATGGCTTCGAGCTGCGAGGTAATCGAGCAGACCGTGGCCGACCTCAACCGACGCGGCTACCGCGTGGGGCAGATTAAGGTGCGCCTCTACCGCCCCTTCAGTTCGGCCGACTTCGTGGCGGCGATTCCGCCAACGGCCCGCACCATCGTTACGCTCGACCGCACCCGGGAGGCCGGAGCCGAGGGTGAGCCGCTATTCAAGGATGTAGCCACGGCGCTGATGACCCACCGCTTCGGCGATGTCCGCATAATAGGCGGCCGCTACGGCCTTTCGAGCAAGGATTTTTCGCCCGCAATGGTGAAGGCCGTGGTCGACGAGGCGCTTTCTCCCACTCCGCGACAGTTTTTCACCGTCGGCATCACCGACGATGTAACCCGGCTCTCGCTTGATGTCGATACGGCTTACCGCCTTTCCGACAAGGCTATGCACCAAGCCATATTTTTCGGCATGGGTTCCGACGGTACCGTGGGAGCCACAAAGCAGGCTGCCGGCATAATCGGCGATACCGAAGGACTATACGCGCAGGCGTTCTTCTCATATTCGGCAAAAAAATCAGGCGGCTATACCACCTCGGAACTCCGTATCGCTCCCGAACCAATTCATGCCGAATATACCATTGAGAATGCCGACTATGTGGGTTGCAACAAGGACACATATGTAGACCGCTTCCGCCTCGTGGACCGTCTGCGCGACGGGGGTACCCTCGTGCTCAACTGCGCGTGGACCGACGAGGAGATGTCGACGCGCCTTCCCGCCACCCTGCGGCGCGCCATCGCGCAACGCGATATAGCCTTCTACGCCATCGACGCCCAGGCGATAGCCGCCCGCTTCGGCCTCGGCGTAAGGGTGAACATGATCCTGGAGACCATATATCTCCATCTCTCCGGCCTGATTCCGTTCGACACGGCCATCAGCCAGCTCAAGCAGAAAATCACCGAAACCTACATGCACGAAGGCGAGGCCGACGTAAATGCCAACATCCAGGCTGTGGACGCGGCCCTGCAGGGCCTGCGTCGTGTGGCCGTTCCGCCCGAGTGGGCCCGGGCCACGGATACCGATGCGTTCAAGGCTGCTGTCTATGCCCCGCAGACCGGCAACCGGCTGCTCTCGACCGTGGACTTCTTCCACAAAATCTCACAGCCGTGTATCCGACTGGAGGGAAACGAGCTGCCCGTGTCTGCCTTCACGGCCAATGGTACGATGCCGATGGGCACCACGGCCTTCGAGAAGCGCCGGATTGCAATCAATGTGCCTGAATGGGATTTCTCGAAGTGCGTGCAGTGCACGGAGTGTTCGCTTGTCTGCCCTCACGCCGCCATACGCCCCTACCTGCTCTCCGACACAGAACTGAAAGCTGCTCCCGCAGGTCTCACCACCCGTCCTGCCACGGCCAAAGGAACGGAAGTCTACCATTTCCACATTCAGGTCTACTCCGAGGACTGCACCGGATGCTCCTCGTGCGCGATAATCTGCCCGGGCCACGCCCTGACAATGAAGCCGATTGCCACACAGCTTCCGTTGCAGATTCCGCTGCTCGAATACTGCGAGACAAAAGTATCCGACAAACAGCCGCCCGTAGAACGATTCACAATCAACGGCTCGCAGTTCCACCAGCCTCTGCTTGAGTTCTCGGGGTGCTGCGCCGGCTGCGGCGAATCGCCATATGTAAAACTGCTCACGCAGCTTTTCGGCGAACGGCTGCTGATTGCCAACGCCACCGGATGCTCTTCGGTATGGGGAGCCAACTACCCCAGCAACGCTTACTGCTCGCGCCGGCTCGACGGCCGCGGCCCGGCGTGGGGCAATTCGCTCTTTGAGGACAATGCGGAATACGGCTACGGCATGGCCCTGAGCCTGCGCCAGCGCCGCGAGGCCGTCGGAGCCGCTATCGCAGAGGCTTTGACCGACAAATCGCTTCCCGCCGCGCTTATTGACGCCATGCGCGCCTGGACGGCTGCGGCATCCAATCCCGAAGGCTCCTACGAAGCCGGAAAAGCAATTGCCCAAGAACTTGGCTCGCTCCCTCCGGAGCGGATCGCCGACGGACCTCTCGCCATTATCCACGCCAATGAGGATGTGCTCGGCAAGAAATCCGTATGGGCTATCGGCGGCGACGGATGGGCGTACGATATCGGATTTGCCGGACTCGACCATGTACTTGCCTCGGGCGAGGACATCAATCTGCTGGTGTTGGATACCGAGTGCTATGCCAACACCGGCGGCCAGACATCGAAAGCCACGCCGCTCGGAGCGGTCACCAAGTACTCCCCCGCCGGCAAGCGGACATTCAAGAAGGATCTCGGACGCATGATGATGACCTACGGGACGGTCTATGTGGCCTCCGTAGCTCTCGGAGCCGACTTTCAGCACACTATCGATGCCTTGCGGGAGGCCGAAGCCTATCCCGGTCCCTCGATAGTGATATGCTACTGCCCCTGCCTCAACCACGGCATCCGCAAGGGGCTCGGGCACTCGATTGTAGAGGAGCGCGAAGCGGTGGAGCAGGGCTACTGGCCGGTGTACCGCTTCAATCCGGCAATTCCCGGTCCGGACGGACGCCCGACGCTTACCGACGATTCGCCCGCAGCCTCCACGCTGACTCTCGACGGCCTCAATGCCTTCCTCGACGGCGAGGACCGCTACGCCGACATCCGCCTCGTGGCTCCCGCCGACGCCACGCGCCTGCGACAGAAACTATCGGACCGGACCCGCCTCATCAATATCATAATCCGAGGGCTTTCCACTCCTTCCAAAGCCTGAAAATGCAACCATACATAACGTCAGGAGGGTGTCGCACTTTGGATGCGACACCCTCCTGATATTTAAGGTGAGGGGAATCAGTATACGAGCTCGAAGTCGTCGAGGTACATCACGGAGTCGCCTCCGGCGAAGTAATCGCCACCCTTCGAAGCAGAGCAGGTTACGATGATGTTCGATGCCTTGAGGTCGGTGCGGGTATACGCGATGGGAATCTCTACCATCACGAGATCGCTGCCTGCAGTAGCCTCGGTGAACACCTTCTCGCCGTAGCCGATTACGTTGCTGTCGGTCTGGTGGAAGAGTTCGGCAGACTTGGTCTTGACGACAACAGGCCAGGAAGTGCCTTCGGCTTCTTTGGTGGACCCGTCGACGATGGCCACGTAGATGATACCCTTGTCAGGCTGACCTTTCACGATGTCGGATACATTGGAGTTGACGTACTCGACCGTGCCGGGGGTATAGTGAACCCACACGCGGAGAGCCGTCGGGCGCGATGTGAACGGACGTCCCCAGCCGAGTATGCCGTCGGTGCCGTCGGTCTTGAGATATTTGCCAACGAAGAGGTTGCCTGCGGCGAACTTACCGATTGTACCAACCCCTACAAACTGACTGGAGAGCTTGGCCGAATACTGGCCGGAGTGGACCTTGTCGGTGGCCTGCTGAGTCACCTCCTTACTCATAGTGGCCGAGCCGTGGTTACCGCTGTCCCAGAACATATCGGCCTCGCTGGCGGCGGGAATCAGTACGTTCTTTTTGTCGTTCATACACTTGGCGCTGGTCCATTCCTCCAGGCTTGCGTTCTTGAGCTGAAGAGCTTCCTCGGTAGTAAAGCGGGCGATAGACGACTCAAAACCGGTACAAACGGCCTGGTATTCGTAGGTGGTTCCGGGTTTGAGTCCGGTGAGCACTGCCGAATAGTTCGAGCCGACCGCGGGAACGCGGCGGGCGACGCGGCGACGGGCGCCCGACTGACCGGTTCCGGCAGCCACGAAGCTCCATTGCTGTGTTCCGGCCTCGCGGTAGTTGAAGCCGGGGTTCTCGATGCCGTCCTTCAGCACTGTGCCGGCAACGGTGGCCTGGGTGGCCCATATGGCGGGCGAAGCTGCGGGGAGTTCCACGGTCTGGACGCTTGCGTCAGTGAGGATAACCTTCATCACGGCCACACCCGTGCGCCCGTTGGCGTCGGTGGCGCGGACGGTGATTTCATGCTCGCCGTTGGGGAGAAGGTTCATGAATGCCTCGTCGAACACGAGTTTCATCTCCTCGAATTCGGGATTGGTGGCCTCGCCGGTGTGCTTCTGGTGGATGTAGCTGAAGCCGTGTGCGGCAAGAGCGTCGGCCACCGAGGGTTGCATTCCGCAGATTTCGAAGTCGCTGCCGCCGATGCCGAGCGCGTCGAAGCCCGTAGGGCAGCTGATTTCAACGGCCTTGAGGGCGCAGACGCTCTGAATCCAGAGCTTGCGGGTCTCGAGCTTGCCTTCCTCGCCAACAATGGGTGAGGCAAGGTCGAAGCCGATGCCGCTGATTACGGGAGCGGACTCGATGAGTATATGGTCCTCGACTACGATTTCGCTCTCGTCAACCACAATCTGGAAGAGTCCGGCGCCAATGGGATCCTGACCGCCACCGTTGTTGTAAACGATCTTGAGCTTGTACTTGTAGCCGGGACGGGCATTCTCAATCACACCGTCGGACTTCACGTCGGAGCCGTCGGCGGTCTTGGCGGTGAAGGTGTAGGCGATGTTCTTATCGAAGGAAGGCATCATGAAGTAGCCGGGAGTTTTCTCCATATCCAAGCCCTCGAAGGTAAGCGTACCGCGCTTATGTCCGGCCGTCACAGAGGGGTTGACGAGCAGGTCCTTCACCTCAGTGTCGTATTCCACCTCGACGACCACGTTGGAGATTTTCAGTTCGAGGTCAATCTGGATGGTCTGGCCTTTGGAGATGGTGAACGGCTCGCGGGCCTTGAAGTACTTCTTGTCGAACGAGGCCGAAACGGAGTCGCCCGTCCATGCCTCGGCGATATAGTTGTCGGAATTCAGCCAGATTCCCTCGGCGGGCACCTGCCCTACGCCGTCGAACTTGCGCACGAGGCCTTTGCTGTTGGAGATCCAGATAAGGGTCTTGGCAGCAAGCTCGTCGCTTGCCACGCCGCCGGCGCGCGAGGGGACCTTCTTGCCTCCGGTGGCTACGGTGCCGCTCACGTCGTTGTTGAGCATCGGACGGATGAGTACGCGGCCCTGGCCGTCGTCCGGCGAATCATAGTTAATTTCGTCGCTGCAACCGCTGAACGTCAGCATGGCCGCGAATGCGGCTGCAAGCGAAATTAATGCTTTGTTTTTCATCTGTTCAGTAGTTTGCGGTTATCTCCGGATAAGGAGAACCATGGATTTTACAACATTTTTGGAGTCGGTCACAGTAATCTCAAACTTATGGTCGCCCTCCTCAAAAATCAGCTTGATAAACGGAGTGATGTTGAACTGAAGGTCGCGTGCGCCCTTCACATCGTCGCCCGTCGGGAATCCAAGGCCCTTAAGTCCGGTCTCGTATTCGCCAGGTTCGGCGAGGTCGAACTCACTGGTCAGGCCAACACTGCTGAGCATATCTTCGGTAAGGAAGTCGGAGATTATCTTCACCTTGAGTGAGGTCACGCCGTTTTCGCTGTGGATGTCGACCACGGCCGACTTCTGCCCCTCCTCTTCGCCGAATTCGTCGGCCATGTTTGCGCCTTCGAGGTCAAGCGTCGAACTGCTGAAGGTGATGGCCTTGTCAACGTCGGGATTACCGGGCTTGGGGTCATCGCCACCATCTTCCCCACCGGGACGGCCGCTGTCGTCAATTACATCCTCCTTGCTGCTTACGGTGCCGTCAACTTCAAAAGTCGTAACACCGCAGTCAACCATAACACCTTCACCTTCGGGAATTTCAATGCTGCCGGTCTCGTCGGCAGGAGGATTGGGGTTAACACGCAGGGCGAAAAATACTTTGCGGTGCTGTCCGGGCTTAATATCCTTGAGCACATGAGTAAAATCCTCGTGGGCGCCGCTTACGGTGCCTTCAAAGTGAACTTTCATTGTTGAAAGGCCATCGGTATAGGCGAAATAGCCCGAGCGGGTCTCATCGGGAGCAAATTCGAGGTCTACGCCCGGCTCGCCGCTGATGGTAATCCTGACATCGTCGGCCGAAGCTTTTTTAAGGGCATCCGAGACACTAATCGAGACGCGTACGTTGGCCAGAGTGCAGACGATGGGGTCGACGTCGGTCACATCGTTGGCCTTGATCTGGAACTGCTGTTCGCCGGCGTAGTAGGGTTTCTCCCATTCTACGGGCTGGGGGTTGTGAGACTTCACGCGCACGGTATAGGTGCCCACGGCGAAAGTCGGTGCCGGAGGCATCGTGGCGTAAGTCCAGGAAGTTACTTTCGAGCCGTCGGGCTTTACAACCTCGACGATAAAGGGACTGAGGTCGGTTACGGCACGAGATTCGGGCGCTTTCGCTCCCCGAGCATCCTCTTTCTCATCCTCATAGGTGTTGACCGAGGCGAGGATACTTTCAGTGTTGAGCGTACCCTTCTCTTCTTCTGCCAGGTCGTTGGTCCAGGTGTCGGAGCAGGAGGTCATCCCTGCGAGGGCGGCAGCGGCCACGACGGCCAATGAAATTATATCGGTTTTCATATCAGATAGTCGGAGTTAAGATTAGTAAGTCAGCTCGATGTCGTCGACATAGAGGAGCGAGCCCTCGTAATTGCCGTCGCTGAGGTTGCCAAACCCGGGTTTTGTCAGATTGTCGTTGCTGATAGTTTGGCAGGCAGGGTTGTTCGACGAGCGGAAGGCCACGCAGATTGTAGCGGCCTTGGCGCTTCCGGCAGCATAGTCAAGAGCGAACGTGTGCTGGGTATAGTTGCCCGTGGCATTAAGATTGCTCTTCCCTTCAGCAATGACGTTGCCATCGGCATCCTTTATCAGGACCTCTGCATAACCGTAGTCGGCACTGTTGCGCGGAGAATATTTATACCAGAATTTGAGCGCGGAGGGACGGCTGGCAAATGAATAACCATATGTGGGGTCGCCGCTCGCGGGAGTAGTGCCGAGATGAAGCGAGCCTACAGTAAGCTTTTTGGCATTCATACCGCCGTTGGCGTCGCTATAGCCCCACCCGATAGTCTTTACAACTGCCGCATATGCGCCGGAGTGCTTATCGTCGGTACGGTCGGTGCCGGAACGCGCTACATAGGCACAGCCGTCGTGATTAAACGCACCCGTGCCGCTGCCGCCTGCCGATGTCGTGATAAGGTTCATACTGCCCCAAGGAGTGGTTCCTGCCGGGCCGAGAAAACTTTTCCACCAATATTTAGAGCCTCCGGGCTGGATCTCCCAAGTCTCCATATCGGAATACGGAAGCTGGGGAGCAGCTTCAGTGGTAAAAACAGCGGGAGAGCAGAACTTCCCACCCTGCATGGCCTTGAGATAATATGTCGTAGCGGGCTTGAGGCCATCGATGCGGACGGTGGAGCCGGTGGCCGTTACATCGACTTTAGAGTAGTTGGAATCGTCGGTCGAGATATAGAAGGTCGTTGAACTGATGTCGGCCGAAGCGTCGGAGCCGTCGTTATGGCCAAGCGAACCGACTGCGTAGGTGGCAAAAACCCCTTTGCTGTCAAGGCTTATGTTATGATTGGGCTCGGTGCGTTTCGCTTCCATCTCGGCGGTAGCGAGCGAACCCGACTGGCATTTATATATCACGTCGCCCTTTGAGGGAACGTCAACTACAACCGTATACTGCGCTTCGCCTGCAGCGGTGACGCTGCGGACTGTGGTCTCGGACCATGTGCCGCGGGCATTCTTCAAAAGCACTTTCAGCGACGTTTCCGCATCATTGCCGTTGTAGGCCAGAGTGAAGGTGAGAGTCTCTTCGTCGACGTAAAGGGTCTGCGTCGACACCACGCTCATCTGAAGCTTCTCTACCTCGACGGTAAGCGTAAGAGGTTCGCTGACTTTGGCGTATTTGTCTTTGGCCACGAGGGTGAATGTGGAGGTGTTGTCTCCGCCTTCAACGTAGGTAAGTTGCGGAATCAGTTCGGTAAAGTCGGCGATGGCCATCTGGCTCTTGACACCCGTGAAGCCATACTCCTTGAAGCCGAGGTTGCCCATCACGGCAAGGTCGGCAGGCTGAGCCGAAGCGAAATCGACACTCGCCGGGAAACGCTGCGTGTAAAGACTTTCAGAGCCGGTAGTGAGCACGCCCGTGGCTACCTCGCCATAGGCCGTGGCAACCATGCGGACCTTGTCGGCTGCGGCGTGCGAGCCCTCAACCACTTTGAGCGTCTCGCCCGGAGTGAAGCCAACCGCGGCCAGCGTAGGAGCGGGAGCCATGAGCACCTGGTCGGATATGTCGATGGGAACCTCTTCCTCCACGAGGTCGGAGTTGAAGGTTATGTTGAGCGTTCCGGAGCCAGCGTCGATGTCGAGCGTCACCACATAGTGGTGGCGAGCCTCGGCCTCGAACGAGGCGGCGGCAAGCTTGGCGCTGAGGCCGTTGGGCTTGGTAACGTTAGCGAAGACCTCCACATGGCCGGTCTCGACGTAGGCAGCGCGTGTCTCGTCGGCCGTAAACTCGATGGAAGCGGCTTTGGGGGTCTGCACTTCGGTAGAATATTTAGTGAAATACCCCTTGAACTCGTCGGTATAAACGATGCTCACCATGGCGTTGGCCAAACGTGCCGTAACAGAAACCGGCGTAGTCTGGTTCTTGCGGATGCTGAGCTGCGTCATTCCATAATAATAAGGACTGTCGAAACCTTCCTGGCCTTTGGTGCCATAAGTAGCCTCAAACTCGTAGGCGCCTACGGGGAAATCCTGAGCCGGGTCGAAATCGGCGAGTGAGCTCCACGTCTGCACGAAGCTGCCCGAAGTGGAGCGCAACGTCAGGCTGAGGTCGGCGGCAGTGATCTGCTTGGCCTCGGGGGCACGCGAATCGCCGCGGGCGGGAGCGCCCTTGGGAGCGTTGGCAGGAGCGGCAACGTCGTGGCTCACATTGAGATCGAGCACGAGGCGCCCCTGCTGGTCGCTTGTGGCGTCGAAAGTATCGCTACACGAGCTGGCGCCCACAAGCAGCGATGCCATGACGGCACAATTCAGTAAATGTCTCATCTTTTTTCAGATTATGTAATTACTATATTTTTTCAGTTCTTAGAAAAGCCAGAGAAATCACTGATAATCAGAGCATCCATTGCAAAAAGCATTCAATTGGCGGCAATGTACGCCACAAACCTGTTAAATATTCAGAGCCCTTCGCTACGCATGGCAGCGCGGCAAGTGGGTTGCTTTGGCAGAGCCTACGGGAGTATACACACAAGGTCAAACTGGGTCAATATTCGGTCAGCGACATGACATCTGATTATATGATATATCCATCTGAAAACCGTTGGTTTCGGATTCCTAATCCATAGGAGAATCTCAAACCGTCTTTTCATAAGCCTTTCATATCAAATTGCCACAAATGTACAAAATTCCCTCCATATATTTCTATTTTTTTGAAATATATTAACAAGCCTTCCACCATCGGACCAACAAATTCCCCCAAAAAGCCACTTCACATTCTATGAGAAACTCCCCCCTCAAACAAAACTGCCTGCGAGGAAGATTTTAGGCACAAGCCGAAAATGCAGTGCATAAAAAGCCCGGTAACATTCAAAAAAAGCAGCAAAACAAGATAACATCTTGATTTACTGCGTTTAACATTAGTCGGGGTGACAGGATTCGAACCTGCGACCACCTGGTCCCAAACCAGGTGCGCTACCGGACTGCGCTACGCCCCGAAGGGCTTTGATCCGACTGGCCGCCGGTCAAAGCGCTGCAAAGGTAAGAATAATTTTGCGTTCGCGCAACAACTACCGAAAATGAAATGAAAACGAAACATGGTGTGACATGCGTAAAATGAAAAATCGTGAAACACAGAAAAAGATTTGCACGGTTTAGAAATAATATATAATTTTGCCACATGAATCGGCACGTAGCCGATTCCGACTGGACAAAACCGATCCGGCAAAAGATGAAACGCATCCGCCACATAGCTTCGACGGTCCCCATGCACTCCGGCATGGAGATGATGGCCATGGATATGTGCATGATGTGCTCCACATCGTGCCGGTAGGCTATGCATGAAATTTAATTAAACGTTATATAGCAGCCCGGCACCCCGCAAAGGTGCCGGGCTCGTTTTTTTTAATCAGACACCGTATGGACTTCAGCAAACTACGCTTTGAAACGCGCCAGATCCACGCCGGACTGACGCCCGACGAGCCGACCGGCTCGCGCGGACTGGCAATCTACCCCACTGCCGCCTACCGTTTTTCAAGCTGCGAGTACGCAGCCAACCTCTTCGAACTATCCCAGCCGGGTAATATCTACACACGCCTGCAGAATCCCACTACGACGGCCTACGAGACGCGCATCGCCGCACTCTACGGAGGCGTGGGGGCAGTAGCGACCTCATCGGGCATGTCGGCCATCCTCGTGGCAGTCACAATGCTCGCCGGCGCGGGCGACAACATTGTAACCTCGCCATTCCTCTACGGTGGCACCTACAACCTGTTCCGCCACACCCTTCCGCGCCTCGGCATCGAGGTGCGTATCAGCGCCGAGGCGTCGCCCGAGGCTATCGGAGCGTTGACCGACGGGCGCACCAAGGCCATCTTCGCCGAGAGTATGGGCAACCCGACGTGTGCTGTTCCAGACCTTGAGGGGATGGCCCGCATGGCGGCCGCCTGCGGCATTCCATTTATCGTCGACAATACGTTCGGAGCGGGAGGCTACCTCTGCAACCCGCTGGAATGGGGAGCAAATATAATCTGCGACTCAGCCACAAAATGGATCAACGGCCACGGCACGGCTATGGGCGGCATAATCGTCGACGGGGGTAACTTCGACTGGCGTAACGGCCGCTTCCCCAATATCGACGGTCCTTCCGAGGGATACCATGGCCTGAACCTCTGCGACGCCTTCGGCAACGCCGCCTTCATAGCAAAATGCCGGGTAGACGGCCTGCGCGACCTCGGCACATGCCCGTCGGCATTCGATTCATACCTTATGGCTCTTGGGCTGGAAACTCTGTCGCTGCGCGCGTCGCATCAGGTAAAATCCGCGCGCCGTATCGCCGAGTTCCTGCGCGACGCCCCCGAGGTGAAGAGCGTGAGCTACATCGGCTTCACCGACAACCCCTGGCACGCAAATGCCGCCCGCTACTTCCGCTTCGACGGCGACGGTCCCGTAATCTCCGCCGAGCTCCAAGGGGATACCGAAACCACCGCACGCTTTGTGGAGGCCCTGCAACTGGCCGCGCACATGACCATGATTGGCGACTCCATAACCGTGGTCACCCACCCGGCCTCCACCACCCACAAGCAGCTCTCCGCATCCGATCTGCTCAAAGCCAGAGTGACCCCTACCCTGCTGCGAATCTCCCCGGGGCTCGAAGACCCGGAGGACATCATCGACGATTTCAAACAAGCCTTCCACCGCGCCGGACTATGCTGAACATCTACCGACATCCGCGTCCGTTCAAGCTCGAATGCGGCGCCGTTCTCCAGAATCTTGAGATAGCCTACCACACCTATGGGGAGCTCAACGAGCGAGGCGACAACGCCGTATGGGTATGCCATGCCCTGACAGCCAACAGCGATGTGGCCGACTGGTGGCCCGGCACCGTAGTGCCGGGAGGATTCCTCGACCCTGCACGGCATTTCACCGTGTGCGCCAACATTATAGGTTCATGCTACGGGAGCACCGGGCCGCTCAGGACCGACCCCGCCACCGGACACCCCTACTACGACCGGTTTCCGCCGCTGACCATCCGCGACATGGCCCGCGCACTCGCCCTGCTGGCCGATGCCATCGGCATAAAGCGTATCGGCACCCTCGTAGGCAGTTCCGTAGGCGGCTTCCAGGCCCTGGAATGGGCGGCAGAGCAACCCGAACGCTTCGGGCGACTCGTGCTCATAGCCACGTCGCCCAAAGCCTCGCCCTGGACAATCGCTATCGACGAAACCCAGCGTATGGCCATTCTGGCCGACTCCACCTACGGCGAACCGCGCTCCGACGCCGCCAAAGCCGGACTGGAGGCGGCACGCGCCATCGGACTACTCACCTACCGCGGCCCGCTCGGCTACAACGCAACCCAGCAGAACCTCCCTGCACCCGAAGGCGACAACGCTCCGGTGCGCCTGCACCGCGCCTGCACCTATCAGCGCCACCAGGGAGAAAAACTCAGCGCGCGATTCAACGCCTATTCCTACAAAACCATCCTCGACGCCTTCGACACCCACGACATAGGCCGCGGGCGCGGAGGCCTGCAGAGTGCCCTCGACCGGCTGACGATGCCGGCGCTCGTGGTCAGCATAACTACCGACATCGTATTCACTCCCCCCGAGATGCAGGAGCTTGCCGGTCAGCTTCCCGATGCCGTCTACAGCGAAATCCGTTCGGAATTCGGCCACGACGGCTTCCTTGTGGAGCACGGGCAGCTCAACGCAATACTCAACGGATTCATGAACCAATCCTGAACACACATATATAAAATAATATGAAAGAACTCAATATCGGACTCTTCGGACTCGGAACGGTAGGCAGCGGCATCTTCACGGTGCTGCAGCGCGCCCGCAACTGCCACGCCCGCATCAGCCGCATCTGCGTGCGCTCGCTATCGAAGCCACGCGCCGTAGAGGTCCCCGAAAATATCCTTACCGACAACCCGGCTGACATCCTCTCCGACCCCGACATCGACCTGGTGGTGGAGGTGATTGACAACGCCGAGGCCTCGTTTGCCATCGTCAGCGAAGCCATGCGCCGGGGCAAATCGGTGGTAAGCGGCAACAAAGCCATGATCGCACGCCACCTGCCTGAACTCATCGAGCTACAGCGCCAGACGGGCACCGCCCTACTCTACGACGCCTCGGCCTGCGGGTCGATACCCGTGATCCGCAACCTCGAGGAGTATTACGACAACGACCTCCTTCTGGAAGTAAAGGGAATCCTCAACGGCTCGTCGAACTACATCCTCTCGCGCGTGTTCGACCACGGCGAGGACTATGGCGAGGCTCTTCGGCGCGCCCAGACGCTGGGATTCGCCGAAGCCGACCCGAGTTTCGACGTAAAGGGATTCGATTCGCTCTTCAAGCTTGTGATAATCACCGTACACGCCCTGGGGCGCTACGTAAGTCCCGACCGGGTGTTCACCTGCGGCATCTCCACCCTGAGCGACTTCGACATCCACTACGCCCGCGAGAAAGGTGTGAAAATCAAGCTTGTGGCCCAGTGTGTGAAGCTCGACGAGGAGAGATTCACCATGTTCGTGATGCCCGAATTCGTGGCGCCCGGCAAATACATCTACAGCGTCGACGACGAATACAACGGTGTGGTGATCCGCGGCGAATGCTACGACCGCCAGTTCATGTTCGGCAAGGGAGCGGGGAGCATGCCCACCGCCTCGTCGATACTCAGCGACGTAATGGCGCGCCACCACAACTACCGTTATGAATACAAGAAAGCAGGTCATGCCGGGCTGCCGGAATATACCGACGATGTGGAGCTGCGCGTCTACCTGCGCCACCCCGAGGCCGCGCTCCCTGCCGACCTGAAATTCTTGCGTGTCACCGAGAGCTATGTATCCGGCCGCGGATGCTACACGGTTGGCGACATCAGCCTCTCCACCCTCCGCGCATGCCGCTCGCTGGCCGAGCGCGACGACATTTTCCTCTGCAATTTCCCACGCTTCTACCTCGACCTCGACTGAACGAAAAAAATGCCGCGACGGAGGCGGCGATTAAAATTAAATCGCTAACTTCGCGGGTGAAAACAAATAATTAGGGGTGCTACCCCGCCGAAAGGACTCCGGAGGGAGTCCTGCAGAGCCTTCCTCTAAGTAGGGCGCCACGGCGGGAGCTGAGATCATACCCTTCGAACCTGATCCGGGTAACGCCGGCGTAGAGAAAATTTCATCAATGAGCAAGCAAAGCTTCACCCATGCCTCGCGGTTTATAGCCGCGTGCGCCGCCTTCACGGCGGTATCGGGCGCTGCCATGGCCGGCGAAAGCGCTGTGGCAGCCGCCAGTAGAGACCTCAACACCCGTGTCGCGGCCGACACGGCCTCGACACGGGGTGTGCACCTCCCCTCGGTGGAGGTGATTGCCAACCGCGCCACGGCCAAGACGCCCGTGGCATTCACCAACATCAGCAAGACTCAGCTCAGCCGCGAAAACGACGGCCGCGACGTGCCCTACCTCCTGCAGATGACCCCATCGATGGTGGCCACCAGCGACGCGGGCGCGGGAATGGGCTACACATCGATGCGCGTACGCGGCACTGACGGCACACGCATCAACGTGACCATCAATGGCGTGCCAATCAACAATCCCGAGAGCCACCGCGTATACTGGGTCAACATGCCCGACCTGGCGTCGAGCCTCAACTCCGTGCAGGTGCAGCGAGGCGCAGGCACGTCGACCAACGGCGCCGCCGCCTTCGGCGCGTCGATCAACATGCTCACCGACCTGCCGAGCGACGACGGCTATGCCGAGCTTGCCGGCGCCTACGGATCCTACGGCTCCCACCGCGAATCCATCCGGGTAGGATCCGGACTGCTGAAGGACCACTGGAGCTTCGACGCCCGTATAAGCCACCTGGGTTCCGACGGCTACATCGACCGCGCCTCGGTCGACCTATGGAGCTACTTCGGCCAGGCGGCTTACCGCAGCGCCAACACCACGGTGCGTCTCGTAGCCTTCGGAGGCAAAGAGGAAACGTACATGGCCTGGGACTACGCATCGCTCGAGGATATGGAGCGCTACGGCCGCCGATACAATCCCTGCGGGCTCTACACCGACGACGACGGAAATCCCGCCTTCTACCCCGACCAGAAGGACCACTACACCCAGCATCACTTCCAACTGCTGCTATATCAGCGCCTTACCGACAACCTGCGCCTCAACGTCGGACTCCACTACACCAAGGATTTCGGCTACTACACCCAGCTCAAGACGGAGCGTAGCCTCATTGAATACGGCCTTGAACCCTACCTCAACTCCGAGGAGGTGCTCATAAAGAAATCCGACCTGGTA
This sequence comes from uncultured Porphyromonadaceae bacterium, assembly GCA_900546835.1. GTDB lineage: Bacteria > Bacteroidota > Bacteroidia > Bacteroidales > Muribaculaceae > UBA7173. The sequence continues at coordinate 38,491 of UREH01000002.1, forward strand.
CGCGACAAATATCTCGCCAACCGCTTCGGGGGAGGCACCTTCAGCCTCAACTACCGTCAGGGACGCGTAAACGCCACGCTCGGGGGCGCAGTAAACCGCTTCCACGGCGACCATTACGGCAACGTAACCTGGGTACGCAACTACATCGGCCCGATCAACCCCGACCAGCGCTACTACGACTTCATCGGCCGCAAGACCGACGCCAATATCTACGGCCGCGCAACCGTCGACATCTCGCGCACGCTCTCGGCCTTCGCCGACCTGCAGTACCGCCACATCCATTACACCATCGACGGCGACGCCGACTACTGGGACTACTCCATCAATGCTCCGGCTCCATTGGCCTTCGCCCGCAACTGGGATTTCTTCAACCCCAAGGCCGGAGTGAACTTCGAGAGCGGCGCCCACCGCGCCTTCGCCTCGTGGAGTGTTGCCCACAAGGAGCCGACCTCCGACAACTTCACCAACGCCCGTCCCCACGAGTATCCGCGTGCCGAACGCCTCTTCGACTACGAGGCCGGCTACACCTTCAGCCACAGCCTCTTCTCGCTCGGACTCAACCTCTACTATATGGACTATAAGGACCAGCTCGTGCTCACCGGGCAGCTTTCCGACACGGGCAACCCACAGAGCACCAACGTAGACCGCTCCTACCGCATGGGCATCGAGCTGCAGGGCGCCCTGCAGCCGCTCAAATGGTTCGACTGGCAGTGGGGCCTTACCTTGTCGCGCAACCGTATCCGTAACTTCATCGAGGTAATCTACGAAGAGGAGTATGCCAACCCCATCTTTATCGACTGCGGCGATACACCCATCGCTTTCTCGCCCGACGTGACATTCAACAACGCATTCAACTTCCATGTGGCCGGATTCGACGCGTCGCTCCAGAGCCAATACGTGGGAAAACAGTATATGAACAACGCCCGCTCCGAGGCAGCCCTGCTCAAGGCGTACTTCGTGAGCAACCTCCATCTGGGCTACACCTTCCGCGGACTGCTCGGAATGAAGAGCCTGCGCGTAGGGCTGAGCGTCAACAACATATTCAACGAAAAATACTGCAACAACGGATATGCCGGAGCCGGCTACTCCGTAGGTCCCGACGGCAAGAAGGAGATTTACCGCTACGCCGGCTACGCCGCCCAGGCACCCACCAACGTGATGGCCACCCTGACCGCCCGCTTCTGACTCCATAACACCAAACCGCCACATATATGCCACTGCAATGGATTGAATTCCTCGGGCTGCTCACAGGACTCTGCTACCTCTGGTTCGAATACCACGCCAACCGTCTGGTATTCCTCGTGGGGCTGATCATGCCCATGATTTCCATGTGGGTATACTTCAGCAAGGGCCTCTACGCCGACTTCGCCATCAACATCTACTACCTTGTGATGGCCGGCTACGGCTACCTGGCCTGGACCTTCAACTTCGCCAAAAAGGAGAAGGAGGAGCTGCCGGTGAGCCATGTGGGGTGGCGCCGCGCGAGTGTGCTGGCGGTTGTGGCGGCCGCGCTATGGGCAGCTCTGGCCTGCTGGCTTATAACATGCACAGACTCGACCGTGCCCTACGCCGACGCCTTCACCACCGCGCTGAGCATCGTGGGAATGTGGATGATGGCGCGCAAGATAGCCGAACAGTGGCTGGTCTGGTTTGTTGTAGATATAGTATGCGTGGCCCTCTACTTCTATAAGGGCATCTACTTCTATGCCGTGCTTTATGCCGCCTATACGGCCGTATCGCTGCTGGGCTACCGCAAATGGCTGCGCATCATGGCGTCGCAGAAGCCAGATACCGCCACCATGACTCAATCGTAAAAATTCGACACATTATGGCAGATCAGAAATCCGAAACACGCAAGCGCCGAATAATTCTCCTGGTGGCATTCGCCGTGATGATTGCCGGAGCATGGTATTTCACACGACTCGCCGCCGGCTACGACGGCGAGACCGCCACATGGGTGCATATTCCCCGCCACGCTACCGTCGGGGAGGCCAAGGATTCGCTCCGCGCCGCCCTCGGCGACCGTTTCGGGTCGACCGTAGCCATGCTGTGGAGCCAGGACATCGGCAAATCCCACGGCGCCTACCGCGTGGAACCGGGCGAACGCGCGTGGCGGGTTGCCCGCAGAATCAGTCAAGGAAACCAGACACCCATAAAACTGACATTCAACAACCTGCGCACCTTCGGCCAGCTCGCCGAAACACTCGCGGCGAAGATGGATTTCACCACACCCGAAT
>UREH01000003.1 GCA_900546835.1 uncultured Porphyromonadaceae bacterium
GCGGCTACAGCAGCCACGGCCGTGGCACAGGCTCCGGTGCCGCAGGCCATCGTCTCGCCGCTGCCGCGTTCCCATACGCGCATATCCACGCTGTGTGCTCCAGTGGGGCGTACGAACTCTATGTTGGCGCGGTCCGGCCACATCGGGTGGCGTTCGAGCTGCGGTCCGTCGCAAAGCACCATCGCGTCGGTAATCTCCTCAGTGAATATCACTCCATGGGGATTTCCCATCGATACAGCGTTGATGGTGAATTGTTTGCCATTGGCTTCCACCTGAATGCCCATGCCGTTGTCGCGGCCGGGGGCGTTTACGGGGATTTCGGCAGGTGTCAGCACGGGTGCGCCCATATCCACTTTTACAGTGGCGATTTTGCCCTCGGCGGCAGGGTAGAGGTCTAAAAATTTTACGCCCGAAAGAGTTTCGAGCGTAAGATGGGGTTTGGTCGCCAGACCATGGTCGAAGATGTATTTGCCGACGCAGCGGATGCCGTTGCCACACATTTTCGCTTCCGAGCCGTCGGCGTTGAAAATGCGCATTGTGAAGTCGGCGATTTCTGAGGGGAGTATGAGGATGATTCCGTCGCCGCCCACTCCGGTGTGGCGGTCCGAGAGTATTTCCGACAGTCGCCCGAGGCGACTGTTGTCGGTGAGCACGTCCGTCGGGATTCCCGACCGCTCTTCGCCGCGGGTGCAGTCGAAGTAGATGTAGTCGTTCCCGATGCCATGCATCTTGGTGAATCTTAGCATGTTTGCCATAAGCCGTTCAGTTGGTTTATGTATCGTCCGTCGCCGTGTCCGCGGCCCTTCAGACAATTAAAGCGCAAATTTAGCTATTTTTCGTTTATTCCAATCCTTTCCCCTCCAAATTTTTCAAATTTCTCATGATTTATTCAATGGCTATTTCTTTTTCATTATTTATTTAGTCTGATATCTGCGCTAATGTATTGTATATTAGCATCCTGCGCCAAGCGATTGACCGACCGCGGGCTGTTGCCAGGTCCCTATCGGTCAATGGCGCAACACATCCGGACCGCCCTCGACCTCCGCTGGTTGCCATCGCTATGCCTCAACGGTAGGTAAAATTTTTGTTCCTGCCCGAGCTTTAGCGAGGTTTCATCGCCCTATGGCTTCCCGAAGGAGGTTCTGTGAGCGAGCTTCAGCTCGCCGTTTCCGTCCGGATGGCAGGCGCCCTGAGAAAAGCAGGCGAGGCGGCTGCAAAGCTGCGGCGTCTTGGAGCGGCAGTGTCTGAGCGCAGCGAGTTCTGCCGCTCCAGCCGCAGCGCGGCCCCCTCGCCGTAAAGCTTTTCTCCGCGCCTCTTGGCTTTTTGGTTCTTTTCGGCCTGCGAAAAGAACAGACGCCCTGCTATGGAAGCATGTTCAGGATCCATGCTTTTCATAGCGGGACGTCGTGTATAATATAGATATTGTGGGTAGCTTTTTATTTGGGACGGCTGGTGATGTAGAGGAGGCGCAGGAGGCAGGCGGAGAGGATGACTGAGCCGATGGCGAGGCCTATGGAACCTATGGTGATTTCGGTGGAGCCGCCATCGTTAAGTACCGCGAGGATGGTGTCGGGGTCATTGGCCGTTCGCCAGGTGGTGATTACCACCAGCGAATTGTTGAAAGCGTGGGCTATTACCGGAACCCACAGCGAGTTAGTCCACCATAGAGCATAGCCGAAGAAGGCGCCAAGCAGCATGCGGGGCACAAAGCCGAACATCTGGAAGTGCACGAAGCTGAACACTGCCGCGGCTGTCCATACGGCGATATGGCCGTTCAGGCGGTTGGCCTGCATGACGCGCTGAAATGCTCCACGGAAGAAAATCTCCTCGCTGAATCCGGCCATTACGCCCACAATCAGTACCGACACAATCATCGACCATACAGAGGCGCCGGCCATCAGCGAATCGGTGGTGGCTTTGGCAGTTTCCTCCATCTGTCGCATGGCCTCCTCTATAGCGGCCATCGATTCCGGAAGATGCCATCCTTCGTTCCACTGGATTATCATGTTCATCGCCGGGATGGAGCAGAGAAGCGTCGCGATGGCAAGAAGTATCTGCAGAAGCGTGGGTGACTTGTCGACGCCGAGCAGACGGGCCGGAAGACGGCTGGCCACGAGTGCCACAGCTATGGCAGGCAGGATAAATACGAACACATCTTGAAATACCATGGCGATGCGCATGGCGCTTTCCGGTCGACCGATTACCTTGACAAGCAGCGGACTGACGATTGAAAGCAGAATCAGGAAGAAGGCGAACAGCGCGAAGAGCAGCACAAGCGCGAGAGCCCCGGAATTCGGGCGCAGCAGGGGAGTGGCGGGTTTTATAGTCGTCATATTATAATGTATTATGCTTTAGGAAGATAGAACGGTTCTACCAATCGGCTGTACCGGTCGGAGAAACTGCCCTCGGGGGTATGGATAAGCAGATTCTCGCGTTGCGTTGCGGTGGCGATGCCGCTGTGGCGGAATTCCATCAGGATGCGCCGCGGCGGCTTACGCGGCGTGGTGCCGACGATGCATTCGCGTGTCAGTTCAAGTCGGGCGAACCTCGCCTCTGTGCGCGCCTCATCGGCTTTGTCGGCTGGGAGCACCACTGCCAGTACCCCCTCCGGGGCGAGCAGACGCGCTGCACCCACCAGGAGGTCGTGCAGGCCGAGCGATTCCTGGTGGCGTGCGATGCGACGGGCATCGTCGGGAGCCTCGGCGCCTCCCGTGAAAAATGGCGGGTTGGAGATAATCATATCGTAAGTGGCCGCCTCGCAGGAGACCGCGAAAGATCGGAAATCGACCTGGAACGCCTCCAGACGAGCAGCCCACGGCGACCGGCTGAAATTCGCGGACGCCTCTGTAGCAGCATCGGCGTCGATGTCGATGCCGAGTACCGACAAACCTGTAAACCATTGGGCGAAACGCTGGGCAAGCATCAGCGAAAGCACTCCGGTGCCGCAGCCTATATCGAGTGCCCTAAGGTCGGAGCGGGCGCCGAAGCCCGACGCCTCGAACGCCCAGGCTCCGAGCAACACTGCATCCGTGCCTATTTTCATGGCACTCAGCTTATTGCTTACCTCAAACTGGCGGAAGCGGAAGGTGGTTTGTCGGTCGGGATTGCGCATAGTTGTCTGTATCGGTACAAAGTTAACCAAAATAATCCTATTGCGAATACCAAATCTTTATTGTAACTTCGCCAAGCTTTTAGCACTTTAGCTACAACCCACCCTGCCCTATGGTCAGCAAAACCCGCGACAGACTTATCGAAGTCGCCCGCCAGCTTTTCGCACGAAAGGGGGTGGAGAACACCACCATGCTCGATATCGCCGCCGCCTCCGACCGCGGACGGCGAACGCTCTACACCTATTTCCGCAATAAGCGCGAAATCCATCAGGCCGTGATAGAGCGCGAGGGAGAGCAGGCCGTGGCCCGCGAGAGAGCTGTTCAGCAGAGCGACCTCTCGGCCCGCGAGAAGTTGCGCAGCATACTTTTCGCGCGTTTCGAGACGCTGCGGTGCGAGGCTGCCCAGCGAAGCGCAGACCCGCGTCCGCTAATGTCGCTGCTCGAAGGGAAACGGGTAGGAAAAATCCGCCGTCTTGCCGCCATCAAGGAGGTGGAGATACTTCGCGACGTGGTGGCGCAGGGTGTGGCCTCGGGCGAGTTCCGCGCCGATGTGGCCGCGAGGGTGGTGCCGCTCGTGGTGCTGATGATGCTCGGTGTCGACGCCACGGCCTCTGATCGTCTCCTCGAGGTAGTGGGAATGTCGCGCGACGATACATTCTCCTCGGCCGTCGACTTCATTCTCGATGCCATCAGCGTTGGCAACCCTGTCGCCGGTTCGCCGGTATAACCAGACAACATTATATATCCGTATATAAACAAGAACTCGACAATGAAACTACTTGAAGGAAAAACTGCAATCGTCACCGGCGCCGCCCGCGGCATCGGCAAGGAGATTGCCCTGCGTTTTGCCCGTGAAGGCGCCAACATCGCCTTCACCGATCTCGTAATCGACGAAAACGGAAAGAAGACCGAAGAGGAAATTGCCGCTCTCGGCGTGAAGGTGAAAGGCTATGCATCCAATGCCGCCGATTTCGCCCAGACCGAAGAGGTCGTAAAACAGATTCATCAGGATTTCGGCTCCATCGATATTCTCGTAAACAACGCCGGTATCACCAAAGATGGTCTTATGATGCGTATGACCGAGGCCCAGTGGGATGCCGTAATCGCCGTAAACCTCAAGAGCGCGTTCAACTTCATCCACGCCGTGCTCCCCGTAATGCTTCGTCAGCGTAGCGGTTCTATCATCAATATGGCGTCGGTGGTCGGTGTTCACGGAAATGCAGGTCAGTCGAACTATGCTGCCTCCAAGGCCGGCCTTATCGCTCTGGCAAAGAGCGTAGCCCAGGAGGTCGGTTCGCGCGGCATCCGCGCCAACGCTATCGCTCCCGGCTTCATCGAGACCGCAATGACAGCTGCCCTCCCCGAGGATGTACGTGCCGAATGGTGCAAGAAGATACCTCTGCGCCGCGGCGGCAAGGTCGAGGACATCGCCAATGTGGCTACTTTCCTTGCTTCCGACATGTCGGGCTACGTCACCGGTCAGGTTATCCAGGTCGACGGCGGCATGAACATGTAATCGCCTCCGCGCATTATTTCTAATAAGGGTGTAAGCCATCCGGGATTATTGCAGGACTCACGCAATAATCCCGGCGGCACGCCCGATTTATCAAGCTGTAATACATTCCCTCCTGCTATACAAATGCTTACCTACAATACCCATCTGCCTGATCTCGTTCTGCCGGAATATGGCAGAAACATCCAGCGGATGGTGGATTTCTGTCTTACAATCGAGAACCGCGACGAGCGTACGGCGTGTGCGCAGTCGATTATACGCTCAATGGGTAATCTCTTTCCGGAACTTCGTGCGCCAGAAAACGCCCACAAGCTCTGGGACCATCTTATGATTATGTCAGGCTTCCGTCTCGACGTGGATTTCCCCTGCGAGGTAATTTCCGAAGCTGATCTTGCCACTTCGCCCGAACCGGTGGGCTACAATCAGCATCGTTTTGCCATGCGTCATTACGGCAAAATAACTCAGGATATGGTGCGTAAGGCAGCTGAGATGGAAGCGGGGCCGGAGCGCGACGCTCTGGTGTTCCTTCTTGCCAACCATATGAAGAAGCAGATGCTGGCCGTGAATCCCGACGGCGTGGAGGATGCCAAAGTGTTCACCGACCTCTACAGTATTTCCGAGGGGAGAATACGACTGGACGCCAGTAGCGTCCGCCTTCATGAATTCAAGGCGCAGCCTGTGGCGACCGTAAAGAAAAAGAAGAAGAAATAACCGGACCGGCGTATTAATTTAAACGGATATTCAGCCAATGCAGCCGATTATCTCTCCAGAAATCCTCACCACGGTGGGAAAACTCATGAAGCCCCACGGTATCAACGGCGAAATCACGGTGCTTCTTACGGCAGATGTCGATCTGGCCGCGCTGAGGTGTGTTATCCTTGAGATGGATGGTATCTATGTGCCGTTTTTTCTGAATTCGGTGCGCCCGAAAAGTTCGGAGACCGACCTGATTTCCATCGACGGAATTGCCGACGAGCGTCAGGCTGCGGCTCTTTGCCAGTCGACACTTTATGCGCTGCGTGAAGAGGCTATATCGGATGAATGTTCCGAGGATGGTTTTTATGCGTCGGATTTCGTGGGTTTCACTGTTAATTCTTCTGAAAAACCCATCGGAAAAATCATAGATCTCGATGATACTACCGACAATTATTTGTTTATAATAGAAACGCCCGACGGCCGCAACGTGATGGTGCCTGTGGCCGACGAGTATGTTGTGGACATCGATACTGAAAACCGCATTATTACTCTCGACCTGCCCGACGGATTGCTCGATATCTGAGCCTGCAATGGGTGTAGCGCCCCCTCATGGCATGAGTTTTTTGTAAAACGTAATTTTTACCGTTATGGAATTTGACGAACAGAAGGCTATAGAATTCATCAATGCCCGACTGGTGGAAAACGGCCGCACGGCCTATCCCGATGATGAAGTGTTCAATGTTATCGACATGATATGGGATTTCTATGATGAAAACGGTCTGCTCGAGCTTGAGTCGGATCCGGACGATGAGCCCGACGACATTGAGCAGGAGGTGGTCGACTACGTTGTGCGTATGCTCGGCAAGGACAAGGGCGCGAGTGTCGCTCCGGAGGATGTGCCCCTCATGGTACGCGCCGAAATGGATTATGAGGACTCCATTATCTGAACAAGGGAACATGAACATATTCAATATATCGGCAGCTTGGCGTCTGACGGTCCGTCCGATTGCCGTGGCTCTGGCGCTCACGGCTTGTATGATGCCCCCGTTCAATGCCGGCGCCCAGAAGGCTTCCGGCGCGAATCAGGAGATGGTCGATATTTCCGAACTTACGCTCGACGAGACGCTTATGGTGCCGGAAGTGCCTGAAAAACAGAAAAACTATATCCGCACCGTCATGAAGCGTGAGGCCCAGAGTCTGCAGAAAATGGGCTATAAGGTCGAGACCATGCGCAGGGGAGAGGTTGTTATAGCTACCATCCCGGCCGACAAGCTTTTCGCACCAAACGACACGCTGCTCACGGCTTCGGCCGATGCCGCTCTGAAGCCGTTTCTATCCTATTTCCGTACCCACGGCAAGTTCAAAGTGATTCTGGCCATGCATTCCGACAATACAGGGTCCGACAGATACCTTTACGACCTTACGGAGAAGCGCATTGTTTCGCTCTACAACTATTTCGATACGAAAGCGGCCCAGACAGATATGCTGCAGGGTTACCCGATGGCCGACAGTGAGCCGATGGCCGGAATGAACAATAATTCAATGAAAGGCCGTCAGGCCAACCGGCGTCTGGAACTCTTCATAGTTCCGGGTCCGATGCTGATTGTGGAAGCGAAGTCGAAGAAACTCTGACAAATGAACGAGGCCATTCTTGCAATCGCCATGAATCTGGTGAGAGCTCTCACCGCTCCCGCTGAGGCCACGCTTCTTTTTGCCGGCGATGCCATGATGCATCAGGCGCAGATTGATGCTGCACGCGTGGCCGACGGGGCATACGACTATTCCGGTTGCTTCGACGCCATCGCGCCGATTGTCGGTGCTTCCGACTATGCTGTGGTCAATCTCGAAACTCCGATCGGCACACACAATTTTACCGGATATCCCTGTTTCAACGCGCCGGCATCGTATGTCGATGCGCTCCGTGAGGCCGGCTTCGACCTATTTCTTACGGCCAACAATCATACCCTCGACCGCCGCGACAAAGGATTGCTGTATACGCTCGCCGTATTGGATTCGGCCCACGTAGACCATATAGGAACGTATCGCGATAAGGCTGCGAGAACCACAGCGCTTCCGATGGTAAGGAATATCAGGGGCTTTAAGGTGGGATTTCTGAATTATACTTACGGTACTAACGGCTTCGAGGTGAAGGGTGATGTGGTGGTCGACTATATCGACCACGACCGTATCGCCGCCGACGTAAGGATGTTGCGCGAGGCCGGAGCTGAACTCATTGCCGCCTGTATGCACTGGGGAGAGGAGTATGTGCTCCTTCCTGTAGCTTCTGAACGTCGGCATGCCGATTTTCTGCGCCGTTGCGGCGTGGAAATGATTATCGGTGGACATCCGCATGTGGTTCAGCCTCTTCGGCTTACTTCCGACCGCTATGCGCCCGGACGCGTGACGGTGTATTCCCTCGGCAATCTGATTTCGAACATGAAGACGCGCGACACCCGAGGGGGTGCAATGGCTGAAGTGCGTCTGCGGCGCGACAGCGTAGGTAAGGCGTATGTCGATACGGCATTCTATCACCTTGTCTATACGGTCCCTCCGTCGGGCGCGCAGAGAAATTTCGCCGTGATGCCGATCGACAGCGTACCGAGCCAATGGGCCGGGCGCGCACGGGCGTTTCAGTCCGCATTGAAGCCCTGATACTTGTAATGCAGAGGCTTGAGCGCGAAATCTATAGGATATTCTCTTCCGGCATGTCGCTGTAGCCGGGTTTGACTATTACACCCCTTCCTTTCTTACCGTCGATTCCGATTATACAAGGCGCGTCCAGCCTTACAACCCTGATGCGTTCGCTCTCGTATTCGGCCGGCATGCTGTTGAGCCAGTCGATATCGATATAGTCGTTGCCTCCGAAGGGGTTGACGGTGAAGTAGCCCACACCGAACGAGGTGAGGTTCTGGAAGAAATGCGTGCCCTGGCTCGGTTCGATGCGGTAGTTGTCGAGTGTGAGTTCCACGATGAGGCGCGCTCCGGCGATGTCGGCCCATTTCACGGGGATGCCGAGTGCGCGGTCGCTCGAGCCCCAGCGGCCCGGTCCGACGAGTATGTAGCCTTCGCCGCGCGCTACGAAATCTTTGTTGATTCTTGCTATTTCCTCGGCAATCTCCACATTGCGCTCGGAGGAGAACGTCTCGGTGCGGACGTACACTATATGGTTCACGTTGTCGGTAGTGCCATGTCCGAGCGCTGTGTTTGATTTAAGAATCAGCTGATTGTCGGGCAACGTCAGCATTGTGGCGTTTATATCGTCCTTGCGGTCGATTATAGGCCGGATCTGCAACCAGTATAGATGTCCTTTGGGTGTGTCGGCGCTTCCTCCGCGAGTATTGTCGATATTGCCGGCGAATTCTATTTCCACGGGGCGCTGCATTTCCTTCTGACCCTCCGTAAGCATGAATTTAACGGCCTCGGCCAGCGGGAACGCATCGTGGGTGAGGATGTTGGCGAATGTCACTACTTTGCGTCCGGGCCCAATGGCTGTATCGCGGATTATCCGGTTGTTGGCGTCGTAGGTCGATACAAGCAGGTCGAGCGCGTCAGTATCCCTGAAGTCCTGAACCGATGAAACCGTAAGGTTGAATGAGTCGTCGACGCGGAAATCGTCGTTCACCTCGTTGAGGTTGAGGCAGTACAGTTCGCGCTGGGTATCGCGCAGGGCAAGGTCGAGTGTCGAGGTCTGAAGCACTTTACGGGGATGGGCAGGCGAGAATCTCAATGCTCTTCCTCCGTCTACGATATACTTGCCCAGTCCCACGGCAACCTCGGCGACGCCCTCATCTGGCATCTCGTTGTTGAGAGGGTAGTAGTTGAGCGAGCGTCCTACGCCCGAGAACGACGGGAAATAGTACCCGTCGTATTCCTTGCCTACTACCTCCTGGATTATCACGGCCATCTTCTCCTGGTCGATCACGTTGGAGGTGGCCGTCATATAGGCTTTGCTCTCGGCGTAGAATTCCGAGGCATACACTCCCTTGATTGCATCGCGGAGAAGCCGGCTCATCATATCGCGGTTGTCGACATGCGGAATCATATACGTGGCGTAAACGCCGGCGAAAGGCTGATAGTGGGAGTCCTCGAGCAGGCTCGACGAGCGTACCGCCAGCGGGCGGCCGACCACGTCGGTGAGGGCCTCGAGATCCTGGATTACGCGTTCGGGAAGCCGTGCCTTTAGGAAGTGCTGGAGTATTTCCTCGTCGGGTGCGTCGCTCAGCGCGATGGGATAGAGGTCGTTCTCCACCATGAATTCGTCGAATATGTCGGTGCAGAGCACCACCGTGCGCGGTATTGAGATGGTCACGCCATGGTAGTTGTCGCACTCGGGGTGTTTCTTGATGATTGAGTCGATGAATGCCAGGCCACGCCCTTTGCCACCGAGCGAGCCCTGGCCGATGCGCGCGAAGTTGCTGTAGTAGTCGAAACGGTCCTTACGGAATTCTGCCACCACCCCCCGGTTTTTCATCTTGCGGTATTTTACGATGAGGTCGAAGAATAGCCGCTTTACCGCCGGTGCCTCGTCGAGCGAGTTGAAGCGGTGGTTCTTCACCACATCGGCGATGGGAAACATTGCGCGCGAGTAGAGCCATCGCGAGATATCGTTGCGGCGGGCGTGAAACAGCAACGACTCCGAGGGGATGTCGAACATGCGCTTCTGCAGCTCGTTGACCGACGATACCCGCATGATTTCCTGACCTGTGGCCGGGTCACGGAATATGAAGTCGCCGAATCCGAAGCATTCCTTCACGGTCTTTCCCAGATCAACGGGGAGTTTCTTCGAAGTCTTGTCGAGGAAAATGCCGTCGAAGTTTTTCACCAGCGCGCCGTTGGTGCTCTCGGTCGATTCCACGATAATCGGGAGGTAGGGATCGAGCGCGCGCACATGATTGGCGAAGCGGATGCCCGCCAGAGGGTCTTTCTGCCCCTGGCGCATGAACGATACGTCGGTAATCAGGCCGAGCATCTTGTCGGCGAATTTTTCATAAAGTTGCATCGCCTCCTCGTAGTTACGGGCGAGAATCACTTTGGGACGACCGCGCATGCGCAACATCTTCTCGTGCTCGTTTAGAGCCTCGGTCGAGAAAATCACGCTCTGAGTAAGCAGAAACTTATATAAGTGAGGGAGAATGGAGGAATAGAAACGCACGGAGTCCTCCACCATAAGTATCATCTGCACTCCCACGTTGAGCACGTCGTGCTCTGCGTTCATCTTGTCTTCCAGCAGTTTTATGATTGCCAGCAGGAGATCTACATTGCCCAGCCAGGAGAAAACGTAGTCGATGCCTGCGAAATCCTGGGTAGCGAGGGTGCGCGATACTTCTTTTGAAAATGGCGTCAGAACAACAATCGGCACCGCCGGAAACTCGGCCTTGATGGTCTTCGCCGTGGAGAAGGTGGCGGAAATATCCATGCCTGGCATGGCAATCACCAGATCGAAATGCTTGGCCTGCATCGCCTCGAGGGCGCCGTCGATGTTAGCCACACGGGTGATGCGCGGAGGCGACGAGAGATTGAGTGCCACATACTCGTTGTAAAGCTGTTCCTCCACGCGCCCGTCTTCCTCCATCATGAAGGCGTCGTAGGGGGAGGCTACAAGCAGTACGTTGAAAATACGCCGCTGCATCAGTTCGCCGAAAGCGGTATCCTTGAGATATAGCTGGCTGAGTGATTCTTCGTTCATCGGGATCGGGAAACAGATATTATGGTGTCAAAGGTAACGCTTTTTTCGCGTTTCGGCTGAGATTGTTGAAGAATTCTGCTTAACTTTGTGAAGCAATCTGTTATTAACTCCAGCTTAATCTTGCCATGAAGCAGTTTAATGATGAAAACTTCCTGCTGCAGACCGCCACGGCTCAGCGTCTCTATCATGAATATGCGGCACCACAGCCGATTATCGACTATCATTGCCACCTTAATCCGCAGTATGTGGCCGACAACCACGTATTTGAAAACCTGAGCCGCATATGGCTTGAGGGCGACCATTATAAATGGCGTGCCATGCGCACCAACGGAATCGACGAGCGGTATATTACAGGTAAAGACACTTCCGACTGGGAGAAATTCGAGAAGTGGGCCGAGACGGTGCCATACACGATGCGCAATCCTCTGTATCACTGGACACACCTGGAACTTCGCACCGTCTTCGGGGTCGACAAGCTCCTTTCGCCGGCCACGGCCCGCGAAATCTACGACTATTGCTCCGAACGCCTTCAGCAGCCCGACCGGTCGGCCCGCGGCCTGATGGAGCATTACCGTGTGGAGGCGGTCTGCACCACCGACGATCCGGTCGATAGCCTTGAACATCATATCCGCACCCGACAGTCTGGTTTCAAGGTGAAGATGCTTCCTACGTGGCGTCCCGACAAGGCTATGGCTGTAGAAGATGCAGCGGCATATACCGCATACATCGCTAAACTTGCCGACGTGGCCGGCATGAGAATCGAAACATTCGCCGATCTTATCGCGGCCTTGCAGAAGCGCCACGACTTTTTCGCCTCGGTTGGCTGCCGTCTGAGCGACCATGGCCTCGGTGGCTTCTATGCCGATGAATACACCCCGGAGGAGGTCGACGCCATTTTCCGTAAGGTGACATCCGGAAAAGAACTTACCGACATCGAGATTTCGAAATTCAAGTCGGCCATGCTTGTGGAGTTTGCCGTAATGGACCACGATGCAGACTGGACTCAACAGTTCCACTATGGCGCTCTGCGCAACAATAATACCCGCATGATGCGCCTTCTCGGACCTGATACAGGTTTCGATTCCATAGGCGATTTCACTGTGGGCGAGCAGATGAGCCGTTTCTTCGACCGTCTGGCGCTGCGTGACAAACTGCCTCGTACCATAATCTACAACCTGAATCCGCGCGACAACGAGATGGTTGCCACCATGATAGGCAACTTTCAGGACGGACGCTATGGCGCCGGAAAAATCCAGTTCGGATCGGGGTGGTGGTTCCTCGACCAGAAGGACGGTATGGAGCGCCAGATGAACGCCCTCTCGAATCTCGGACTTTTAAGCCGGTTTGTAGGCATGCTCACCGACTCGCGTTCCTTCCTTTCCTATCCGCGCCACGAATATTTCCGTCGCACGCTCTGCAACCTCATAGGCAACGACATCGAGCAGGGTCTCCTCCCTGCATCGGAAATTGACTTTATCGGTCGTGAGATTGTAGCCAAAGTGGCATATGGAAATGCCAAGGAATTCTTCAGGTTCTGATTGGCGGACAAAATAGATAATACTAATTGTCAGAACGCTATGCCGATGCCGATGCAGGCAAGGGCTAATGTATAGCTGAAATCGAGCGACGGATCGCTGTAGCTTGCCTTGATTGGCATGACCTCCGCACGAAGAACGACATGCGACGAGAATGTGCGACCGTGAGCCATCGTGATTCCGATTCCGGCCGATCCGTAAGCGCCTGTGGCGTGCGATGAGTCGAGTATGCTGTTGAACGATACTCCCCCGCGTAGCTCAAGAAAGCAAAGTTTATGGTATTTGGAAAAGGAGGTGCGCACCATAGCGTAGACGGGATAGCAGCGCGAGGAGTTGTTCATCATCGACATTATGGATGCGCCTACACCTACGAAGCGGAGCCACCGGTTTTTATAGCCGAACTCAGCTCCGATTGAAAAGTTTGTCATATCGTGGGTAGTCATGTCTACGCCGCTGGATAGCTGGGCGCCCCACGTGAAATGTCCGAGATAGCCGTGTTCCGTGAAGGGGTCGTAGGGGTCGGTGACTCGGTTTGGTTCAACCGGCACAAGAGTCTCCACATTTTCAACCGTAACAGTGTCGGGAGCTGCCTGAGCGCACGCCTCACTGCCGCATATGCCGCCGGAAAGGAATAAGCAGAACGCGATGATGAACTTTCGGAGAATCATTTTGCAGCCTTTTTCAGGGTGAGACATGCCCAGTTGTCGCCCATCACGGTGTGACCGCCGTCGGCGAGGCGTTCGGCGGCGGCTTTCCGCAGAATCATGGGGATGTCAGCCTCGTAGAAGCCGCTCAGCAGCATAATCGCTCCCGGAGCGAGAGTCGCCGCGTAGCGGCTGAGGTCATTGAGTATGATGTTGCGGTTGATGTTGGCGATGAAAAGGTCGGCTGAGCATCCCGCGAGCTGTTCGGCGCCCCCCAGGCGCAGGTCGATGTCGCGACAGTCGTTGAGCTGCATGTTTTCGCGTGCGTTGGCTTCTGCGGCAGGGTCGATTTCGATGGCGGTTACCGACGACGCACCGCGCATGCGGGCGAGTATGGCCAGGATGCCTGTGCCGGTTCCCATATCTATCACGCTTTTTCCCTGCAGGTCGGTGGCAAGCAGGCGAGCGATTATCTGCGATGTGGTTGCGTGGTGGCCGGTGCCGAAGGCCATCTTAGGGTCGATTACGATATCATATCGGCATTGCGGATAGTCAGTATGGAATGTGCTGTGGACACAGCATTGGCCGGCTACCACAATAGGTTTGAAGTAGTTTTTCTCCCATTCGGCGTTCCAGTCGACACCCTCTATCTCCTTAATTTCCGTGGTAACGGCAACGGGAAGGGGAAACGCAAGAATTGTTTCATCGAGAGTTGCCCTATCGAATTGCGAGGCCGGAATATAAGCAGCCAGAGCATCGCCCTGCTGTACGAAGCTTTCGTATCCGACATCGGCGAGCATGGCCGAAAGCACATCTGACGCTGTATCCGTCGTAAGCTGTTCGCCGGCAGCGGGTATGTGAAAGTGAAAGTTTACTTCTGTGTAGTTGTTCATCGAATGGCTTGAAATCTTTTGTAGATGCAAAGATAATCAGTTTCTACGAGAAACACTATTCCTTCGATGAATTTAGATTGCCGGCGGCTACATAAGGAAGCCCATTTCCCGAATTATTTCTGGCGACGGGGAAAGAAGAATCGCCAGATTGATGCAAGTTTGTGGAATATAGTGAACGCAACCATGGCGATGTCGAAATAGCGTATGAAGGAATTGACGCCCGAAACATAGCCGGTGAGTGTGTTGGCGTTGCGCTGCATACGGGGGGAAACGAGCATCAGAAGCCGGTCCTGTGTCAGGGAAATCTTTAAACGGTTCACTACAATTTTATATCTCAGCTTGTCGAGATCGTAGCCTTTGAACGTAGTCGCGGATGCGTCGGTTGCGGTCGGACGGTGAGGATGGCCGTGGCCTTTCGTCCGGGATATTTTATTAGTGGTCATGAGGCAGAACGATTGATGTAGGGTAATGGCTTAATTCTCCGGGTCGTCTTTGGGCTGCACATCGAATATCAGGCGGCTTATGAATCTGGCAATCGGGTTGATGATTAACGGCTTGCGCATGAATACAGTCAAGAGCATGAGCAAAATGAATACACCTCCCAGAATCAGATAGGAGAGCCATGGAACCATGACGAGCTCGAGCGCTTCAATCGCGGCTCCGGCAAAGAAAGCAAGAGCGAACACTCCTAATACAAGCGAGATAATTACAAGCAGAGCCGCCGAGAGCAGCAGCGTGAGCTTTTCGGTGAGTGTCAGTTTTGCATTCTCGACATAGAGTCTGCACAGACGAATCAGAAGTTCCTTGAGCGAGGAAAGTGTACCCGAAGATTTCATGGATGAATTAGCTGAGAATTTGAATTACGAAATATCCACTGAGAGGAAGGAGAAATGTTTTTCAAGGGCTGTGAATATTGCCGGGCTTAATCAAATGTAAGTCCGGCAATATTAACCCATTATCTTGAAGGAGAGTGGAGGAGAAATCGTTATTTATTTATTTCTTCGGCGATTTCGTCGACAAGTTCCTCAAGTTCTTCCTGCTGCGTGCATTTGCATACACCATATTTTTTGAGGTAATGTTTGATTTCTTCGCGAAGTTCCTCACCTTTTTCAGGCGCGAAAAGAAGGGCGGCTCCGGCTCCGACGGCTGCGCCGCCGAGAAAGGCGTAAAGCAATGTAAGTGCTCTCATAGCTGTAGGCTTTATATAATTAGTATTGATTATTTCTGGATCTCTTCCTTGAGTTCGTCGACGAGCTGGTCGAGCTTGTTTTTCTTCAGGGTAATACCTTTAGACTCGAGGAAACGGGCGATTTCACCGCGCAGGTCCTCACCTTTTTCGGGAGCAAAGAGCAGACCGAGCGAAGCGCCAACCAGAGCGCCGCCGATAACGGCAAGAATGATATCAAAATTCTTCATAACAATAAATATGGTTTGGTTAAAATAGCTTTTACCTTATTAACGCCAACCGGTGCCTGATTGTTTTCCCGCAACAGCAATTATTTAACATTTATCTCTATGGCCTCCATTTCGTGCGAAGTTTACGGCATTCTGTGCGCAGTATCGCAGGTTGTCGTCAGGCGGTGGCAGGAGTATTTCGGCGGAATGGGCGCGGGCACATCTGCCAGAGGCGCAGGCCGATGAGTGGGAGCGCTACTCCCGCCAGAGAGTAGAGAATCCAGAAGAGGTCTTCGTGGTTGCGGTAGTGGATTACCATGTGGCAGCCGATATGCCCCGGGTCGAGACCATACCACAGCACCTTCAACAGACTGACGGCCTTAAATGCGAGGATATGGAAGATGAAGACGTAGAGCGTATTGTCGCCCACATAGGCCAGAATGCGCGCTATGGTGCCTCCGGACTGCGCTATGCGTCGGGATATGTAAATCAGCATCAGAAACCCGATGGTGCCGGTGACGGGGAGTGTCAGCAGGTCGACTGGCTTGCCGGTGTTGTTCATTCCGCAGCAATGTAGATGTGTTGCCGCACAGAGTGCCGCGGCGTAGATGGCCGTCAGCCACCATGTTTCCTTCACCCTCGGCTCGAACCGGCGGTACAGAACTCCCACGCCGAAAAAGAATAGACCCCACACCTCGCGTAGTCCGCCGTTGGGGATAAACGGAATCTTGAGCCCGTTGAACAGGCGGAAGGCATTGAATGACAACGCTGCAAGGCATATCAGAGTCGCGGCTGCGCCTGCACCGAGCTTCGTGTGGCTGTCGACAATGCGGTATAGAACCAAGAACAGGATACTGGCCACGAGCAGCCCCCGGAAAAACCAGAATGCCCCGGCGATAAACTCATCGTATCCGCTCATGGAGGTGACAATCAGCACCAGGCGCTGAGCCGCCTGTTGGAACGTATAGGGGTGGGTCACACCTCCGGTCCAGTTGCCGAACTGCTCGTTGAGCACACCAAGATGAAACCATAGGTTGTGCAGCAGCAGAAAAACCAGACTCCATTTAAGAAACGGGATATATAGTCCGCGGAAACGCTTCGCGCAGAAGCTCCATGGGTCGTCCAGATAGCGGCGGCTGAAAAAGTAACCTGCGGCGATGAAAAACACCGGCATATGGAACGTGTAGATCCAGCGGGTCAGGAAGTCGGGAGCCTCGGCGTGGCCCACAACCATCAGAATGATGGCGATACCTTTTACGACCGACAGGACGATGTTTCGTGGCATACTAAATGATTTAAAATAATTTCGACCAGATACTTACCGACCGGCTTATTTATAGATTCAGCAGGTAAATTTGCCTTTTGATTTTGATTTTGTCAACAATTCGCTTCAACTGATGTTATAATTTAAGGAATTTAAATTATAAGTCAATGAAAAAGATTTTAATGGCAGTCGCCGCTCTGGCTGCGATTTCGTTTGCCTCGTGTTCCAAAGCAGATAAGGCTGCAAGCGAGGAATCCAATGATTTCAAGATGAAAATCGAGAATTGCACGAATGCAGATTCGATTGCAATTTATGTAGACCGGGCTCAGGCCTATGCACAGAAACTTGCCGCCGAGGGGAAAGTGGAGGAGGCAAAGAAATATCTTGCCGACATTCAACCCATAGTGGAGAAAAAGGCCCCCGCACTTGTTTCTACGTTCAACGCGGTAAAAGAGGCCGTGGATAAATTCCCCGCTTCGGCCGACTCACTGAAAAACGCCTCCACCGATTCACTCCGAACTGCCGGCGCCGCCGCGGTCGATTCCGTGAAAGGGGCTGTGGCCGCTAAGGCAGGTGAAGCTGTAGAAAATGTAAAGCAGGGAGTTTCCGACGCAGCATCGGATGCTGCGGATAAAGCCAGCGCAGCGGTGGAAAATGCCGCTCAGTCGGCCAAGGAGAAAGCAGTCGGTCTGCTTAAATAATCCTCTTTTTCTCTGAGAGAACATTCCAGGCCCTAAAAGAAAGGCGGTGCGTCAATCTGAATCCGGTTGACACACCGCCTGATCTATTGCTTATCGGTTAATTCAGGCTTTATTCGAATTCGATGAGCGGAGCATCGGTGCCGACTACATCGTCGACATTGACAAACACGCGCTTCACCTTCAGGTCGCGATCGGCCTCAAGGTCATTTTCCATCTTCATTGCCTCGTAGACGAGCATCACCTGACCTTTCTTGACCGTATCGCCGGCTTTTACGTTGATTTCGATGATTCGTCCACCCATCGGTGCGGAGAAGACTTCGCCGGTGATGGGTTCTGCATCGGCTTTGGCGGCTTCGGACTTGGGGGCTTCGGCTTTAGGTTCTTCCTTAGGCTGCTTGGCGGCGTATTCTTCGGCGCGGCGGTTGCGGAGGAACTTGTTGGCCACGTTGGGCAGAAGTTCGAGCAGGAGATATTCCTCGTTGTTGGAGGCAAGTTTTACTCCGCCGAATTCCTCTACAACGGGATTCTCCGGCTTGCGGTATTTCGATACGTCGTAGGGGCGTTCGGTGGCGTCGCCTGTGATTTTCTCGCGGAACGCCGGATCAATCGGGGCGGGTGTATGACCGTATTCGCCTTTTACAAGCGAGATGAACTGGTTGGAGGTATTGGTGTAGTCGGGGTTGCCTTTCTTGCGGTCGATTGCGAGGTTCACGGCCTGAGCGCCTACAATCTGGGAGGTAGGTGTGACAAGAGGAACCAGACCTGCGTCGCGGCGCACCTTCGGGATGAGTTTCATTGCATCCTCGAGAAGTTCCGACGAGCCGAGTGCCTTGAGCTGAGCGACCATGTTGGAGTACATGCCGCCGGGCACTTCCGCTTCCTTGACAAGGAGGTTGGGTTTCGGGAATCCGAAGTAGTCTTCGATAGCATGGCAGCAGTCGAGCAGGGTAGCCTCGTCGAGAGCCTTTGCGGCAGCAATGGCCTGGTCGAAGAGGGCATCGACTTCGGCGGGGAGCTGGTCGGTGAGCGGGTTGAAGTGGCGCGGGAATTTATCCTTGTTGAGGTCTACGTCGGCAAGGTTGCGGCGGATGCCTTCCAGGCGGTCGCGGATTTCGCCCACTTTCTCCATGTCGACATCTACCTCCACGCCGAGTTTCTTACAGAAAATGTAGACCAGCTCGATGGCGGGAGCGGCCGAGCCTTCGCCGAAGAACCATATGTTGGTATCGAGGATGTCCACACCGTTGAGGATAGCCATGAGCGAGGAGGCCAGGCCGTAGCCGGGGGTGCAGTGGGTGTGGAAGTCCACGGGGACTTTAACTGCCTGCTTCAGTTTGCCGATAATCGATGCGGCGCGAAGCGGGTTGACAAGGCCGGCCATATCCTTGAGCGTGATGATTTTCGCGCCAAGGCGCTCCATCTCCACGGCTTTGGTGACGAAATACTCGTCGGTGAAGATTTTCTCGGATGCCTTGGGAGTCTCCTTTTTGCCGAAGAGCGAGGCCAGGAATCCCTTTTTGGGAGCAGGGGCCACTTCGTCTTTCGGATCTACGGTATAGCATACGGCTGCATCGGCTATTCCGCCGAGTTCGTTGATGAGGCGGATGGATTCCTTTACGTTGTCGATGTCGTTGAGGGCGTCGAAGATACGCATCACGTTGAGGCCGTTTTTGATGGCCTCCTTATAGAAGCCTTCGAGAACGGCATCGGGATAGGGGACATAACCGAAGAGGTTTCGGCCGCGCGAAAGAGCCGAAAGAAGCGACTTCCCTTCGATGGCTTCGCTTATGGTGCGCAGGCGAACCCACGGCGATTCGTCGAGGTAACGCATTACAGAGTCGGGAACCGCTCCGCCCCATACTTCCATAATATAGAAGCCTGCGTCGTGATATAATGGCAGCAGCGGGTCGATGTCCTGCTGGCGCAGACGGGTGGCGAAAAGGCTCTGCTGTCCGTCGCGGAGAGTCAAATCTCTGATTTTTAGTTTCTTCGTTTCCATAAAAACTATAGTTTGTTTCGGTTGGTATTATACTCTTGCAAAGATAGCTAAATTTTTATTTCCAAACAAAACAGGCGGAGCGCTGTGGCGCTCCGCCTGATAAATATTGTGGTATGTTTCAGTTGTCGGTTTCCGGCTTTGGTGCAGTCAACCTTACTTGGAGAATCAGTTGCCGGGAACGAAGATTACGATGCGGTTCCAGTCGTTGGTCGAATAGGGCTGGCTGGAGCTGCCTTTTGCATCGATGCTGAGACGATTTGCGTTGATGCCGTAGGTCTTTGTGAGAACATCGTAGACGGCTTTCGCACGACGCTCGGACAGGGCCTGATTGTATTGGCTTGTGCCGGTGTCTTTGTCGGCATAACCTTTAATCACCACGTTGACGTCGGGATTATCCTTCAGATACTGCGCGGTGTTGTAGACGTTGACCATCTCCTCGTCGGTAATCTTGGAGGAATTGATTGTGAAGCGGACAGTCGACATCATGGGAGCTGCAGTCGACTCGGGGCATTCAGCAGCTTTCACTTCGGGGCAGGGGAGTTGTGACTCGGCTGCGGCAAGTGCGGCGGCGGTGGCAGCGAGGTCGCCACGGAGGGCATTGACCTGACCGTTGAGCGAGTTGATGTAGGCGAGGTCCTTGCATGCGTTGTAAGCCTGGTACTTCACGCCTCCGAAGTTGATGTTGAAGCCGCCGGTGGTGGAAATCAGCACGTCGACGGGACCGTTCCATGCTGCGCCGTTGAAGTTGTCGCCGTAGAAGCCTGCGCGGCCTTCAAGGAAGAAGTCAACGTAGCGGCAGAGACGGAAACGGAGCTGGATACCGGCCGATACGGGAAGAGTCCATTGACGTGTACGCATGCTGCCGTCGTTGTGCGGGATGTTGGTGCCGTCCGACTGGATGTCCCATACGTAGGCGCCGCCGATACCGATGAAAGGAATTACACTTACGGGGCGTTCGGCATTCACGCCGCCGAGAGAATTGCACATATCCCACATGAAGTCGAAGTTGAGATTGGCCATTTTGGCTTTGCTGTAGGAGTCGTTATCCCAGTGAAGCGGGCCATAGTAGCCGCTGAAGCGGAAGCCTACATACGGGGAGAACCATTTGCCTACGCCGATATTATATGTGGCGGTGATATGGCGTTTGGCATCGCCGGAAACAAGATGGTTTTCAACCATCGGAACGGCGATACCTGCGCCGAGCTGTAGGAACCAGTTGTCGTGCTTGTCGACATAATAATGTGTTTTGCAGTTGGCGGCGTCGACCACGGAAATAGATTCCTCTTCGACAACAACTTCCTGCTGAGCGTTTGCGTTGCCGGCGCAGAACATTGCAATGAATGCAACTGCAGCCGCTGGGGCTAAGGTCTTTTTCATTTTAATAGTAATTTAGTTGCAAAATAAATAAACGTTTAAAATCATCTCTCATAAGTAAGAAAGCTGTCGAGGGCACTTGGTTGAAGGCACAATGTTAAAGTCACTCTGGAGGTAATGCACCCGGCGCGGCTTGCTTGCTTTTTGAAAGAATAACACACGTCTGGAAAATATGGTTCAACATTTACGGGGGATATAAAAAAATGCGGCGCCGCCTCCCGGCGCCGCTCCGCTTTTCTGTTGCCGTCATATCGGATCTTCCAAGAGCGATAAGCGGCGCTACAAACCTATCTTAAAACACGATTAAATAAAGAATAAAAATTGCCGTTACCGCCAATGTTTCGCCGGGGTGGGATTTGGCTTCTTCGCCCCGGTGACGGCGGCCTATCAATTGCCGTTGAATTTCTTTGTTTGCCTTAGAATTGCTAATGATTTCAGATCAGAAGAATCCTTTTGCCTTTAATCTTGGTGGGAAAAAAGTGCATCGGGGCCCCGACTCTTTCGGGCTGCTGTTCCCTCGATGCACTGCAAAGTTATGGCAAGGATTCGCCCTTGGCAATAGTATGGCGGCGTTATATTGCCGCTGTATAGATAATATAAACGCATTAAAATCTTAATATGCTTATAATCAATGGTGAATCATGAAATGTTTTTGAGTCGATATAGACCGGCATATAAACAAATTTTCGGCCTATGATTGTCATTCCGTAAGTATTTCAACCAGCTTTCTGCGCTGGAACACGTGAATCTCGCGGCTATCGTAGCTGATAATGTCGTCGGAAGCGAGATGATCGAGGGCGCTGACAAGCGACTGACGCTGCACTCCGAACACCGCATACATATCGCGCTGGCGACACTGGAGCACTATGTTGCGTCCGCCCGGTTGCGTCAGGGCGAGAATCCAGAATGCTATTCGCTTTTCGAGCGAGCCGGAGGTGAGCGCCATGACTCCGTCGACATTCATCTGCGCCTGCAGCGAGAGCATGTTGAGATAGTTGAAGAGGTATATGCTGTCGGATGTAAGAATCTGAAGAAAATCCGGCTTGGCGATTCTGACTATCCCCGCCGCACCTTTGGCGACGGCCGTAAGCGGCGAAAGTGTGCTTCGGCCGAAAAGGAATTCTGGCGAGATGGTGTCGGGAGCGGCCAGTGTCTGAGTGGATCGGAATTTGCCGTCGGAGCTTATTATTTCCGTGGATATTTCTCCTGCGATTATTGATAAGAGGTGGGTACATGGTTCTCCATGGGATATGATAGTCTCTCCATCGCTGAATTTCAAGAAATGGAAGGGATATTTGCCGATGATTTCGGATATTTTCTGATGGGATACACCCGAGAAAAGGGGGAGGCCCATCAATTGTTCATACATGCTATCCATAATGGTTGTCTTTGAGGTATAACGCAAAAAAGCGTTAAATAGTTGTGTCGTAGGGCGTGTGGGTCGGCGGCTTCGTGCCGCTGTGCGTGTGCTTAAACAAGCCGGCGCGCCTCGCTGCGGTCGGAGGCACGCCGATATTGATTAGTTGTGTTGCAGTGAATCAGGCGAATTTTGAAAAGTCGGTTTTGCGCATGTCGCCCGACGAGGCGAATTCCGTATGGAAGGCGAATGCGGCGTTGAGTGTGGCGGGTGTCTGTCCACCTTTGCTCAGGCGCAGATACTCGCGCAGGAGCGGACGGTAGTCGGGGTGGGCGCAATTCTCGATAATCGCGTAGGCGCGCTGCTCGGGATCTTTGGCACGAAGGTCGGCGATGCCCTGGTCGGTAATGAGGATGTCGACGGAGTGCTCGCTGTGGTCGATGTGCGACACCATCGGGACGATGTTGCTGATCAGACCGCCTTTAGTCACCGACGGACACGAGAATATGGAAATATAGGCGTTGCGGCAGAAGTCGCCCGAGCCGCCGATGCCGTTCATCATGCGTGTGCCCAGCACATGGGTGGAGTTTACGCAACCGAATATGTCGGCTTCAAGAGCTGTGTTCATGGCGATTACGCCGAGGCGGCGGATTACTTCGGGGTTATTGGAAATCTCGGCCGGACGGAGCATAATCTTGTCGTGGAAGAAATCGAGGTCGGCGAAGAGCTGGCTCTCCACATCGTCGGAGAATGTCATAGAGCATGTGGAGGCGAAGGTGCATTTGCCCGAGCGCAGCAACTGGAGCACGGAATCCTGGATAACTTCGGTATACATCATGAAGTTAGGCAGCTCCTTGTCGAGGCAGAGATAGTTGAGCACGGCGTTGGCCACATTGCCCACTCCGCTCTGAAGGGGAAGAAATTCCTTGGGGATACGCCCCTGGCGGTATTCATTGATAAGGAATTCCACCACGTTGGCACCGATGCGCTCGGAAACCTCGTCGGGTTGAGTGAAGGATTTCACGCCATCGAGGGAGTTGGTACGCACGATGCCGACAACTTTCGAGGGATCGATTTTCAGTGTGGGGCGGCCGATACGGTCGTTGGGAGCATAGATGGGAATCTCGCGGCGACGAGGAGGATCCTGGGGCACATATATGTCGTGCATGCCGAGCAGCGACTGGGGGAGGGCTTCGTTAAGCTCTATGAATATTTTTTTTGCGCGCGAAGCGTAGGTGGGAACGTTGCCAAGGCCGCATCCGAGAAGCACCTCGCCGTCTTCAGAAATTGCAGCGGCTTCGATAATGGCTATATCGGTCGGGCCGTAGAATCCATAGCGCGTTTCCTGTGCCATTTCCGACAGATGGCGGTCGAAATAGTGCGCATCGTGGGAATTGATGCGTTTGCGCAGATCGGGAGTGTTCTGATAGGGGGCGCGCATATTGATGGCGTTGTTGCGGGCCAGCATGCCGTCCACATGGTCGTTGGTCGAGGCGCCGGTGAAAATGTTGACCTTGAACTCACGTCCCTGCTCATGCTCGCGGGCGGCTTTCAGGGCTACTTCTTCGGTGATGGCTTTAGGGTTGCCGGGGGCGGTGAAGCCCGACAGGCCGAGTGTGTCGCCATTCTGAATCATTTCGGCCGCTTCCTTGGCCGTAATAAAATCGTAAGCCATTATAATCTGTGTCTGGGTTTTTTATGGTACGGGGTTGTTTGTCGATGACGGTTTGGCTAAAATCCGTAAAGTTTGTAATTTTGCACAAAATTACAAATAAAGTGCCTCACCCCAAAATCCGGGAAGTTGTTTTAGAGCATAAAAGGGCTTCCGCTACTTTTTTCGGGAGAGAAAAGGAACATAAAAGATGAAATCCAAGAAACTTTACATAGAGACCTACGGATGCCAGATGAATGTGGCCGACAGTGAGGTTGTCGCATCGATTATGGAGACAATCGGATATGAGCAGATAGCCGACGCCTCGGAGGCTGATGCTGTGCTTCTGAATACCTGCTCCATCCGCGACAACGCCGAGCAGAAGATTCACGCGCGTCTGGCCGAACTGAATGCACGTCGTCGCGCACGGGATGGAAAGCGGTTTGCCATAGGGGTAATCGGCTGTATGGCCGAACGTGCGAAGACGGATCTTATCGAGAATTGCGGTGTGGATCTCGTGGCTGGTCCGGATGCATATCTTGACCTCCCTAACCTTATGGCTTCGGTCGAAGCGGGCCACAAGGCTATAAATGTAAATCTCAGTACTACCGAAACCTACCGCGACGTGATTCCCACGAGACTCGGCTCAAACGGTGTGGGTGGATTCGTCAGCATAATGCGCGGCTGCAACAACTTCTGTTCGTACTGCATTGTGCCCTACACCCGCGGACGAGAGCGCAGCCGGGAGTTGCAAAGCATTCTCAACGAGGTCGACGACCTGCGCCGACGCGGTTTTAAGGAAGTTACCCTGCTCGGGCAGAATGTAAACAGCTATCGTTTTGTCGATGCCGACGGCATGGTTACGGATTTTCCCCGGCTGCTCGCAACGGTAGCGGAGTTCGCTCCCGAAATGCGCGTGCGTTTCACCACTTCGCATCCCAAGGATATGAGCGACGGGACAATTGATGTTATCGCAGCCCATCCCAACATATGCCGCCATATCCATCTGCCTGTTCAGTCGGGAAGCAATGCCGTGCTCAAGGCCATGAACCGCAAATATACCCGCGAATGGTATATGGGCCGTATCGAAGCGATCCGAAGCCGGATTCCGGAGTGTGGCATTTCCACAGATCTCTTCACGGGGTTTCATGGCGAGACGGAAGAGGATTTTCAGCTGACGCTCGAACTTATGCGTGAGGCTCGTTTTGACTCGGCGTTTATGTTCAAATATTCAGAGCGACCGGGCACGCTGGCTGCGCGTACGATGCCCGACAATGTGCCCGACGAGGTGAAGACCGAGCGGCTCAACCGCATGATAGCGTTGCAGAACGAGCTTTCGGCCGCATCCAATCTCTCCGATGTAGGAAAGACATTCGAGGTACTTGTGGAAGGGTTCTCCAAACGTAGCCGCGAGCAGCTTATGGGCCGCACGAGTCAGAACAAGGCGGCAGTGTTCCCGCGTGGCGACCATAAGAAGGGCGATTTCGTCAGAGTGCGTGTAGTCGGGGCCTCTTCCGCTACACTTCTATGTGAGGAAGCGTAGTATTTACACTAATTTATGTTAAAAGGGTTGACATCGGCTATCTGCGGTTGTAAATTTGCATCAATTTGGCCGATAAGGGCGCATCGCGCCGTCCGACGGCTGCAATTCGTGAAAAAGATTGTTAATTAGATGAAAGAATCCCGGCAACATCGCCTGACAGGATGGGGCGACCATATCACCTCGACAGTTTCAGTCACTCTGGTTCTCTTTATCCTCGGGCTTGTAGGATTTGTGAATATCACTTTCCACGGTGTGAGCCGTCAGTTGAAAGAGAAAATAGGTTTTACGGTAGTACTTGCTGACAGTATTTCGTCTCAGACCGCCGATTCGCTGACTGCCGTCTGCTCGGCTTCGCGTTATATATCCGAATATCAGTATCTCTCGGCCGACGACGTCCTTGCGCAGGAAACCCAAGGCGACGGAGCCGAACTTGTGGAACTCCTCGGAGTAAATCCCTATGCTCCGATGATTGAAATAAAGGTAAAGGAGGCTTATGCGAATGTCGACAGTGTGGCGGCTATATGTGCCCGCTGGCAGTCCGCCGACTGCGTGGCCGAGGTGACCGCAAACAGCGAGCTTATCCGCGATCTCAACCGGAATGCCGGTCTGATAAACACCATTCTCATAGTGATGGCCGCCGCACTTCTTCTTATTTCGTTCGTTTTGATAAACAATACCGTACGACTGACGGTGTATTCCCGCAGATTTCTTATTCACACCATGAAACTTGTAGGTGCTACAGACGCATTCATCCGTAGGCCTTTTCTGCTGCGTAATGCATTGCAGGGGCTGATTGCAGGAATTGTGGCCTCGGGCTGTCTGGCAGCCTTCATGATATGGGCGCGATCACTCGGAATGGGTGTGGAGACGGTGCTCGACTGGGAATCGGCAGCTTTCGTATTCGCAACAATTATAGTGCTTGGCATAATCATATGCGTTGTGGCGGCCTTTATTACCACCGGACGCTACCTGCACAAAAGCTACGACGAGATGTTCGACTGATATAACAGACTTCACAAAGTATTTATGGCTATAGATATTAAAAAAACAACAATAGGCTCCCGGAAAGCCGACCATGCTCTCACACGGGAGGCGGCATCGGAATATCCTCTCGGACGCAGGAATTTCATATATATGATTATCGCGGCAATACTGATTGTGGGCGGTTTTCTGCTGATGCTCGGCGGCAGTTCCACCGATGAGTTCAACCCCGACATTTTCAGTGTAAGGCGTATAGTCGTAGGTCCTACGATAGCCTTTATAGGGTTTGTGAGTATGGCGGTCGCCATCATTCTGAAACCCGGCAAAAGCGATAAGTAATTCCAAGCCGGTTAAGGGCCGGTTTTCATCTTGAATCACACAAAGAACAGACTATGAATTGGCTCGACGCCTTGATTCTCGGCATAGTGCAGGGACTTGCAGAATATCTTCCCATCAGTTCAAGCGGACATCTCGAGATTTTCAACCATCTTCTTGGCTCCCGGCTTGCAGGAGCCGATTCACTGCAGTTCGATGTGGTGCTCCATGTGGCCACGGTGCTGTCGACTATAGTAGTGCTGTGGCGTAAATTCGTACCGCTGTGCAAGTCGTTCTTTACTTTCCGACGCGATGAGAACACAGCATATGTCTGGAAACTGTTGTTATCGTGTATCCCTGTAGGGATAGTGGGTATATGCTTCAAGGATCAGGTCGAAGCATTTTTCGGGGTTTCTGCCGATGGTGGAAATAACCTGACACTTGTAGGAATCTGCCTGTGTGTCACCGCTGCTCTGCTTTCGTTCGCATACTTTTTCCGTACACGCCCTCTGATGGCGACTCGCCGCGAGGGTCGCGACATAACGTGGTCCGACGCATTTATAATCGGTATCGCCCAGGCAGTGGCCGTTCTTCCCGGTCTCAGCCGGTCGGGCTCTACGATTGCAACGGGAATTCTGCTCGGCGACAACCGTGAGCGCGTGGCCCAGTTCTCGTTTTTCATGGTAGTGATTCCCATTCTCGGCCAGGCGCTTCTCGATCTTGTAAAAGTGCTTGGCGCCGCTCCGGGCGAGGCTGAATCGCCTGTGGGCTTCACGGCTATGGCAGTAGGCTTTATGGCCGCTTTCATTGTGGGCTGCATTGCTTGCAACTGGATGCTGAATCTTGTAAAAAAGGGTAAACTTGTGTGGTTCGCCGTCTACTGTGTCGTGGTAGGTGTGCTTTGCATTGTTCTCGCCTGATATATTGAGATGAAACCGGTTCAAGGAGAGATAATCGTTGTCGACAAGCCGCTTGGGTGGTCGTCGTTCCACGTGGTGAAGAAACTGCGCGGAGCTTTGACCTCGCGGCTGCGCAAGGCCGGAGTGAGAAAGCTCAAGGTGGGGCATGCCGGCACTCTCGATCCTCTTGCCTCGGGCGTGATGATTGTTTGCACCGGAAAGGCGACCAAGGAGATCGAGCGTCTGCAGAGTGGTGTGAAAGAATATATCGCCGACATCCGGCTGGGGGCTACGACTCCCTCGTTCGACCGAGAGACCCCGGTCGACGCTACATTCCCCACGGAGCACATCACACGCGAGGCAGTGGAAAATGCCCTTAAGGGATTTATAGGAAGAATAGAGCAGATTCCCCCTGACTATTCGGCCTGCAAGGTCGACGGTCACCGCGCCTACAAAATGGCCCGGAAAGGAGAGGCGGTGGAGCTTAAACCGAAAGTTATCGTGATAGATTCCATAGAGATGCTTGACTTCGAGGGGACTCTGCTGGTGTTGCGGATTGTATGCAGCAAAGGAACCTATATACGGTCGGTGGCACGCGATATCGGCGTGGCATTGCATACGGGAGCGTATCTTGAAAATTTACGCCGCACGCAGGTAGGGGAAGCACGGATAGAGGATGCTCTCTCCATACCTAAGGCAGTGGGTATTCTTCTTTCGGCGCCATGTACTGTCGAGGATGATAAGGGCAATGAGATTGTTGTAGAACCGATGGCGGTGCCTCAGGATTTCATGCTCAACGAAAAAGCCGACATCAAGCCTTTCGACGAGCGGTAGCACCGCGGAAGATACAGGCTGATGAAGTTTCATATAAAAGACAACCGAAAACAATACTAAATAACAAAGCTTAGACGAAATGAAGCTTTCCCAGTTCAAATACAAATTGCCCGAAGAGCTGATAGCTCAATATCCGTCGGCCGAACGCGGCGACAGCAAGCTTATGGTAGTTCATCGCAAAAGTGGCGAAATCGAGCATCTTGCTTTTCGCGATATCCTCCGGTTCTTCGATGAGGGAGATGTGATGGTGTTTAATGATACCAAAGTGTTTCCGGCCCGTCTGTTTGGCAATAAGGAGAAAACCGGCGCCCGCATTGAGGTTTTCCTCCTGCGCGAACTCAATACGGAGCATAAACTTTGGGACGTTCTTGTCGAGCCGGCCCGCAAGATCCGAATAGGCAACAAACTTTATTTCGGCGACGATGAATCGATGGTGGCCGAGGTAATCGACAACACAACCTCGCGCGGACGCACCCTGCGATTCCTCTACGACGGAAGTCATGAGGAATTCAAGGCCAATCTCTTCAGGCTTGGTTCCACGCCGCTTCCCGAATATATAAAGCGGGAGCCCGAAGAGGTTGATGTCGACCGTTATCAGACGATATTCGCCAAAAACGAGGGGGCAGTGGTAGCTCCGTCGGCCGGTATCCATTTCAGCCGCGAAATTATGAAGCGTCTGGAGATTAAAGGTGTCGAACAGGGATTTATTACTGTTCACAGCGGTCTGGGCGCATTCCGGGAAATCGATGTGGAGGATCTTACCAAACATCGAATGGATTCGGAGGAGATGAGCGTCAGTCAGGAGCTTGTGGATATGGTGAACCATGCCAAAGACTGCGGCAAACAGGTTTGCGCCGTAGGCACTTCCACTCTTCGCGGAATCGCGAGCGCCGTAAGCATGGGCGGCCATATGAAGACTTATACCGGCTGGACCAATAAGTTTATTTTCCCTCCTTACGATTTCACGGTCTCGACCGCTCTGGTGACGGGTTTCCATCTGCCGTACTCCACCATGCTCATGATGGTATGCGCTTTCGGAGGGTATCAGCTTATTATGAAGGCATATCAGGAAGCTATGGAACAAGGGTATAAGTTCGGCGCCTACGGCGACGCAATGCTGATAATCGACTGATTATGATTGAAAACGAACGTTCGTCGCGCTTAGAGCGAGTTGTTGCCGTGGGCCATGCGATGCTTACGGCGGCACGTACAGCTCCAAAAGGAAAAGGTGTCGACATTCTTGAATGCGCTCTGGTTACAGGCGACGACATACGTCGACTTTCCGAATCAATGCTTGAGCTTCACCGCCTTACGGGGCGCGGAGTCTATGCCCGCGACGGCCACAATATCCTGCAGGCCGACGCAGTAGTCGTAATTGCCACACGGTCGCTTCCGCTTGGCCTGAATTGCGCCCATTGCGGGTTCCCGACGTGCGACGATAAGCCTGCCAACGTTCCATGTGCCGTCAATTGCGTGGATGTGGGAATCGCCATCGGTTCGGCGGTTTCGGTTGCCGCTGACCATCGTGTGGACTGCCGTGTATGGTTTTCGGCCGGTATGGCTGCCGAGCGGCTGAATCTTCTTCCTGGGTGCTCGCAGTATTATTGCATCCCTTTGAGTGCCACTTCTAAAAATCCGTTTTTCGACCGTCAGTAGTCGTTGGCGCCAGGCGCCCTCC
This sequence comes from uncultured Porphyromonadaceae bacterium, assembly GCA_900546835.1. Classification (GTDB taxonomy): domain Bacteria; phylum Bacteroidota; class Bacteroidia; order Bacteroidales; family Muribaculaceae; genus UBA7173. The sequence continues at coordinate 30,069 of UREH01000003.1, forward strand.
TCAACAGGATAAATAAGCCGGTGTTTCAAAATACAATATTTTGAAACACCGGCTTATCTTCCATTGGAAGGAATGCATTTTCTTAGTCTTGATTAAAGTGCAAAAGGCTTGTTGTGGTTAATGAAGTATGATAAACAGTACGTAATGTTTCTCTGTCGCAAAGTTACGTTTTCCGCTACGGCCGGGCGGTCACATGATGTATATATCGCGTAGCAACGGATAAAACCGCTGGTCGCAATTTGTAAACCGGATAGTAATACTACGCCTATCGCGCTGAAACAGAGTTGCTGCGATTCCCGGAGCGGAATTTCTCAGGGGTCTGGCCGATGGTTTTGGAGAAAACGCGATGAAATGCCTGGCGGGAATTGAAGCCGACGCGTTCGGCGATCACTTCTATTTTCTCGTCGGTTTCCCTGAGCAGGCTCGTGGCCATTCGGACGCGGTAGCCGTTCACAAAATCGAAAAAAGTGGAATTTTGTTCGGCATTGAAAAAACGGCTTACATACGTCCGGTTGCTTCCGACCACCGATGCGATGTCGGATAATTTAAGATTGGGGTTAAGATATATCTGTTGCTCGTCGAAAAGACGCAGAATTTTTTTCGACATGTCGGGAGTGGAGTCGGAGGGCGGGGACTGGATGGATGTTTCTTCTGGCACCGAAGCTTTCAGTTCGCTTATCACGCTTTTGTGGCGATAGATGAAATAGCATAGGAACATCCACATGATCAGCGAACCGAGCAGATATACACTCTCGGCATCGATATTGATATAACGGCAGTCTACAATCCAGAGGCTGAGTATGGCGAAGAAAAATACCAGAATAATGCGTAGCCAATCGAGGTTGATATTCTCCACATAGGAAAACTGCTGCTTGAGTCTGCTGTTATATCTGCGGATGGCGAATATTGTCCAAATGGCGTAGCTAAGGCCGAAGATGGCTGCGCATGCTACTTCTATGTCGTAGAATGCTTCTATGCCGGTTGACAGATACAGAACCGGCAATACGACAAATGGCGCAATCTCGATCGCTATCAGTCTTGCCGACGTCATGCCCGGATTACATAACTCCATAAGTATGAACGCATAGAAGGGGACTGCAATCATGTCGACCGACGTTACTGCCGTCCATAGTTGGCTGGAGCTATACAACTTGTCTGACAGAAAAAACACATCCTTGATGCTTTGATCCGCTATAAGCAGCATCAAGGCCATTACGAATTTCGACAGACGGGATTGCCGGTTGCGCCAGAACAGCCATACCATCATGGAGTAAAACATGCAGCAGAGGCCGTAGATGAAGTATATGAAGTTGTGTTCCATTCGCAGTAACGGGTTTAGGGCAAAAACATTTTGTGCCTTTTCCCCGGCTTAATTATTAAGGATGTAGAATGTATAAATACATTGAATATTGTGTATTTCAAAGCTGAAACATAACAAAATTACATAAAAGTGCCGAACAAAACCAATTTCGGGCGGAGTATTTATGGTCCCCCAGTGTAAAACCGGGCTTATCCTATGGACTTGCGGCTTCCGGAACATGCTGACAATGCCATCGCCAACCGGGCAAAATAAAGCGGAGTTCCAAAATACGGAATTCTGGAACTCCGCCTTTTCGGGAATTCTGTTATAGGTTTTACTTTCAGCGGCCTGAACTTTCTACGATAGAAGCCACGCGTTTGTTGAAGAGTTCTTCGCCGAGGAGGTCCTCCAGAGTGAGGTGCATGCGGTAGCGCCAGTAGTGGCGGGAGTTAGCAGGCACGTTGATCTGCTCTTTCCGCGGGTCGGCGCGGCGCAGACGCCCGTCGATCGACATCCAGTCCTGAAGCGGAAGTATACACAGCATTGCAGGAGATTTCAGGTTGCTATCGACAATCTTCTCGCAAATCCACGGTTCGGCGAATGCCGGAGCTGCACCTCCTTCGCCGAGCATACAGTTGAAAAAGCGCTGTGTTTTTTCGCGGTTCTCCTCCCACCACTGGCGTATGCCGCCCATATCGTGGGTGGATGTGGTGCAGACTGTAAGATAAGGATAGAATGCAGGATTGCCGAACTCCTCGCGCGGATTCTTGGGCATGCGCTGAATATCGAGCGTGAGAATCTCCAATGCGCTCATCACAGCGGGAACGCAGTCGGGAATCATGCCGAGGTCTTCGGCGCATGTGAGCATCGACGTGGCGTCGATGATAGGCGGGAGTTTCCACATGGCTTTGCCATACCAGAAGTCGTTGTGGCGATGATAGAAGAAATCGTTGTAAAGGCGGTCGAACGTCCAGCGTTCGTAGTCGTTGAGTTGACGGTATACGTAGGTGAACTGGGCGGAGATGCGCGGATGGTATTTGCCTTTTTCCACAGGGTCTTCAATGAAGAGTACCTGATCGATCAGACCCTGCAGGGCGTTGCATAGCCGTTCGTTCTTCTCGTCCTTGGGCTGGGTTGCGAAATAGTCGGCGACCTGGCGCTGGGTTCTGAATCCTTCTTTCAGTCGGTAGCGGCCATACCCCGCATCATCGAGGAAGCGCTGACGGGCTTCGTCGGTGTATTCTCCGAAGAAGTCGCCGAGGAAATAGTCCATGATGAAAGGTGTGGTCTGCAGGTCGACATCGAGCCAGAAATCGTAGCTGTCGCGCAATTCGTCGGGCGTAAAGGGGAGGGCCGGGTTGAATACGCCCAGCAGTCCGTGGAGCTGGTCCATAGGAATCTGCCATATGCGGAAGAATCCGAGCACATGGTCGATGCGGTATACGTCGAAGAACTGCGCCATAGTCTTGAAGCGGGATTTCCACCATGCGAACTCGTCCTGGCGCCACATCTCCTCCCAGTTGTAGGTCGGGAAGCCCCAGTTCTGACCCAGCACCGAGAAATCATCCGGCGGAGCGCCTGCCTGGCTGTTTAGGTTAAAGAGGTTCGGCATGGTCCAGGCGTCGACGCTGTCGCGCGATATGCCGATGGGAATGTCGCCCTTGAGCGATACACCGTGGGCGTGGGCGTATTCGCGCACGCGGGTAAGCTGCTGGGCGAGGTTCTGCTGAATCCAGTAAACGTAGTTGGCATCCTGCTGATTGTCGCGCAGGAAGGCTTCGATTTTGGCTGGAGTGTATGTGGCGTATTCACCCCAGTTCTTGAATTCGGGGGTGTTGAAGCGGTCGCGCAGTATGCAGAATGCGGCATAAGGTTTGAGCCAGTCCTCATTCTTTTCGATGAATTCCTTGAAGGCTTTGGTGCGTGTTACCCGGCCCTTCACCTGCTGGAAAAGTTCGCGGGTATAGGCATTCTTGGCGTTGTTGACGCGTTCGTAGTCGATTTCCTCAAGCGAGTTCAGCTCTTTGGCGATACCGTCGTAGTAGGTACGCCGGTCGGCGTCGGCGAGTTCGCCGAGTTCGCTAAGGCGCAGATACATCGGATGCAACGCAAAGCATGAGTTGGCATTGTAGGGGTAGGAATCGGTCCAGGTATGCGTCATCGTGGTGTCGTTTACCGGAAGTACCTGGATAAACTTCTGACTGGTAACCACCGCCCAGTCGACCATCTTTTCGAGGTCGAGGAATTCGCCTACGCCGAAGTCGTTTTCGCTGCGCAGGGCAAACACCGGAATTGCAACGCCGGCACCGCGCCAGGGAGATTTGGGGTTGACAAGACGTTGACCGGTCATTTCCACCACGGCTGCCGGTGTGGGCGCTTTTACTGACATATGCCGGTTCTGACCACCTTCCCAGGCTACGAGCTTACGCGATTCGCGCTTGAGGATTACGAACTTATATTCGAATTCAGCCGGGAGCGAGGCAAGGTCTGCGGCGCACGACCAAGTGGGGAAATCTGCGTCGGACATCGGGATGGCTTTTTCCGGGTTCCAGCCTCCCAATGCCTCCGGAGCTCCGCAGAGTGCGACAATTTCGTCGGGTGCCACCATCGGGGCGTCGACGGTGACGAGCAGTTCGCCTGCTTTCAGAGCGGTGGGCATTGCGCGGTTTACACGGCGGCACACACAGCCTGTAAACACCACCGAGTAGTATGGTTTATCCCAGGGCTGGTCCTGCCAGCGGTCGAAAATCTCGTAGTCGGAAGCTCCTGTAGCACGGCGGAACGTGTGGGCTTTGGCGCTGTTCCATTCGAGATGGTCTGCGCCCCCCTGGTCGCGACGCACAATGTAATGGTAGTTGAAATCCTCGGTGTCGTCCGGAAGATTTACCTGCAGTTTCCACGATTGGTCTCCGTAGAGGCTCATGGGAACCGCTTTCTGCGGATTGCTTTCGCCGAGCTGCGGAATGTCGGCCAGAAGATAGAGCGACTCGCCCCATTGGGTGCGGTAGTCGACGTTGAATTGTATGTTCATGGATTGGAATGAAGTAAGAAATCTTTAATTATATCGTAGAGGAGTGGCGCAATTACAGCAGTTTGATGCTGATGTAGCGCTTGGGATTGCGTTTTACGTCGATCAGAAGCGAATCGAGCGATGCGGCGCAGTTGTTGAGGTTGTCGTAGAGGGCGCGGTCGTGTGTCAGCAGTCCGAGCGACGAATCAGGATTGTTGAGCTGTTCCGAGAGAGTCCGCAGATTGGCCGACAGTGCGGTTATGTTCTGCATTGTGGAATCGATGGGCAGCTCCTTCAGGTCGTTGGAGAGTTCGGCAAGTGCGCCGCTCATTGTCGACAGATTGGTTGTAATCTCGTTGACGTTGCCCATAACCGGGGGAAGCTGTCCGGCCGTGCGGTTGATGGTGCGCATAGTCTGCTCGAGATTAAGAGTTATGGCGTCGAGGCGCGCTACCGAAGAGCGGAGCGCGGGATCTGCTACTATGAGGTTAAGGTTGGTGAGCAGCGAGTCGATTTTAGGGAAGATGGCGCTGACAGAAGGCATAAGGTTCTGCGACACGTTGTCCATCAGGCCGGCGGCAGTCTCGCCTTGCAGTGTGCTGCCCACTTTCTCATAGGTCGTTGCTGAGGTCGGTTTCAGAACCACGGTGGCCGAGCCGAGCAGGTCGAGGGATATCACGGCTTTGGTGCCGGAGGGAAGTCGGAGCGCGCGGTCGAGGCTGAGTTCCACTTTTACGTGTCCGGGGTCGTCGAACTGATAGTTGATGTCGCGAACCTGGC
>UREH01000004.1 GCA_900546835.1 uncultured Porphyromonadaceae bacterium
TCCAGAGAGCCCCGACGAGTCAACCGACCCGCCGGGGCTCCTCTTTTTTTGCCCATCCCGCCCCGGCCATCCCGCGCCTGCGCCGCAATGGCGATATACAACATATGCGGCCTTCGGATGTACTTAAAGTCCGAAGGCCGCATATGTTTTTGTTTGAATTGTGGCGTTATACGGGAAGATAATCAGAAGGGAAGATCATCTTCTTTGTTGCTGCCAAGATCGGCGGGATAGGTGGCGGCAGGTGCCGACGGTGCTACCGGAGGTTCGGGGAAGGCCTGACCGGGTGCGGCTACGGGTGCGGTAGCTGTGGCGGGTTCGCTCTTCCATCCGCGGATACTCGTGAACCAGCGTCCGTTGTATTCGCGGCTTTCGATGTCGAAGCTGAGTTTTATCACATCGCCGGGATTAAGCGGGTATTGGTCGGCGCGTTCGCCAAAGAAGTCGAAATGTATTTTGCGGGGATAGGTTTCCTGTGTCTCGAGCACATACTCGCGTTTCTTCCAGGGATTTCCAGCTTTCGATGTGCCGCTCATCTCGGGGAGGGCGAGGATTACTTTGCCTGTTACTTCCATATTTTAGTATGTATAATTGAATTGTTTTATCGTTTTTCAGTCGTTATGAATGCTGCTCATCGCAGTTTTCTTCATTCTACAAATTTAAAGATTTATTGACTGACACCCAAATTTTCTTTGTGGTTTGAGATCATATACTTATCAACATACGGTGGGATAAGACTCCTTTCTATGGCATGCATGGCTAAATCATGCTGTCCAGCCCCGGTAGAAAGGGTTGATAGCCGATGGAGGATATTTGCCTGTTATTTTCATTAACTGTTATTTGTGTATTTCAACTATTTCGGCTAATTGAATGTTATATTATCAAACGCCGGGAAAAGGTTTACCGCCTTCAATGTCGGCACGTTTCGAAATTCATGTTTCAAAATATTTTACATTATGAAGACCTTATCGTTAAACTTTTGGGGACAGTCCAAGTATTGGTGGATCGTTCTGTTAGTAGGGATTTTGTTGGTGCTCGGTGGCTTTGCCTACTGGTTTTGGCCCGCTGCAGGGTTTGCTGTTGCATCGCAGATTTTCGGCTGGCTGCTGGTTATGGCCGGTATCGTTCAGCTTTGTGTTTCGGCAGGTGAGAACCGGCCCCGCGGCTGGGGATGGTGGCTTGCCGGTGGTGTTATCGACCTTTTCGTAGGCTTCCTGCTCGTGAGAAGTGTGATTCTTTCTGAAATCGTATTTCCGTATTTCCTTGCCATCGTGTTCATTTTCTGGGGCATCGCATCGATTATCGCTTCGGTAAGCACGCGAGCCAACCGCTACTGGTGGCTTTATCTCATCAATGGTATTCTGCTTCTGATTATCGGTTTCTTCTTCCTTGAGGCCGGTTACGTTCAGAACATGATGATGGTAAGCTTCCTTACCGCTCTTGCATTCATCTACTGGGGCTTTACAGTAGCAATGATGAGCTACGACATGAAACCCGTAAAGTAACTCCGTTCCGCAACGAATTTCTCTTTCAATAATACATAGGAAAGGCGGTGTACCGAACTCGGCACACCGCCTTTTCTGTTGGGATTTCAGAAGATTCAGGCTTCCTCGGTCTGGGCGTTGAGGATTTCAAGCATCCGGATTGCTGAGACGGGAATGCGTGTGCCGGGTCCGAAAATGGCCGCTACGCCTGCGCGATAGAGGAAATCGTAGTCCTGTGCGGGAATCACACCGCCGGCTACCACGATGATGTCCTCGCGGCCGAGTTTCTTGAGCTCTTCGATTACCTGGGGCACGAGAGTCTTGTGGCCTGCGGCAAGTGAGGATACTCCGAGGATGTGGACGTCGTTTTCGACGGCCTGGCGGGCTGCCTCGGCTGGAGTCTGGAAGAGCGGGCCCATGTCGACGTCGAAACCGCAGTCGGCATAGCCGGTTGCGACAACTTTGGCGCCGCGGTCGTGACCGTCCTGACCCATTTTAGCCACCATGATACGGGGCTGACGCCCTTCGCGCTTGGCGAATTCCTCGGTCATCTGCTGTGCGCGGATGAAGTCGGGATCATTTTTGGTTTCTGAAGAATACACTCCTGAGATTGTTCTGATTATTGCTTTGTAACGGCCGACAACCTCCTCGCAGGCGTCGGAAATTTCGCCCAGCGAAGCACGCAGGCCTGCGGCCTTCACTGCGAGGTCGAGCAGATTGCCTTTCTTGGTGCGCACGCATTCGGTGATGTCGGCCAGAGCCTTGCGTACGGCCTCTTCGTCGCGGCCTTCGCGTAGCTGCTCGAGACGCGCACACTGCTCGTTGCGCACTTCGGTATTGTCGATTTCGAGGATGTCGATGGGATCCTCGTGGTCGAGGCGGTATTTGTTGATGCCCACGATGGTCTGACGGCCGGAGTCGATGCGGGCCTGGGTGCGTGCGGCTGCTTCCTCGATACGCAGTTTGGGCAGACCGGTCTCGATGGCCTTGGCCATGCCCCCGAGTTTCTCGATTTCCTGGATATGGGCCCACGCGCGGTGTGCAATCTCGTTGGTAAGCGACTCAACATAGTACGAACCCGCCCAGGGATCGATTTCCTTGCAGACGTAAGTCTCTTCCTGAATGTAGATCTGCGTGTTGCGGGCAATACGTGCCGAGAAATCGGTGGGAAGCGCGATGGCCTCGTCGAGGGCGTTGGTGTGGAGGCTCTGGGTATGGCCGAGGGCGGCGCCCATGGCCTCGATGCAGGTACGGCCAACGTTGTTGAAGGGATCCTGCTCTGTGAGCGACCATCCGGAGGTCTGCGAGTGGGTGCGAAGAGCCAGCGACTTGGGGTTCTTCGGGTTGAACTGACTTACAATCTTGGCCCAGAGCATGCGGGCGGCGCGCATCTTGGCAATCTCCATGAAAAAGTTCATGCCGATTGCCCAGAAGAAGCTGAGGCGCGGAGCGAAGGAGTCGATATCCATGCCCGCGTTGACGCCGGCACGGAGGTATTCCAGGCCGTCGGCGAGGGTATAGGCGAGCTCGATGTCGCAGGTGGCGCCGGCCTCCTGCATGTGGTAGCCGGAAATGGAGATGGAGTTGAACTTCGGCATATTCTGCGAGGTGTACTCGAATATGTCGGCGATGATGCGCATCGAGAATTCAGGCGGGTAGATGTAGGTGTTGCGCACCATGAACTCCTTGAGGATGTCGTTCTGGATGGTACCTGCCATCTCTTCGAGTTTGGCGCCCTGCTCAAGGCCGGCGTTGATGTAGAAGGCGAGTACGGGAAGCACGGCGCCGTTCATTGTCATCGACACGGACATTTTGTTAAGGGGGATACCGTCGAAGAGCACCTTCATATCCTCTACCGAGCAAATGCTCACGCCGGCTTTGCCTACGTCGCCCACTACGCGCGGATGGTCGGCATCGTAGCCGCGGTGGGTGGCCAGATCGAAGGCTACCGAGAGGCCTTTCTGGCCCGACGCGAGGTTGCGGCGGTAGAAGGCGTTGGATTCGGCGGCGGTAGAGAAGCCGGCATACTGGCGGATGGTCCAGGGCCGGATGGCGTACATGCCGCTATACGGACCACGGAGGAAGGGGGGAAGGCCGGCTACGTAGTCGAGGTGTTCCATCCCCTCAAGATCGGATTTTGTGTAGACGGGTTTTACGGGGATCAGCTCGGGGGTGAGCCAAGCCTCGCCGGCAGCGGCCGGAGCGGTTGCCTGGGCGCTGAATGCGTCGGCTAAAATATCGATGTTTTTAAAATCGGGTTTCATGGCTTATGTTCTGAGCTGATTATCTGAGAAGACGTGAATTGAACTGCTGGAGAGTCTCGAGCACGTTGCTGCGCACGTGGATGAAGTTCTCTATACCGAGCGCCTTGAGGTCGTCGGTGCAGGCTGGAGCGCCGGCGACCACAAACTCAGCCCTGCCGTCAAGCAGCTTGTAGGCTTCGGGGGCATAGATGGCGTATTCGTCGTCGCTCGAGCAGAGCACAACCACGTCGGCTTTCTTCTCTATGGCGGCGGTGATACCCTGCTCCACGGTGTCGAAGCCGATGTTGTCGATAATCTCGTAGCCGGCGCAACCGAAGAAGTTGCTGGAGAACTGTGCGCGGGCCAGACGCATGGCCAGATTGCCGATAGTAAGCATGAACACTTTCGGACGGTTTGCAGCAGCCTCGGTGGCCAGACGCAGTGCCTCGAAGTCGCTTGCCATACGGGCTGTGGCGAGGGCCTTGGAGGCGTCGCCGCCCTTGGCACATCCGCAGGAACCTTCTTTAGAGCATCCTTCGGTGCGCTCAATCTTCTCGGCGGCGAATTCATTGAAATTAGGATATTGGTTGGTGCCGAGAAGAATCTCCTTGCGGCGAGCCATATCCTGATGGCGCTTGGCAGATGAAGCGTTGACCGCCTGCTGCACTTCGCCGGAATTTACACAGGCAGTGAAACCTCCTTTGGCGTCGATATCGAGGAAGAGTTTCCAGGCCTCGGCGGCGATGGATACGGTGAGCGTCTCCACATAGTAGGAGCCGCCGGCCGGATCGACAACCTTGTCGAGATGGCTCTCTTCCTTGAGCAGGAACTGCTGGTTGCGGGCTATGCGCTCAGAGAATTCGTCGGGAGTCTTATAGGGGGTGTCGAACGGTGTCACGGTGATGGAGTCCACGCCTGCGATAGCAGCCGACATAGCCTCCGTCTGGCTGCGGAGCAGATTTACATGGGCGTCGTAGATGGTCTGGTTGAATGTCGACGTGAGTGCGTGAGCCATCATGCGGGCCGACTCCTTCGAACCGTCGTATTTCTCCACAATCTGAGCCCACAGCATACGGGCTGCGCGGAATTTGGCCAGCTCCATGAAGTAGTTGCTGGAGATGCCCATGTTGAACTTTATGCGGTCGGCGACTTCCGTAGCGCTTACGCCGGCATCGGTGAGAAGCGTAAGCCATTCGGCTCCCCAGGCCAGGGCGAAGCCCAGTTCCTGGAAGATATACGCTCCGGAGTTGCAGAATATTACGGAATCGACGGCAAGACAACGGAGACACTTTACGGGAGCGCAGATCGAAAGCATCAGTTTGGCGTCGGCAACCACCTGGTCCTTGTCGATTTCGGCACCGTGGCGGAACGCGCGCTTATAGGGATTGAAGTCGATTGAGCCGTGGAACGAGTCCTCGGCATTGTTTGCTTTCAGATAGTCGACCAGCAGTCGGGCGAGAGCCGAAGCCTTCGAGGGGCAGCAGGTGAAGTTCACTTCCACGGCCTTCAGGTCGATACCCTTGAGCAGAGTGGCGATAGTCTCGGATGATGGTTCCTTAACTTTGAAGCCGAGCGAGTTTACACCCTTCTGGAGCACGTCGAGAGCCGCTTTGTTTGCTTCGGCCGGGTCGGCGGCCAGGATGTCCTGACGCGTGAGCCAATTGTTGTTGTCGCGGGTGCCGCGAATGTAGGGGAATTCGCCGGGGAGCGAGTCGGTAGTTTTGAGGTCGGCGATATCGTCGCGACGATACATCGGTTGCACATTGAAACCTTCGTTGGTGCGCCATACGAGTTTCTTCTCGAAGGGCACACCTTTCAGGTCGGCATCCACCTTGGCACGCCACGTGTCGTAGCTTACAGGCGGAAACTGCGTGAACAGTTTTTCTTTATTGTCTGCCATGTTTTTAAAGGAATATGTGTTTGGGTTTTACGTTTTTTATGGTATTGATATGTAATAATGCCGTGGGCCGGTGGAAAAATGCGGACATACGCCCTCATGCGATGGCGAATTTACGAAAAACTTGTGGAATAGCCTTCAAATCCATAAGAAAAATTGGTATATATCCACGGCTCTTTCATTTAAGATTGCGTTGTCATGTCAGGGGATGTTGGACTTGAGGGCAATAGAAATAAGTGGAAGTAGATGGACCGGTAGACGCAATTACCGATGGGAGTTAGCGCTTGAGGAGAAGGATTACTTTGACGGCGAGGTCGAAGAGGATGATTTTGGCGTTGCCGTTGGCGGCGACGTCGGTGCGCGCTGAGGCGAACTGGCCCAGCAGAGACTCCACGTTGCGCTCGTTGATGAAAGGGGAGAAGCGGCTGCTGAACTGCGCCTCGGCCGCGTTGAGGTAGACCAGCTGGGGCACGCGCATGTTGTTGATGAAATTCTCGCGCATCATGCGCTCGCAGTAGGCGAGGAAGCGAATTTCGGCCTCACGGCCGAGTCCGGCCACATCGACCGACCATTTGCGCAGGTCGGACACACGACGCTGATAGGCCGAGCGCATCAGCCGGGTGAACAGTTCGAGGAACTGCGCCGATTCGCCCGAGACGGAAATCTGCGCCACGGCGCGGGTGATGCGTCCCTCGGCGAGGTGGGCAATGGCCAGCGAGTCGGCGGGTGCGACGTCATGATTCCGCACCAGATAATCGGCCACGACATCGTCGGGGAGTCGCTTTATCTCCACGCGCTGCATGCGTGAATATACCGTCGGGAGAATTGCGCCCGGGTTGTCGGAAGTAAAGATGAGCAGAGAGTCGGGGAAGGGTTCCTCGATGAGTTTCAGAAGCTTGTTGGCGCAGTCGGGCTGCATGCGTTCGGGGAGCCACTGCAGGAGAATTTTGAATCGCGTGGAATAGCTCGTGCGTGAGAATTTTCTTATTACCGCCAATCCCTCGGCCGAGTAAATCACCGGCTGCCCGTTGGAATTGTCGAGCAACTGGAGCCAGCGCTCGAAATTCATGTATGGATTCTCTTCGAGCAGGCGGTGCCATTCTGCGATATAGTCGTCGCTTACCGTATCCGACCCAGAGCCACCCTTCAGCACCGGGAAGGAGAAATAAGTATCGGCGTGGTTGAACGTGGCATGCTGGCGGCAGGCCGGGCAGACGCCGCACGAATCGCCCCCGCTGCGGTTCTCGCAATGGATATACTGCGCCAGCGCCCTGGCCAAAGCGAACTTACCCACTCCCTGAGGCCCTTCGAGCACGAGGGCGTGGGGCAGGCGGTTGTTGTCGACCATCGAGCGGAGGCGCTCTTTGACCGACTCATGGCCGGGTATGTCGGAGAACTTCATGGCGTGGTACGAAAGAGATTAAGTAAACGGGCAGGTAGTCGTCAGCTTACCCCAATCTGGAAGCAGACAGGGTCGAAATCCGGCTGGCCGACTACCGGAGACTTTTCGGAGGCGAGCTTGCGGATGAACGAGAGCGTTACCTGAATTCCTTTCCATCGGATGTGGTCGTCGATTGATTCAGGCGTAGGAGGCTGGGCGAGCAGCAGCGAGCAGATGCGTTCGGCCGAGTCGTATTCACGGGTCATTAGATATGAGGCGGCCAGCAGTAGATAAGCCATTGTGGAGAGGTCGAACGATTCCCCCGGAGCGAGTTTGCCCGGAGTGCAGCAGTCGGTGAACACGTCGATATAGCGCTCGAACTGCCGCGAGCGGTAGAGCGTAAGGAGGAAGAACTCCATCCCCTCGCGCAGGCCGTGACGCGCGTTGTACCATCCGAGCAACTGCGACGCACCGAGATGATACCCGTCGGAGTCAATCTGTCCGGCCATATCGATCCACGCGCGCTCCGATGCGCCGTTGGCCTGGTCGAACAGCAGGAAAAACCTTTCCGTATCGGCCGGGTGCAGCCGCATTACGTCGAGAAGCGTGTAGGCGTTCGCCTTGTCGGCCTTCATAAACGCTTCAAGCACTTCGAGGGCCGCCGCGTTATTTCCCTTGCGGGCATAGGCGTCGGCCAGACCCTTTACTGCGATGGAGTTGACCGGGTTGTCGGTGAGCACGTCGCGCAGAATTACGATTGCGCTGTCGATTGCCTTGATGTCTACGCGCTCCTCTCTGGAGTCGGGCGCAGGGATTAGGCAAATAGCTTTCATTAGCCGGGCACGCTCCGAAAGCGGGTCGAGTGCCAGAGCGTAGTCCACGGCCGCCAGAGCTTCGTCGCGGTGACCGAGTGCCATTTCCGATTTAGAGAGAAGTACCCAGTTGTCGGCCATGAACGGTTCGCGTGTGGTGAGGTCCTCGGCGATGTCGCGGGCGAGAGAATGAAACCGGTCGTCGGAATAGAAAGCTTCTGCCGCCTCGTAGAACAGGGCATTGGGGTCCTCGGCCTTTTCGGCGATAATATTGAGATTCTGGGCTAGCAAGTCGAGACGGTCGAGGTCGCGCAGCATGTCGACGATGCGGATTACTCCCTCGCAGGGGAGGGCGAAATCCGTGGAGAGAATGCGCGAAAGGCCTTCCTCAGGATTGCCGTCGGGGTAAGAGTCGAGCGAGAGGCCCAGCACCTGCCAGAGCGCAGAGTCGCGACGCCCTTTGCGTAGAAACATCTGGCGGGCGGCATCCTCGTTGACGGCGGAGAGAAAGAACGCCTTCCGCTCGTCGAGGAAATCGCTGCCCGGATAAAGACGAGCGCCTGTGAGCAGCACGTAGAGCTGCGTCATCTCGTCGCCCTCGTCCTGGGCGTAGTCGTATATGTCGAGGAGTTCGTCCTCGTCGTAAAACTCCGAGGAGTCGTTGGCGAGAACCCCTTTGCGAAAGCGCTCGTAGAGCTCTTTCATGTATTGTTCGTCAGATTGCTGGCCGTCGAGCATAGATGATATTAAAGGTATTCGCGGGTGCAGGGAGCGGTATTACCCCTTTGCCTGGGCCTTTTCCCAGCTGTCTTTCAAGGCGATGGTGCGGTTGAAAATCAGATTGCCGGGGGTAGAATCGTAGTCGGGGGTGAAATAGCCCACGCGCTGGAACTGGAACTTGCGGCCCTTTTCGGCATTTTCGGCGATGAAAGGCTCCACTTTCACGCCTTTTACCTCGACGAGCGAACCGGGATTAAGCAGTTCGCGGAAATCCTTGTCGGTCTCGGCCGAGGGATTCTCCACGGAGAAGAGGCGGTCGTAGAGTCGCACCGTGGCGTCCTTGGCGTGAGCTGCCGATACCCAGTGGAGCGTGCCTTTCACCTTGCGCGAGGCCCCTGGCAGTCCGCTGCGGGATTCGGGGTCGTAGGTGCAGAAAATCTCGGTGATGTTGCCGTCGGCATCCTTCTTTACGTCCTCGCATTTGATGATATATGCACCCTTGAGGCGCACTTCCGAACCGGGAGACAGACGGAAGAACTTTTTGGGAGGATTCTCCATGAAGTCGTCGCGCTCGATGTATATTTCGCGCGAGAAGGGCATGGAGTGCGTACCGGCCTGCGGATCCTCCGGATTATTTTCCATCTCTACGGTCTCGGTCTGCCCCTCGGGATAATTGGTTATAACCACCTTGACCGGAATGATAACCGCCATGGCGCGGGTGGCGATGGCGTTGAGGTCTTCGCGCACGGCATGCTCGAGCAGCGAAACGCTAATCATGGCTTCCTCGATTTTGGTGTAGCCGATGCGGTCGATGAAGTTGCGGATGGCGCGGGCCGTGAAGCCTCGGCGGCGCATGCCCGAGATGGTCGGCATGCGCGGGTCGTCCCATCCGGCAACCAGGCCTTCCTTGACGAGCTGCAGAAGCTTGCGCTTGCTCATTACCGTATAGGTGAGGTTGAGGCGGTTGAACTCAATCTGGCGGGGGCAGTAGGACTCGTCGGCAAGTTCGGCCACGAAATATTCGTAGAGCGGGCGGTGGGGTACGAATTCAAGCGTGCAGATTGAATGGGTGACTCCCTCGAAATAGTCGCTCTGGCCGTGGGCGAAGTCGTACATGGGGTAGACGTTCCATTTCGTGCCTGTGCGGTGGTGGGGGTGCTTGATGATGCGATACATTATGGGGTCGCGGAAGTGCATGTTGGACGACGCCATGTCGATTTTGGCGCGGAGCACTCGCGCTCCTTCGGGGAATTCGCCCGCGTTCATACGCATGAACAGGTCGAGATTTTCCTCTACCGAACGCGAGCGGTAGGGGCTCTCGGTGCCGGGCGTGGTGGGCGTGCCCTTCTGGGCGGCAATTTCTTCCGAGGTCTGGTCGTCGACATAAGCCTTCCCCTCCTTGATCATCCTCACGGCAAGGTCGAAAAGCTGGGGGAAATAGTCGGAGGCGTAATATTCGCGGTCGCCCCAGTCGAAGCCGAGCCAGTGGATGTCCTCGCGGATGGCATCCACATATTCGGTATCTTCCTTAATGGGGTTGGTATCGTCGAAACGGAGATTGCAGGTGCCGCCGAATTTTTCAGCAACACCGAAATCCATGCAGATGGCCTTGGCGTGGCCGATATGGAGGTAGCCGTTGGGCTCGGGCGGGAAACGCGTGTTGAGGCGTCCGCCGTTTTTGCCGGCGTTAAGGTCGTCGGCCACAATCTGCTCTACAAAATTCAGACCGCGCGATGCGGTTTCGTTGAGTTCGTTTTCTTTCACTTCGGCCATAATGCAAAGGGAAATATGATAAGTAACTGTTGTTTCAGAATAGTCAATGGGGTTACTACACGGCAAAGCCGTTGCCTCCATGCATTGAAGATGCAAAGATAAGAAAAAATGCCTGAAAACATCAAAACATTCCCCCGGAATAGCTAACTTTACACACCGAAAAACGTGGGTGGAAGGTCTGCGCCTGCGGCCTGCAGCAACCCAAACAACACCTGAAATCGAATGGACAGCGTAAGTGTAATAGAGAAATACTTTTCCGGCCTGAGCGGGAAGCAACACGAGCAGTTTGAGAAGCTTGGCCCGCTGTATGCCGACTGGAACAGCAAAATCAACGTGATCTCCCGCAAGGATATCGACAACCTGTATACCAACCACATACTCCATTCGCTCGCCATAGCGAAGTTCCTTCAGCCCGCTCCCGGCACTACTTTCCTCGACATGGGGACCGGCGGCGGCTTCCCGGGCATTCCGCTGGCTATCATGTACCCCGAGTGCCGGTTCCATCTCATCGACCGCATTGGCAAGAAAATCAGGGTGGCGCAGGCCATAGCCGAGGCTATCGGTCTGACCAACGTGACCTTCCAGCACGGCGACATAGGCGAATGCCGCCAGAAATTCGACTATGTGGTGTCGCGCGCTGTGATGCGTCTCGACGAGCTGCTGCCGCTGATTAAGAAAAACGTCGGAGGCAAGCAGCGCAACGGGGTGCCCAACGGACTGATATGCCTCAAGGGCGGCGACATCTCCGACGAACTGCGCGCCGCCCGTGCCGACGAACTTGTCGATGAGCTGTGCAACTACTTCGACGAAGAATATTTCGCAACGAAAAAACTTGTCTACGTGGCAATGTGTTGATAAGAGACAATTAAACAGCAAGACACACACGCTTATGGAACTCCAGCGATTTGAATTCAACCTCTTTGGCGAGAACACATATATAATATGGAACGAAGGCAGCCACGAGGCCGCTATCGTGGACCCAGGCATGGCCGACGCCGAGGAAACCGCCCTGATTGAGGACTTCATCTCCGGCCACGCCCTGACGCTGAAATACATATTGCTGACCCATGCCCACCTCGACCACACGTTCGGAATCGACCATCTGCGTGAATTCTATGGGGCGCCTGTACTCGGCCATAAGGACGACGCACCGTTGGCACAAATGCGCGACGACCAGGCGCGAAGGTTCCACCTCCCCGTTAAGCCCGGCCCGATGGAAATCGACCGGTTCGTTGACCGCCGCAGTTCGCTTAACCTCGGCCACGAGCGTATTGAGGTAATCGAGACGCCCGGACACTCTCCCGGGGGCGTCTGTTACTACATCCCCGAAAGCCGCATGGTGCTCACCGGCGACACCCTGTTTCGCGGAAGCATCGGGCGTACCGACCTTCCCGGCGGGAGCATGTATCAGCTTGTGAGGAGCATACGCGAGCGGCTTTTCCTGCTACCCGACGATACGAAGGTATATCCCGGCCACGGGCCCGCCACAACAATAGGTGAGGAGAAGCTGCACAATCCCTACGTCGGGTAAGCATCTTTTTATAAAAACACGCGCTATGACTACAGAAATCAGAATCAAGAGGGCATACGCTCCGGCGGATGTCTCCGACGGCTACCGAGTATATATCGACCGTCTGTGGCCGCGCGGGCTCTCGCACGAAACTTTCCATTACGACTGGTGGAACAAGGATATCGCGCCTTCTACCGAACTGCGCGAGTGGTTTCACGCCGACAGCGCCGACCGTTGGGATGAATTCGAAGCCCGCTACGCGGCAGAGCTGAAATCCGGCTCAGCATTCGGCGAACTTCTGAAGACCGTAGCAGGGAAACCGGCTGTAACGTTGCTATATTCCTCGCACGACGAGCTGCACAACAACGCCGTGGTTGTAGCAGACCTGCTCCGCAAGAAACTTGCCGGGCCAGCATAAAATAAGGTAACTTTGCATAGCAAAGCGACCAAAGATCAATGGCTGACAGCACCCTCACCATCCGGAGGAAAAATATGGCGATGTGTCAAATTATGGAATTTTGACACATCGCCATTATTGAGGAAAGTTGGTTTAACGCTTCCGGCCACCGTAGATTATTTCTCGCGGGCGAGGATGAGTGCCGAGCGGTAAGGAACGGTGAGTTTGCCGCCCTTCGAGCGCACGACATTGCCGTCGGCATCGCGGAGACCTTCGTGGGCGATTTCGCCGTCGCGGGCCACGACAAGCCAGTCGGCGCCGGACACCTTGACTTCCATATCTTTGTCGGAGCCGTTGAAAATCAGTTTGATTTCCTTCCACGAGTCGCCGTTGGCGTTATTGAGAATCGAGTAGGAGATGAGTCCGGGTGCGGTCGTCTTGTCGAAGCGGATGTTGCGGGCTACGTCGGCTGCCGAAGTCATGCGGAACGCCGGATGGGCCTTGCGCAGGGCAATCAGTTCCTTGTAGTAGTTGAACTGGTCGGCGTTGGCATGCTTGAGTGTCCAGTCGATGGCGTTGATGGAGTCGGGCGACTTGTAGGAGTTGTGCACTCCTTTTTTGTCGCGGAACACCTCTTCGCCGGCAAACATGAAGGGAGTGCCCTGCGAGGTGAACACTATGGTCTGGGCGAGGCGCGCGGCGCGCATGCGTTCGGCCTCGGAGGCGTCGGGCATCGATTTGGCGAGTTTGTCGGTGAGCGTGAGGTCGTCGTGGCAGGATACGTAGTTCACAATCTGCGTGGGGGAGGAGGCATAGGGGAACTTGGAGTTGTTGCCTTTCGAGTAGTCGACCTGAGGATGGGGCGTTGCGGCCACGATGCCGATTTTTACCGTCTCTTCAAGACCCGGTTTGCCGGTGGCGAAACCGCGGTCGACCGCATCGGAGTAATGGCCCTTGATGGCGTCGCGGATATCGTCGGAGAATACGGCCACACCGTTCATTTTGGCTACGTTTTCCTTGAGGGCACGTCGCTCGGCGGGGAGGGGAGAGGCACCGGCCGTCCAACCTTCGCCGTAGACGAAGATGTCGGGATTGATTTCCTTGAGCTCGGCGGCCACGCGGTTCATCGTCTCTATGTCATGGATTGCCATAAGGTCGAAGCGGAAGCCGTCGATATGGAATTCACGCGCCCAATATTTTACGGAGTTTACGATGAAATCCTGCATCATCCGGCGGTCGGAGGCAGTCTCGTTGCCGCAGCCGGAAGCGTCGCTGTAAGTGCCGTCGGGGTTGTGGCGGTAGAAATATCCGGGAGTGGTGAGCGAGAAATTCGAGTCGTCGTTCTGCGCGGTGTGGTTGTATACCACGTCCATTACCACGCCGATGCCGGCGTCGTGGAGCGCCTTCACCATCTGCTTCATCTCGGCGATGCGGGCCGACGGATCGGCTGGCCGCGAGGAATAGGAGCCTTCTGGAGCATTGTAGTTCTGCGGGTCGTAGCCCCAGTTGTACTGGTTGAGCGGCGCCTGGGTCTCGTCTACGCTGTTGTAGTCGTAGGAGGGGAGGATGTGTACGTGGGTCACTCCGAGTTCCTTCAGGTGGTCGATGCCGGTCTTGTCGCCGAGAATCGAGCGAGTTGCCTGCTCGGTGAGGGCGAGGAACTTGCCTTTGTTGGTGATTCCGGAGGAGGGATGAACGGAGAAGTCGCGGTGGTGCATCTCGTAGAGCACGGCGTCGGTGATGGCCTTCGTGGCCGGACCTTTGTCAGCCTTCCACCCCTCGGGGTCGGTGGCGGCGAAGTCGATGATGGCCCCGCGGTGGCCGTTCACGCCGACGGCCTTGGCCCAGATGCCGGGGGTTTCGGCGAGCCATTTGCCGTCCTGCTGAATGCTGAAGGTGTAGAACTTGCCGTAGGGCACCGGCGAGAGCGATGCCGTCCATGTGCCGCCGTCGGCCGGCTGCATCTCTATGGTCTCCGACGGGGTGGCGGTGTTGGCGTTGTCGTAGATATACAGGCGTACGGCTGAGGCCTTGGGCGACCATAGACGGAAACGTGCCTGGCCGTCGGCAAGTGTCAGACCGAGGTCGGTGCCGCTGTAAGTGGGAAACGAGTCGTAGATGGCGTCGGGCGATGTGGCGGCCGATGCATCTTCGGCTACCGCATGGTTGGATGCAAATAGTGAGCAGGCGAGGATTGCCATGGAAAATTGTTTCATCAGGGTTAGATTATAAGTGGACAATGTAAGTAAGAAAATCGCCTGTAGCGTAATTTGCCACAATTAAGCTATTTCAATTAATCGCATTGGCAAATATAGCCAAAAAACTTGCAATGCCCAAAACATGGAATCAAACGCGAGGTTAAAAGATAAAAATTATAAGTCTGACGACCTGCATGCGCAACTATAGATTAGCGCCAAAAACGAAAATAGTTGAATTTTTTTATGCCTAAAAGCAAAATTATCGCTATCTTTGCACTCTAAAACGGAAAAGAATTGAAGATTCGTTACTTACCGCTGTGGCGGCAACGGCATCTGCGATTCTCCTGCAAGCCGATGGCGCTGACCGGCGTCGGAAGCCGTAGCAGCCAAGCGCTTGATTTGTGACTGAACAGTAACCGACAGTTTAACCCGAAATTCGGAAGTCCTCCGGGGCTCCGCATATCGAATTGCAGTTATGAAACTGGAACCTGTGAATCTCGATCTGGTATTTGAAACCAGTTGGGAAGTGTGCAACAAAGTCGGAGGCATCTATACGGTGCTGTCGACCAAAGCCCTTACCCTCCAGACCCTCTACAAGGACAAAACAATCTTTATCGGCCCTGATGTATGGACCGACGACAATCCATCGCCTTATTTTACTGAAGTCCCCTCGCTGCTGCGTCCGTGGAAGGACAAGGCAGTGCTTCCTCATGGAATAAGCGTGCGTGTGGGCCGCTGGAATATCCCCGGCAAGCCTATTGTGATTCTTGTGAAATTCGACGGCATGTATGCCGACAAGGATTACTATTACGGCGAGATGTGGGAGCGTTTCGGTGTCGACTCGCTCCACGGCTACGGCGACTACGACGAGGCATGCTGCTTCGCCCTCGCCGCCGGAATGGTGATAGAGAGCATATGCAACCACAAGCGCCTGCGCCATAAGAATGTGCTCGCGCATTTCGACGAATGGACCACGGGAATGGGTCTTCTCTATACCCGATGGAAAGTGCCTTATGTCGGAACAATCTTCACCACCCACGCTACTTCGATAGGGCGTAGCATCTGCGGCAACGGCAAACCGCTTTACGACTATCTACCCGCCTACAACGGCGACCAGATGGCACGTGAACTGAATATGGAGTCGAAACACTCTCTCGAAAAGGCCGCCGCCCATACGGCCGACTGCTTCACAACCGTGAGCGACATTACCGCCGCCGAATGTGAGCAACTGCTCGACCGACGTCCCGACATCGTGACGCCCAACGGTTTTCAGGGCGATCTGGCTCCCGTGAGAGTAAAAGCCCGCCGCGCACGCCTCACCGCCCGCGAGGCTCTTCTCAATGTGGCGAAGGCTTTGACCGGCCATACTCCTGCCGACGATACTTTCATCGTGGCCACTTCCGGCCGATGCGAATACCGCAACAAGGGAATCGACGTTTTCCTCGATTCCATAAAGACGCTGGAGAGTTCTCCGGCTTCCAGGCCGGTTCTCGCCTTCGTGCTTGTGCCCGCATGGATGAAGGCCCCGCGTGCCGACCTGCAGGCGCGCCTTGCCGCAGGCACCGCCGAATCTTCGGCAATCGGCGAACCCACCGTTACCCACGAACTGCACAACACCGATTCCGACGCCATTCTCGGACGTATCCGTCAGCTCGGGTTCGCTTCGGCCGACCCCGCCAAGGTGCAGGTGGTCTACGTGCCGAGCTACCTCAACGGCTACGACGGTATATTCAATATGGACTACTACGAAATTCTCTGCGGACTCGACGCCACGGCTTTCCCGTCGTACTACGAGCCGTGGGGCTACACTCCTCTCGAAAGCGTCGCTTTCGGAATCCCCACCATCACCACGTCGCTTTCCGGCTTCGGCCAGTGGATTCTCTCCTCCTCGAAGAGCGATTTCGCAGTAAGCGGAGTGGAGGTGGTTCAGCGCAATGATTCCAACTACGGTGAGGTCGTAGCAGATATAGCGGCCGACCTCCGCCGTCTGGCCGACGCTTCCGACGACTACCGCGAGAAAGCCTCCAAGGCCGCCCGCGATACCGCCGAGCATGCCGAGTGGAATTATTTCATAACCTATTACATCGACGCATTCCGCCGGGCTCTCGGCGCGGCCGACAAGCGCCGCAACTGAGGCCGCTTTCCCGGCTTAATCATTCCGAAATAGTAAAAACGTATCATATAAGCTAAAAAATGAAATTTCAAGTCAGCAACACCAATGCTCCCGCATGGCGTGATCTTACAATCAAATCCGACCTTCCCTCGAAGCTGAAACACCTCGAGACTCTGGCTAAAAACCTCTGGTGGGTATGGAACAGCGACGCAAAGTCGCTCTTCCGCGACCTGAATCCCGACCTGTGGCGTTCCACGGGCGAAAATCCTGTGATGCTGCTCCAGCAACTCTCGTCGGAGCGTCTCGACGAGATGATCGCCGACGCCGACCTTATGGCCCGCATCGAGCAGGTGTATGGCAAATTCAAGGAATACATGGCCAAGCCCATGCGCAAGGATATCCCCTCCGTTTCGTATTTCTCGATGGAATACGGCCTCTGCAACGCCCTTAAAATCTATTCGGGCGGTCTGGGCGTGCTTGCCGGCGACTACATCAAGGAGGCTTCCGACAGCTGTGTGCCCATGACCGCCGTCGGTTTCCTCTACCGCTTCGGATATTTTACCCAGAGCCTGAGTGTCGACGGTCAGCAGATCGCCAACTACGAGCCCCAGAACTTCAACCAGCTCCCCATCGAGCAGGTGATGGAAGAGAACGGCCGCCCCATGATTCTTGAGGTGCCTTATCCCGGCCGTACAATCTACAGCCATGTATGGCGCGTGAATGTAGGCCGCATGAAACTCTACCTGATGGATACCGACTTCGATATGAACTCGGAGTTCGACCGCGTAATCACCCATCAGCTCTATGGCGGCGATTGGGAAAACCGCATCAAGCAGGAATATCTGCTCGGCATCGGCGGCGTGCTGATGCTTAAGAAACTCGGCATCAACAGCCAGCTTTACCACTGCAATGAAGGCCATGCCGCACTGCTCAACCTGCAGCGCCTCGTCGACTATGTTCAGGACAAGCATCTCGACTTCAACGTGGCTCTCGAACTGGTGCGCGCATCAAGCCTCTATACCGTCCATACCCCCGTGCCTGCCGGCCACGACTATTTCGACGAAGGTCTCTTCGGCAAATATATGGGTGAATACCCCCAGAAACTCGGCATCTCCTGGAACGACCTGATGAACATGGGCCGCGAGAACCCCAACACCAACGAGCGCTTCTCGATGAGCGTGTTCGCTCTCAACACCTGCCAGGAAGCCAACGGCGTAAGCTGGCTCCACGGCGAGGTGTCGAAGAAGATGTTCGCCGGTATCTGGAAGGGCTACAACTGGCAGGAAAGCCACGTGGGCTACGTTACCAACGGCGTTCACATGCCCACCTGGGCCGCCTCGGAGTGGAAGGAGTTCTATTGGCAGAAACTCGGTCCGGCTGTGTTCGAGCACGCCGACGACCCCGAAAACTGGAAAGGTATCTTCAAGGTAAAGGACGAGGAAATCTGGAACATGCGCAGCACGATGAAGAACAAGTTCATCAACTTCGTGAAGCGCGATTTCAAGCAAAAATGGCTCGCCAACCAGGGTGATCCCTCGGCCGTGATGAAAATTGTCGACAAAATCAACCCCAACGCCCTCATCATCGGCTTTGCCCGTCGCTTCGCCACCTACAAGCGTGCCCACCTGCTTTTCACCGACCTTGAGCGCCTCTCGAAGATTGTCAACAACGAGAATTTCCCCGTTCAATTCGTATTCTCCGGCAAGGCCCATCCTGCCGACGGCGCAGGTCAGGGTCTGATCAAGCGCATCATGGAGATTTCGCGCATGCCCGAGTTCCTCGGCAAGATTATCTTCCTTGAGGACTACAACATGATTGTAGCCAAGCGCCTCGTCACCGGCGTCGACATCTGGCTCAACACCCCGACGCGTCCTCTCGAGGCATCCGGTACATCGGGCGAGAAGGCCGAGATGAACGGTGTGCTCAACTTCTCGGTGCTCGACGGCTGGTGGTACGAAGGCTACCGCTTCAACGAGAAGGCCGGATGGGCCCTCACCGACAAGCGCACCTACACCGACCAGGCTCAGCAGGACAAGCTCGATGCCGCCACTATCTACTCGATGCTTGAGAACGAGATTATTCCGCTCTACTTCGCCAAGAACTCGAAGGGCTACTCGCCCGAGTGGGTGCAGTATATCAAGCGCTCCATTGGCGACATTGCTCCTCACTTCACCATGAAACGCATGATCGAGGACTACATCCACCGTTTCTACGACAAAGAGGCAGCACGCTCGAAGAAACTTCAGGCCAACGACTGCGCTCTTGCCAAAGAAATCGTGGCATGGAAGGAAAAGGTAGCCGCCGCATGGGATGGCATCAAGGTGTTCGACATCCAGGCTTCCGACATCACCAACTCCACAACCGGCAACGACTTTGCAACCCGCGCCATCATCGATACCAACGGTCTGGGCAAGGATCTCGGCCTTGAGATGGTGGTCTACAAGAAGGAAGACGGAGAGGAGAAGTTCTGGTTCACCAAGCCCTTCGACGTAGTAAAGGAGGAGGGCAACGTGCTCACCTACCAGCTCAACATGAAGCTGAAGGATGCAGGTGTGTTCCGCTACGGCTACCGTCTCTATCCGAAGAACCCCAACCTGCCTCACCGCATGGACTTCGCCTACACCCGCTGGATCTGATAAATCCGGCCGTAAAGGCGCCCCGCAGATATCGTATGATACACGTCTCGACGTAGTATTCTACATAATCAAATTCTGAAAAAGCAGATGCGGCCCCATCAATGGTCTCCCGCATCTGCTTTTTCATTTTTATTCAGTACCTTTGTGTGCGCATTCAATTTACGTTATGAAGAAGGACCAAGCATCTGGAAGCGACGCTATTTCCATATATTCCCGGGACTTACAGCCATTTTATTCTCTCCGTAGGGCTATAGTCCCCTCCATCATACTTATTCTGGGTGTGGTAGGACTCTATCTGATGACGTATTTCACCATTCCCGTGCAGGAGGATAATGAATATGGAGTGACCGGCTTCCTGCGTCGCAATGGATTGAGTTCACATCTTAATCTTCAGGGTATATGGGCGCATATGCTTCATTTATGGAACGACTGCAACGGCCGTTTGATCGATAAGCTTCCCGTACCGGTATTGGCATTGATGCCGCGCTGGCTCTTTTCGCTGGTTAATGCCGGTGTATATGTTCTTTTTTACGCAGGCGCATGCAAGATTATCGCACTCGCTATTGGTGGCCAATGGCGTGGAAAGGCCTTGAACACGAGCGTTGTCGGCTTTATGGCCACTTATCCTTGGCTTGCATCGGCGTTTGTGCTTCTTATGGCGCTTTTCTTCCCGTGGGATTCCACTATGATGTTGGTGTCGTATCAGCTCGGATATGTATGGACTTCGTGTGCGGTGGTCTGGCTGGTATATTATTTCTGCAACCGCGACCTTATTGTCGACGGCTCTGTATGGCTGTTTGTTCCGGTATTGATTCTTACTGTAATAGCCGGCACTCTGCATGAATTGATTCCGTGTGTTCTTTGCTGTGCTTTTATTGTGCCGGCCCTTTGGTCGGGTTCGCGCAGAGCTGTGTTCCGGCGCGTGCTTATTGTGGTCGCCCTCTTTGCCGGATTTGAGATACTCAGCCATATGCCGGGACATATGCGTCGTGTGGGATATACGGTGATTGAATTCGACTGGCGCAGACTTTTCCCCACATGCAAGGGCCTTATGCCGGGCCCGTCGGTGATGCCCGGAGTGATATACCTCCTGATGCTGACGGTTTTCACATTATGGAGTGTCCCCCAAATATCATTCCGGTCTGTATGGCATAGGCTGGGGGAATGGCTAAGGCCGTGGCGCGAGCGAAGCGGCTTATGGATGGTAACGGCCGTCGTGATCGGCGGTTTTGTGGCGTCGGCCGGAGTGATGAGCATGTTCGGTGGCACGCGTATCATGAGTTTCGGTATTGTTCTGCCGCTTATCGGAGGTCTTGCATTGCTTGGCCGGTGGCCCGGTGGCCTTCCCCGATGGTTCGGTATTCTTCTTAAGTCAGCCCTGGCTGTCATAGGTCTGTGTGCGGCTGGAGTGTGGTCGGTGTCGATTGCTCTTGAACGGGAAATTAACCGCCGGTTCTATGTGCTGGA
The DNA here is from genome assembly GCA_900546835.1 of uncultured Porphyromonadaceae bacterium. Taxonomy (GTDB): domain Bacteria; phylum Bacteroidota; class Bacteroidia; order Bacteroidales; family Muribaculaceae; genus UBA7173. Next base: position 20,629 of record UREH01000004.1, read on the forward strand.
GCCCCGGATGATAGACGTCGGACAGAAGGCCACCGTCTATTTCGACCTTCCGCGAATATGGCACAGAGAATATCTGAGTCCTAATCCGTATCCGTGGATGATGATTATACCGATGAACCATCGCATGAACATGACTTATTTCAATCCGCTTGCCGAGCCCTATGAAGTTCAGATTGTGCCATACGAGCTTTTCGAAATGGAGAGGGATGCCGATTATGCAGATATTCTCACATCGGATGAAATGCCCGCAGGATATGAGTGGATAAACCGGAAACTCGGGATACTGCGGTATCGCGGCAACTATCTTTTTACAAATCCTGAGAATCTTGAGCTGGAGGTAAAGGTGCTCGACTGCATGCGCTATTTTTGCATTGGAGGCGCGCTTAATTTCGATGCGACGTTTGCCGACGGACGCTGTCAGCGCGCTTATTTCGGAATCGCGGAGTTTATTACACCGCGTACCCGCAGCAAAGCCTACTGGCTCGAACCAGCTCTCGATTCCGAAAGTATGGTTCATTCGTCGATTGTCTTGGCCGACGATTTACTGGTAAGAGGACCTTTCTGCATTGCTATTGACTCCGGCTCGTATGGCCATTTTGATTTCTTCCCCAATGAGCCTCGCTACCACACGAAGGTCTTCGAAAGGAATTATTAATGGAACCCGAGGAAAGAGATTAGATTACGTCAGTAAAAAAGCGGCGCCGTCGGGTGCCGCTTTTTGTGTGATTATCTGATGCCGGTTCAGGGCTTCACGAGGTTGTGGCCGGTCATTTCGGCGGGCTGGGGCATCCCCAGAATGTGGAGGATGGTGGGAGCCACGTCGGCCAGACGTCCGTTCTCAACGGTGGCGTTGGCGTTGTCGGAAACGTATACGCAGGGCACCGGGTTGAGCGAGTGGGCCGTGTTGGGCGTGCCGTCGGGGTTTACGGCGTTGTCCGCATTGCCGTGGTCGGCGATGATGATGGTCTCGTAGCCGGTGGCTTTGGCGGCTTCAACTACGGTCTTCACGCAGTTGTCGACTGCTGCTACGGCTTTCTCGATGGCGTCGTATACGCCGGTATGACCTACCATGTCGCCGTTGGCGAAGTTTACAACCACGAAGTCGTATTTGTCTTCGCGGATGGCGGCGGCCAGTTTGTCGGCAACCTCATAGGCGCTCATTTCGGGCTTGAGATCGTAGGTGGCAACCTTGGGCGACGGAACCAGGATGCGCTCCTCGCCTTCGTAGGGGGCTTCGCGGCCGCCGTTGAAGAAGAAGGTCACGTGGGCGTATTTCTCGGTCTCGGCTATGTGGAGCTGCTTTTTGCCATTGTTGGCGAGGTATTCGCCGAGGGTGTTCTCTACATTCTCCTTGGGGAAGAGGATGTGCACGCCGGTAAACGAGGCGTCGTAGGGGGTCATGCAGTAGTACTGCAGTCCGGGCAGCGTGTGCATACCCTCTTCGGGCATGTCGTGCTGGGTGAGCACTACGGTGAGTTCCTTGGCGCGGTCGTTGCGGTAGTTGAAGAAGATTACCACGTCGCCGGGCTTGATGGTGCCGTCGACGGTCGAGTTGTCGATAGGGAGCACAAATTCGTCGGTCACGTCGGCGTCGTAGCTTTCCTGCATGGCCTCGACCATGTCGGTGGCCTGCTTGCCTTTACCCTCCACGAGGAGATCGTATGCCACTTTCACGCGGTCCCAGCGCTTGTCGCGGTCCATGGCGTAGTAGCGGCCGATAATCGAGGCGATGGTGCCGGCGCTCTGCTTGCAGTGCTCGGTGAGCTGCTCGATGAAGCCTTTGCCGGAGCGCGGGTCGGTGTCGCGGCCGTCCATGAAGCAGTGGAGGAACACTTTCTCAAGACCGTACTCCTTGGCGATGTCGCAGAGGGCGAAAATATGGTCGAACGAGGAGTGCACGCCGCCGGTCGATGTCAGACCCATGAAGTGGATGCCCACGCCGTGCTCTTTGGCGTAGCCGAAAGCGTTTTTGATTTCGGGGTTGTTGAGAATCGAGCCGTCGGCGATGGCTTTGTTGATTTTCACGAGGTCCTGATATACCACGCGGCCTGCGCCGATGTTGAGGTGGCCGACTTCCGAGTTGCCCATCTGGCCGTCGGGGAGGCCGACGTTTTCGCCGGATGTCTGAAGTTCGGAGTGGGGATATTTTTCGAGAAGCTGATTCCAGTAGGCGGGATGGGCGGTGTAGATGGCGTCGCTCTTCGAGCGGTCGCCGATTCCCCATCCGTCGAGAATCATGAGTAATGCTTTATGTGCCATTTATTTATGGATAGATAGAGTTGTTACTTGTTGAGTGGGCAGGCTCCGCACTGCTGCGGAAGCTGCTTGAAGAAATCGTTGCCTTTGTTGTCCACGAGAATGAAGGCGGGGAAGTTCTCCACCTCGATTTTCCAGATGGCTTCCATGCCGAGTTCGGGGTATTCGAGGAGCTCGACCTTCTTGATGGAGTTCTGGGCGAGGATGGCGGCGGGGCCGCCGATGGAGCCGAGATAGAAGCCGCCGTTGGCCTTGCAGGCGTCGGTCACCTGCTGGCTGCGGTTACCTTTGGCGATCATGATCATCGAGCCTCCGGCTTTCTGGAACTGGTCTACATAGGGGTCCATGCGGCCGGCTGTTGTCGGACCGAACGAGCCGGATGCCATCCCCTTCGGAGTCTTGGCCGGACCGGCATAGTAAATCGGGTGGTTCTTGAGATATTCAGGCATCGGCTCGCCGGCGTCGAGGCGCTCCTTGATTTTGGCGTGGGCGATGTCGCGGCCTACGATAATGGTACCGTTGAGGCTCAGGCGGGTGGCAACGGGGAATTTGTCGAGTTCGGCGAGCACTTCGAGCATCGGTCGGTTTAGGTCGATTTTCACTACGTCGCCTTCGCCAGCGTTGCGGAGCTCTTCGGGGATGAGTTCGCCTGGATTGGCGTCGAGGCGCTCGATCCAGAGACCATCCTTGTTGATTTTTGCTTTTACATTGCGGTCGGCCGAACAGCTTACGCCCATGCCGATGGGGCAGGAGGCGCCGTGGCGCGGCAGACGGATTACTCGGATGTCGTGGGCGAAATATTTTCCGCCGAACTGTGCGCCGAGGCCAATCTGTTCGGAGGCTTTCTTGAGTTCGTTCTCAAGTTCGATGTCGCGGAACGCGTGGCCGTATTCGTTGCCCTTGGTGGGGAGGTTGTCGTAATATTTGATCGAGGCTTTTTTCACGGTCTCGAGGTTCTTCTCGGCCGAGGTGCCGCCGATTACGAAAGCGATATGGTAGGGAGGGCAGGCGGCCGTGCCGAGGGTTTTCATTTTCTCCACAAGGAAGGGAACGAGGGTCTTGGGGTTGATGATGGCCTTCGTTTCCTGATAGAGGTAAGTCTTGTTGGCCGAACCTCCGCCCTTGGCCACGAATACGAAATGGTATTCATTGCCTTCGGTGGCGTGGATGTCGATCTGAGCGGGAAGGTTGCATCCGGTGTTCACCTCGTCGTACATGGTGAGCGGGGCGTTCTGCGAGTAGCGCAGATTATCGGTTGTATAGGTGTCGTAGACCCCCTTGGAGATGCGTTCTTCGTCGTTGCAGCCGGTGAATACGTTCTGGCCCTTTTCTGCGTGAACGATGGCTGTACCGGTATCCTGGCAGAAAGGAAGCTGCCCTTTTGCGGCTACTTCGGCGTTGCGGAGCATGGTGAGGGCCACGAACTTGTCGTTGGAGGATGCCTCGGGGTCGGCAAGAATCTTGGCGAGCATCTTGTTGTGTTCGCGGCGCAGCATGAATGCGTTGTCGTGGGTGGCCTGACGGGTGAGTACGGTCAGAGCTTCCGGGTCTACGACAAGGAATTCATGTCCGCCCCAGTTTTCGGTATGGACGTATTCGGAGGTCAGATGATAGTATTCCGTGGTGTCCGGACCGAGCGGAAACATTTCCTGGTAGTGAAACGGTTTTGTTGCCATATTTTTGAGTATCAGTTGTTTTTATCAGATGTGCAAATTTACGCAAAATTTCGCGAAAAGTCCCATCTCCCGCCGGCAAATAATTGCACACCCGGTGTGGATGTTATACGAGCTGCCGGGGCTTGGTTGCCTGGAATTCTTTCAGGTAGGCCGGCACGCTGTAGGCCAGGTCGAGGCAGTCGCCGCGCAGATAGGCCTGCGTGGCCAGCGGCATCATGTCGACCGCCAGGGGAGAGACGTCGGCGATGAATGTGGCGTTGGGGTTGGATTCGAAAAGTGGGCGCGCTTTGTCGCTTCCGTTGCCGAAGAAGAGCACTTTCCCTTCGGCGAGCCATTTTGAATATGAATCGGGTTGGAGGATGAGCGGGGTGGGGGCGGCGAGGGCGTTCAGCGCGAGGTCGTAGACGGCGGTGTAGACCTCCATGCGGCGGGCATCAATCATCGGGGCGAATAGTGTATCGGGCTCCACGTCGTGGGCGAACATCACGTTGACGGCCATGATTTTCAGAGTGTCGACGCCTATCAGCGGCACGTCGAGAGCATACGCAAGTCCTTTGGCCTCGCTCAGGCCGATGCGCAGGCCGGTGTAGCTGCCCGGTCCGATGGATATGGCGATGGCGTCCAGTCTCATTTCGTGGCGCCGCAGATGGTCGAGGCACCCTTTTATGAATCCGCTGAGCACTGTGGCGTGGTTGCGCCCCTGGAATTCCTCGAAGTGCTCGAGCACGGCGCCTTCGGCCGTCAGTGCTACCGAGCATACCTCGGTCGATGTCTCTATATTCAGTATTGTTGGCATGTCTGGAAATTTTTTCTATGCAAAGTTAGCGTGTTTCGGCCGATTTTCGTTAATTTTGCGATAAAGAAAAAAGGCAAATTCTGCTCCGGCGCAGTCCCGCCGGGGTCCGCCGCGAGAAAACCAATCAAAACGAAGGATATTCAGCACTATGCTATTATCGATGACCGGATTCGGTAGTGCCGTGGGCACTTACGGGTCCAAAAAGTTTACTTTTGAAATAAAATCGCTCAACAGCAAGCAGATGGATCTTACCGTCCGCATCCCCTCGGGCTATCGTCAGCTTGAGGCCGACGTGCGCAATGTCGCCGCCCGGCGTCTGGAGCGTGGCAAGGTCGAACTGACGATGCATGTGGAGACCACCGACGAATCGGGAGCCGTACAGCTCAATCTGCCGGCTCTGCGCGGGTATAAGAAGCAGATCGAGGCCATGGCGGCCGAACTCGGGCTGCCTCAGCCCGACGACTGGTATGCCACGCTGCTGCGTTTCCCCGATGCCGTGAAGAGCGATACCGTGGAGGAAATCAGCGGCGAGGAGCGCGATGCCGTGATGCAGGCGCTTGATGCGGCGCTCGATGCAATCTGCACCTATCGCGCTGTGGAGGGGAAAAAACTGGAAGAGTTCTTCGGCGTGCGCATCGCCCGTATCGCCGAGTTGCTCGCCGAGGTGCCGCGCTACGAGACGGAGCGCCTTGTAAAGATCCGTACGCGCATCACCGATGGCCTCGCTTCCATTCCCAAGGTAGACTACGACAAGGGGCGCCTCGAGCAGGAAATGATCTTCTACATTGAGAAGCTCGACATCAACGAGGAGAAACAGCGGCTGCGCCAGCACCTCGACTACTTCCTCGAAACGCTCGCCGGCCCGCAGGGCCAGGGCAAGAAACTCGGATTCATCGCCCAGGAGATGGGCCGTGAAATCAACACCATGGGCTCGAAGAGCAATCATGCCGAAATGCAGATTCTCGTGGTGAAGATGAAGGATGAACTCGAGCAGATCAAGGAGCAGGTGCTCAACGCCATGTAAATCTCAGTCTTTGCAGCAAACATTCCAATTGAGAGAATTTTTAGAAAGTCTCTAAGATACTTCCGACCTATGAAAAAGGGTAAGTTAATAATAATCTCCGCTCCGTCGGGATGTGGCAAGTCGACGATTATCGGCGACATCATGGACCGCGGCGAGCTCGACCTTCAGTTTTCCGTTTCGGCCACCAACCGCCATCCGCGCGAGGGGGAGGTCGACGGCGTAAACTACCATTTCCTCACCGACCAGCAGTTCCGCGACCTTATCGCCGAAGGCGCTTTCGTAGAATATGAGCAGGTGTATCCCGGCCGCTACTACGGCACGCTCCGCAGCGAAATCCAGAATCGGGTCGATGCCGGCCACAACGTGATTCTCGACATCGACGTTAAGGGAGGTGTGAACGTCAAGAAGCAGTTCGGCGACGATGCCATGAGCATCTTCATCGCGCCCCCGAGTCTTGAGGAGTTGCGCCGACGGCTGGAAGGCCGTGGCAGCGAGTGTCCGGCCGAAATAGCCGAGCGCGTGGGCCGGGCCGACTTCGAGATGCAGTATCGCGGCGACTACGACCATGTGGTGGTCAACGACACTCTTCCCGAGGCCATAGCCGAGGTTGAGAAACTGATGAAGGATTTCATCGAGGCCTGAACAGCTCCGTCGTTCGCAAGAATTATATACCCGCGATGGAGATAGGCATTTTCGGCGGCTCGTTCAACCCCGTTCACTGCGGCCACATCGGTCTGGCCGATGCCATGGTGGAGCGCGGACTTGTCGACGAGGTGTGGATGGTGCTTTCGCCGCAGAATCCTCTTAAGCATCTCGGCAGCGCGATGGCCTCCGACACCGACCGCATGGCCATGCTGCGCATCGCCTGCGAGGGAAATCCACGTTTGCACGCCTGCGATGTGGAGCTGTCGATGCCGCGACCCTCGTATACAGTCGATACGCTCCGGCTGCTTGCCTCACGTTATCCGGAACATCGTTTCCGCCTTATTATCGGTGCCGACAATCTGGCGATTTTCGACCGCTGGCGGCAGCACGAATATATATGGGAGCATTTCAACCCAATCATATATCCGCGTCCTGGCTTCCCGCGCGAGGGGTGTGTGGAGATGGAAACGTTCGATGTCTCCAGTACCGAATTGCGCAGCCTCCTGGCGGAGGGGGCTCCGGTGAACAATCTCCTCCCTCAGGGTGTAGAGAATTATATCGTGGAGCACGGCCTCTACCGTGCCTGCCCCGGAGCCTGCAAATAGAATACCAGTAAACAAAATGAATACATCTTTAAATTCCAACTCGATAGCCTTTATCGGTCTCTGCAATGAATTCTGCATTGCCGTGGAAAACGCACGCGAGAGTCAGCGCGACGAGTTTCTCGACACGATGCTCCATTTGCTTCCACGTATCTATATCGCTGCCACCGACCTCCGCACGGTTCCGCTCTCGTTCGACGATACCTACATCGAGCGCGTACTCGAAGAGGATTATTACGAATCGGTGCGCCGCAGCATGGAAGGCCTTTTCGGCGAATACGATGTGTATCTCGAGGTTTTCGAGGAGGATATGAAGTATTCCGACACTCCCGTGGCGGCAAGCATCTCCGAGGGGCTGGCCGACATTTTCCAGGTGCTCTACGATTTCATCAATTCCATCCGCGAGGCCACCGACGAGAAGGTCAATGGTGCTCTCGCCGTTATGGCCGATGATTTCCGCAACTACTGGAGCGCTCCGCTCTGCAATGTGCTCCGCGCTCTCAATTATCTTAAAATGAACATGCAATGACCGCCGACCAGCAACGCATCCTTCAGCTCCGCTCCGAGCTGAACCACCATAACCATGCTTACTATGTGCTCAATGCGCCGGAAATTTCCGACCGCGAGTTCGACATGCTCCTCAAGGAGCTTGAGCGGCTTGAGGCCGAGAATCCCGATATGGCCGACCCGCTTTCGCCCACTCAGCGCGTGGGGAGCGACCTCTCGGGGGCGTTCGAGCAGACCGAGCATATCTTTCCGATGCTTTCGCTGGGCAACACCTACAGCATCGCCGACGTCGACGACTGGTTCGACCGCGTGCGCTCCGGTCTCGGCGGCGAGGAGTTCACCGTGGTGGGCGAGATGAAGTTCGACGGCACGTCGATTTCGCTTATCTACGAGCACGGGCGCCTGGTGCGTGCCGTGACGCGTGGCGACGGCGAGCGCGGCGACATCGTCACCGAAAATGTGAAAACCATCCTAAGCATTCCCCTGCAGCTGCAAGGCGAGGGATGGCCCGACTTTTTCGAAATCCGCGGCGAGATTCTCATGCCCTGGAGCGCTTTCGAGCGGCTTAACCGCGAGCGCGAGTTCAACGAGGAACCGCTTTTCGCCAATCCGCGCAACGCCGCTTCCGGCACACTGAAAACACAGAACTCGCGCGAGGTGGCCCGACGTGGTCTCGATGCGTATTTTTATTATCTGCTCGGTCCGGAGCTGCCGTTCGACAATCATTTCGACAATATGATGGCTGCCCGGAGCTGGGGCTTCAAGGTGTCGGACATCATGACGCGCCTCCATTCGCTCAAGGAGGTCGACGATTTCATAACCCACTGGGACGAGGCGCGGCGTTCACTCCCCGTGGCTACCGACGGCCTGGTGTTCAAGGTCGACTCGCTGCGCCAGCAGCTAAATCTGGGCTATACGGCCAAGTCGCCGCGCTGGGCCATGGCCTATAAGTTCGCCGCCGAAAGGGCGCTGACACGTCTGCGCTTCGTTTCGTTCGAGGTGGGTCGCATGGGCATCGTCACACCGGTGGCCAATCTTGAGCCGGTGCTCCTTTCGGGCACGATTGTAAAGCGCGCGTCGCTCCATAATGAAGATATTATCAAGGGGCTCGGCATACATGAGGGCGATATGCTCTACGTTGAGAAGGGTGGTGAGATTATTCCCAAGATTACGGGTGTCGACGCGTCGCAGCGTCAACCTGGTGCGCGGCCTATTGAGTTCGTTAGTCACTGCCCGGCGTGCGGTGCGCCGCTTGTGCGTATTGAGGGGGAGGCCGCATGGCAGTGCCCCGACAAGTTCAACTGTCCGCCGCAGATTGCCGGACGTGTGGAGCATTTCGTGGGCCGCAAGATGATGAATATCGAGGGGATAGGCGAGGAGACCGCCCGGCAGCTCTACGACGCCGGGCTGGTGCGCAATATCGCCGACCTCTACGACCTTCAGCCCTCGCAGCTGGAACGTCTCGAAGGGTTCGGCCGTCGCTCGGCCGAGCATGCGGTGGAAAGCATCCGTGCCACCACGTCCGTGCCCTACGACCGCGTGATTTATGCGCTCTCGATTCCATACGTGGGCGATACCGTGGCCAAAAAGGTGGCGCGGGCGTTCCCCGACATCGACACGCTCATGGCGGCTTCGGCTGCCGAACTGGCTGTCACGAAGGATATCGGGCCGCGCATCGCCGAAAGCATCGTCGATTATTTCGGGAATCCTATCAACCGGTCGATTGTGGAACGTCTGCGTGCCGCCGGGCTGCAGATGAGGCAGTCGGAGGGGGCCAACGAAGGTCGCACCGACCTGCTGCAGGGGAAGTCGTTCGTCATTTCGGGCGTGTTTGCCCTCCACAGCCGCGATGAATACAAGGCAATGATTGAATTGAACGGCGGCAAGAACGTCGGCTCGATTTCCAAGAAGACCGATTATGTTCTCGCCGGCGATAATATGGGTCCGGCCAAGCGCGAGAAGGCGTCTTCGCTCGGTATCCCCATCATTGACGAGCAGCAGTTCCTCGCTATGCTTAAGCCGGCTGATTTCGGTTCGGCTGAGGCCGACGGCCAAACCAACGGTTGATTATTATCGAGATGGCGCCGTCGCCGGTCACGTTGCAGGCTGTGCCGAATGAGTCCATGGCTATGTAGAGCGCTATCATCAGCGCGCAGTCGGACTGCGTAAATCCCAACAGTGAAGTATACAGCCCGAGGGCGGCCATCACGGCCCCTCCGGGTACGCCCGGCGCGGCCACGATGGCCACGCCGAGCATCGCTATGAATCCGGCGAACATCCCGGTGGTGTATGGCATGCCGTGGGCTATCATCAGGGCCAGGGCGCAGGCGGTGAGTTTAAGCGCTGACCCCGACATGTGGATTGTGGCGCAGAGCGGCACGGTGAATCCCGCCACGTCGCGGTCCACGCCCATGGCTATTGTGCGTTCGAGCGTCACCGGTATGGTGGCGGCCGACGATTGGGTGCCCAGCGCCGTGAAATACGCCGGCATCATCGACCACAGCAGTCGCAGCGGATTGCGCGTGGTAGTGGAGAACGGCGCGGCCACGGAGTATTGAAACAGAAGCACTGCCACATGGAGCACGAATATCACCGCGATAATCTTGATGAATGTCGACGCCACGGTGGCAACCTCGCTGGTCACGGCCATGTTGAGGAAGATGCAGAATATATAGTAGGGGAGGAGCGGCACTATGGCCTTGCGTATCAGCATGTCGATTATCGAGCGGAACTCTCCGAGGAGGCGTTTGAGTCCGTCGGTGGGGAGGAAGGCGGTGCCCAGTCCGGTGATGAAGGCAAGCAGCAGGGCCGACATTACGGTGAGCGCCGCGGGCATGGCGATGGTGAAGTAGGGCTGAATCCGCGCCGCCTGGGCCTCCTGAGCCACGTAGCTCGCCGGTTCGATCATCGAGGGGAAGAGCCACATCCCCGTGAAGTAGGCGCCTAACCCTGCCATGAGCGTAAACCCGTAGGCCAGGGCGATTGTGGCTACGAGCATCTTGCCGGCGCGCACGCCGATGTCGGCGATGGCCGGAGCCACGAATCCGAGGATAATCAGCGGGATGCAGAAGCCGAGAAACTCGCCGAAAATGGCGTTGAACGTTGCCGCCGTGCGTGCCAGCCATTCGGGTGCGACGAGTCCCACGCCCACGCCTGCCGCGATAGCGATGATAATACGGGGGAGCAGCCCCCAGCTCTTAAACCTTTTTATTGCATTCTTCATTCGGTATAGATTTAATCTCAATGGTTGGTCGTCAGATTGTAGGGATGCACCCGGGTGCATCCCTGCTTTTGGGTAGCCTGAATGTCTTATATGATTTTTTAACTTTGCGAATGTACGAATAAAAACTCATATCCGCCCGCTCCCCAATTCCTTCCAATAATCCCTAAAAAACAATAATTGTGCGGTAGGCTTTTGTTTGTTATTATTTATCTGTTGATTTGCAGTTTCCGGACCGCACTCGGAATCTTCCGGCAGCCTCGGCTTTCGGCCTCGCCTCCCCTCGAAGCCCTCCCTATGGCTTCCCGAAGGTGGTTCTGCGAGCGAGCTTCAGCTCGCTGTTTCCGTCCGGATGGCTTCGTGGCTATTTCTCGTGTGGGGGATGAACGTTGTGGAGGTTTGTGTGTTATAAATGTATAATCCTTTTGAAAAAGTATTTATGGTAGATATGATGCTTTTTCGAAGTATAGGATTGGAGGAAAACGATTAATCAATTTAAACGCAACGATATGTTTATGAAAAAAATTCTCATAGCTTTATGCTGTATGGGTGCGATGCTGACGGTAGTCAGCTCGTGCGACTCCAAGGGGCGTCTGGCCGAGGCCGTGGGGGGTGAGTGGACGGGCAATCCCGAACGTCTGCTCGACACCGGGGCCGCTTCGGCCACGATGGTGCGCATGATGGAGTTCAGTCCCGGCGAGGTGGCCACGGAGGGCACCATCACCATGACGGCCATCATTACGGTGGAGAACACCATGCAGTTCAACGAGTCGGCCGTAACGCCTCTGACCATCACCGCAACGGGCACTGCCACGATAACCGGCACCTACCAGGTGCGCGACCACGACGATATCCTCGTTGGTCTCGATGCGACGTCGCTCTCGGTAAGCGTTGACCCCGATGCCGTTCAGCTCAACTATAATATCATAAGCGAGGATTCGGCTCCGATGATCGAGAAACTGAAACCGGGAGCTGCCGTGCTGGCAACCCAGCAGATTAACCGCGCTGCCCGGAATGCATTCGCCAACATTACGGAAATCGAGGATATCCATATAAAGAACAACACAATGCGTTGTGAAATCGGCGACCGCGACATCGCATTCTCACGCGCTGGAGCCAAATAAACATAGAAGATTATTTCATAAGGCGGCGTGCCGGGGATTCTCTCCGGTGCGCCGCTTTGCTTTATATGGCGCTGAATGCTTTAAATGACTGATAATAAAGATGTTCAATTGCTTTTGTATTATGAATAAAGGATGCTTAACCGGAACGATTGCAGATAGCACAATAAACCGTGCATGGAATCGTTAAAATAATAAAACCGGCGAAAGCCACCGGGAAAATACCTCGCGCGGTGCCGGTTTTATGGACCTGTATATGATGAAAAAGATTGTTTACAAATATATTACGGCGGGAATGCTCTCTCTGGCTGCTGCCGGAGTATCGGCGTCGCCACTGCGCGTGGTCGTCACCGATGCCGATACCGGAGCCCCCGTTGAGTTTGCCGCGATGGCCCTTACGCGCGGCGAAAGCAACATCGGAGCCCTCACCGACGCCGAAGGGGCGTTCGTGGCCGATCCGGCTCCGGGGAAATGGATGCTCACGGTGAGCGCCGTAGGATATACCGCCGTACATCGCGAAATAAAAATCGGTGCGGACACTTCGGTTATCACGATAGCACTGAAACCGACCTACACCCAGATAGGTGAGGTAGTGGTCACTGCCCGCGAAGGACGCGGCATGACCTCGGCCTCGCTCATCGACCAGACTGCCATGCAGCATCTGCAGCCCTCGAGCTTCACCGACCTCATGGAGATGCTTCCCGGAGCGGTGAGCAAAGATCCGGAAATGGGGAAGGCCAATCTGGCCGACCTGCGTCAGGCAAAAAATATCACACAGACCGACAACTATGCCACCTCATCGCTCGGTACGGCCTTCGTGGTCGACGGCGTCCAGACCAATACCAACGCCGAGATGCAACAGACTGCCGACGCCACACGCGCCGACCGCCTCACCACCGGCAAAGGAGTAGACATGCGTTCCATCTCCACCGACGACATCGAGAGCGTGGAGGTAGTGCGCGGTATCGCCTCGGCCGAATATGGCGAAACAACTTCGGGACTGGTGAACATACGCCGCAAGAGCGGTGCATCGGCTCTACAGGCCCGCTTCAAGGCCGATATGCAGAGCCAGCTCTTCTATGTGGGCAAGGGCGTACAGATGCCGGTGGACGGCTGGACGATGAACTTCTCGGCCGACTATCTCGACAGCCGCATCGACCCGCGCGACAGCCGGGAGAACTTCAAGCGAGTGACGGCTTCCGTGCGCTCCAACCGCAAATGGACCTCCCCGCAGCTTATCACCACCTGGGCCAGCTCGCTAAATTATACCGGCACCTTCGAGCGCGACAAAAACGACCCCGACCTCACCGTAAACGGTACTATCGACTATTACACCTCCGACCGCAACGCCCTGAGCTGGAACAATACCCTGGTAGTGCGCGCTCCGCTGCAGCGCTTCTTCCAGTCGTTTAAGCTGACTGCCGGAATGGAATACACAACCGACCATCTGCATCAGGAAAAAACTGTGGCGTCGAGCCGTCTTTATCCCATGCCGGTGTCGACCACGCCCGGCAGCCATACAGTGGGTTACCTCCCGATGGTCTACGATGCCCTGCTCGATGTGTACGGCAAGCCCTTTACGGCTGTGGTGAAGGCTTCGGGCCGATTCCGCTGGAACCTGCCGCGCATCTCCAACTCGCTTAAGGCAGGCATTGAATGGGATATGAGCAAAAATTTCGGCCGTGGCCAGGTATACAATCTCGAGCGGCCCATCACCGCCGGCAACACGGGGCGTCCGCGCGCTTTCAGCGACGTTCCGGCCATGCACCAGGCCTCGGTATGGATCGAGAACGTGAGTGAGATGCACCTTGGACGCCATATGCTCGAGATTCAGCTCGGCCTGCGCGAGACTCAGCTGCTGCATCTCGACAGCCGTTATTACCTGCACAACCGCCCCTATCTCGATCCGCGCGTGAATCTGAAATGGACGCTCCCGTCGGCCGAGGTAGCAGGATTTCCGCTCGTGTTCGAGCTGGCCGGAGGCATAGGGCTGCATACTAAGATGCCCGTGGCGGCATTTCTCTATCCCGACCCGGTCTACAACGACTATGTGGAGCTCAACTACTTCCACAACAACCCCGCCTACCGCACTATGAGCGTGCGAACTTTCGTCGACGATCCCACAAACTACGACCTGCGCGCCGCCCGCAACCTGAAATGGGAGGTGCGCGCCGACATGACCTATCGCGGCAACCGCCTGTCGGTCGACTATTTCCGCGAGGACATGAAGGACGCTTTCCGAATGGCGCCGCGCGTGTTCTACTACGCCTACAATCGCTACGACGCCTCGGCGTTCGATCCCGACGCCGCCGGCCGCGCTCCGCAGCTGAGCGACCTTCCCTACGAGGAGGATTGCCGCACTGCGCTTGTGGGCAGTCCCGACAATTCGTCGCGCGTGAAGAAAGAGGGTGTGGAGTTCACGTTCTCATCGGTGCGTATCCCGCTGGTGCGCACGCGTATCACCGTGAGTGGCGCGTGGCTGAAAACCGTATTGAGCAACTCGAAGGACCTGTGGTACCGCCCCGGGACCGTTGTCAACGGCCGCGAGCTGCAGCTCGTGGGTCTCTACGACC
>UREH01000005.1 GCA_900546835.1 uncultured Porphyromonadaceae bacterium
CTGCATATCGTCGGCAGCGTCAGATGTGTATAAGAGACAGGCCTTGGGTTCGGGCTTGGCCTCGGCGCGCTGACGCAGCAGATGCTCCTCGTTGAGGTGCTCCTCGTTGAGGCGCAGGGTCTCAACCTCCTTGTTGAGGGTCTCAATCTCCCGGGCCTGGTTGCGGATGGTGGTAAGCAGCGAGTTGAGTTCCTCGTTCTCGATGCTCATGGGATACTGCTCCTCAACGCGCACGATAAAGTCGGAAAGCACATTCATATAGTTGGTAAACGCCTGATAGGGCGTCTCGTAAGGAGAGAACATCGAGTGGCTGGCTCCATCGGCGAAATGCTTGGTCGACATGTAGAAAAGATGGTCGGAAGCCTGGAGGCGCCCCCAGTCCTGCTTGAGCTGACGGTTGTCGGAGAGGCGCACGCGCTCGGCCACGGAGTAGAGCTTGCTGAAAGCCTCGTTCTGCAGCTTGTTGCCGAGCCATGCCGAGGTATCGCGGGCTTCGTCGGCCCAGCTGATGGGGTGAACAATCGAGAGCGTATCCACGGGTTTGAGCGTCTTCACGGCCTCGGTCGGCGTCATGAACTGCACTCCACGGTCGGCAGCGAAGCGCGGCAGAGCCTCAAGGAACTGGAATATGCCGGTATCGGCGTGGTGGAATTCGCCGAACGTCTCCAGATTCATGAACAGGTTGAAAATCTGCTCTTCCTGAGGGGTGTCGGCAATCCATCCGATATATTTATCGGCGGTAAGAGGATATTCGCTCCAGCTGGTGTCGGCGAAGCGGCGGGTGATGTCGTCGCTGAGCTTGTCGTTTTTCAGCAGAAGCTTGAGTTTGGGCTGTGAGGCGGCGGAATAGACGTAGTCGGGCGATTTCCAGCCGAGAATATGCTTGGCGCCTTCGGTGATGCACCCCTTGAAGCCCATCTCATAGATCTGCGGCGCCATCTCGTCGCAGTAAATCAGCTCGGCATTGCGGAACACCTTGGGTGTCTGGCCAAAAAGTTCCTTGATCTTCTGTGTGTGGAGTTTCACCTGGATGGCGAACTCCTTCGGATCGGCAAGCGAAGCGAGCGAGTGGTCGTAGGTTTCGGCGAGAAACTCTACGCGCCCGGTGTCGGCGAGCATCTTGAGCAAGTCAACAAATTCAGGCACATACTGCTCGCACTGCTCCAGAGCCACACCTGTGATGGAGATCGCGCAGCGGAAAGCCCCTTTGGTATCCTCGATCATGCGCAGAAGGCTCTGAGCGGCGGGGATGTAGCTGCGGTGGGCAATACGGGTTATGATGTCGTCGTTGGCGAAGTCATCGTAGTAATAATGGTCGTTGCCTATATCGAAGAAGCGGTAGCGTTTCAGGCGGAACGGCTGGTGAATCTGGAAATAGAAGCAGATTGCTTTCATATCGGTTGTCGTTTTTATGATTTTTACGGTTGGGATGAAAATAAAGCGGAGAGAGCCGATGATGCTCCGGATTTACCAGCCGAGCACTTTATGGTATATGTCGATTACTTTGCGTCCGGCCTTGTCCCAGGTAATCCGGGCGACCTCGGCAAGGCCGTCCTCACGGAGCTGATTGTACATGGCCGGATAGGTTATGATCGAGTAGATGGCATCGGCCATGGCGTCGATGTCCCAGTAGTCGGTCTTGATCACGTTGGTGAGGATTTCGGCGCAGCCGCTCTGCTTTGAGATGATGGAAGGCACGCCCATCTGCATGGCCTCGAGCGGCGAGATTCCGAATGGCTCGCTTACCGAAGGCATTATGTAGACGTCGGAGGCCTTGAGCATCTCGTAGACCTGCTTCCCTTTCTGGAATCCGGGGAAATGGAAGCGGTCGGCGATACCGCGCTCGGCGGCCAGCGAAATCATCTTGTCCATCATGTCGCCCGAACCGGCCATTACGAAACGCACGTTGTGGTCGAGCTTGAGCACCTTGGCGGCAGCCTCCACAAAGTATTCCGGGCCCTTCTGCATGGTGATTCGGCCGAGGAAGGTCACGATCTTGTCTTTCGGCTTGGTAACCTGCACATCGAGCAGTTCCCGGCTCAGGGGCACCACGGCGTTGTGTACGGTGGTCACCTTGGCGGGGTCGATGCCGTATTTCTCGATTACGGTCTGGCGCGTGAGATTCGACACGGTGATGATATGGTCGGCGTTGAGCATGCCGTTGCGCTCGATGTTGAATACTGTAGGATTAACGTTGCCGCGCGAGCGGTCGTAGTCGGTGGCGTGCACGTGGATTACCAGCGGCTTGCCCGTCACCTGCTTGGCGTGGATGCCGGCAGGATAGGTGAGCCAGTCGTGAGAATGGATTATGTCGCAGTCGACGGTGCGGGCGATCACACCTGCCACAATCGAGTAGTTGTTAATCTCCTCAAGCAGGTTGTCGGGATAGCGGCCCGAGAACTCGATGCAGCCAAGGTCGTTGGTGCGCATGTAGTTGAAGTCGGCGTAGATATTGTCGCGCAGGCGGAAATATAGGTCTGGATCCATGAGCTTTCCGATGCGGCTCTCCACGTAGTCGCGGTTCACGTCGCGCCAGGCCACGGGCACCTGCGAGCAGCCGATTATATGGGCGAATTCACGGTCTTCGTCGCCCCATGGCTTGGGGATTACGAAAGTGATATCCATGTCGCCGCACTCCCACATGCCCTTGGTGAGGCCGTAGCTGGCAGTGCCTAATCCGCCGAGGATATGAGGTGGAAACTCCCACCCGAACATTAAAGCTTTCATCTTGTTGGTTTATGGTTGGTTAGAGTGGGATTAATCGTGGTCGAAACGGCGGAGTGTGCGCAGAGTGCGCAGCACCTCGGCGATGTTGGTGCCGTGGGATATGGCTCCTCGGCCGGAGAATGGCGGGGTGCCGTCGTAGAGCTGGCTCAGCGAGCCGATGCATCCCTGGCTCATCTCCTCCTCGAAGCCTATGAGCATACGGTCGATATAGCTCACGCCGCTGCGTCCGAACACCTTAAGGTAGGCGTCGGCGTAGAAGCCCATGAGCCACGGACGCGAGGGGCCGTTGTGCATGGCCATCTCGCGGTCGTAAGGCGAACCGAGATAGAATGGACGGTAGCCGTAGCTCTTGGGCGAGAGCGTGCGCAGGCCCTTGGGGGTAAGCAGTTCGCGCGTCACCACGTCGAGCACACCCTTGCGCTGGCGGCGGTCGAGCGGCGAGTAGTCAAGGCCGATGGCGATTGCCATGCTCGGACGCACCGAGGGGTCGGCGTAAGAGCCGCTGACATAGTCGTAGAGGTAGCCGTAGTCGTTGAGGAATGTATCGATGAAAGGTTGCTTCATCTTCTCTGCCGTGGCGATGTAGGCCTCGCGGCGCTCTGCCAGGTCGGGATTCCCATCCAGAAGGTCGGCGGCGAAGAGCAGAGCGTTGTACCAGAGTGCATTCAGCTCAACGAGCAGCCCGGTGCGCGGAACTACCGGGCGGCCGTCCCACGTGGAGTTCATCCACGAAGCCGGCTGCATGGTGCCGTCGGTGGCGAGCATTCCGCTCTCCTGCAGTTGCAGGCGCGGATGGCGCCCGGCAAGCGTGAAGTCGATAAGGTCGGTCACAATCTGGCTGTAGCGCCCGGCGGCAGCCTCGCGGCCGTAGTTTTTGGCATACTGCTGGATGGCCCATATGGCCCACCAGGGGATGTCGGGAAGGTCAATGCCATGGATTGTGCGCGATATATGGCCGTCGGCCATGAAGCGGTCGAGCGCCATCACGGCCGTACCCATTATTTCCTCGAAATCGTCGCGGTGGTCGATGGCGATGGTGTTGCCCGGAAGCGACATGAATGTGTTGCGGGCCAGGATAGTGCCCCAGGGATAGCCGGATAGCATATATTCGTGGTCGCCGCGCTTCAGATAGAGCTGCTTGGCCGAGTTCTTCAGGCAGTTGAAGAAGCTGGTGCGCGCCGTGCGCGAGGCGATTTCGTTTTCATACATCTTATGGAGCGAGCGCGTGCTGACCTCGCTAAGGCCGGCAGAGAAGATAATCGACTCGCCTTTCTTGATGTTCACCTGGAAATAGCCGGGCACCCAGAGGTCCTCGCAATAGGGCACTCCGCGCT
This sequence comes from uncultured Porphyromonadaceae bacterium, assembly GCA_900546835.1. Classification (GTDB taxonomy): domain Bacteria; phylum Bacteroidota; class Bacteroidia; order Bacteroidales; family Muribaculaceae; genus UBA7173. The sequence goes on from UREH01000005.1 coordinate 4,062, forward strand.
CAAGATCCTTCACATACTCTATGTTGCGATACCAGTCGGGCTGGCTTACCCATTCGGGCTTGCGCGTGAGCTGCATGTAGAGCGTCGGATACCCCTCGTAAAGGCAGCAGGCCATACCATTGGGCACCGGTGTCATCTCCGTGTTGATGCGGTCGTTGGCTATACAGAGCGAGTTGACCTCGCGGAACGCCAGGAAGGGGCGGAATTGCAGAGTCGTGGGCGAGTGGGCCTCGACAAGGGTGTAGCGGATAAGGATGCGGTTTTCCTTGGAGATGAAGATTTTCTCTTTGGTAAGAATCACGCCGCCTACGCGATACGTAACGCGCGGCACGCTCTCGCAGTCGAACTCGCGGATATACTTGTGGCCGTTGGGACTGTAAACCCCACCCTGATAGCGGTGGAGCCCCAGATTGAAGGCGGCGCCATGCTGTATCACCGTCTCGTCGAGAGTCGACAGCAATACATGGGGCTTGTACTCCTCATCGCCGATGGGCACCACAAGCAGTCCGTGCTGCTTGCGCGTGTTACACCCCACAATCGAGGTACAGTGATAAGCGCCGGCCTGGTTTGTACGCAGCATCTCCTTCGGAAGACTCTGGTCGAGATTGATCAGCAGGTGCTTATCAAATTTAAGATAGCTCATTGAGATAGGTTTGGATGTTGTTAGAATTGTCAAGGTTTAAAGCCGGGCGCAGACCCGGTGGAAAATGTGTGCGGACACGTCCGCACCAAAGCCGAAGCAGGTCGAAATTGCCCCACAACATAGCTTTGCAGCAGTTTTCCATTGGTACTTATCAATATTAGCCTCGTGGCTGATATTCAACAACGAATTTAGCCCATTTGCACTGATTTTACAAATATTTGCCACGATTTTAAATTTTCTTTAGAGGCACCGCAGGTTTTCTGCAAAGACATACGCGCCAGCTGACTTTCACGCCTATGCCGGGCCTCACTCGCCACCTCTGTATTCTGCGCTATTCTGAAATTTTGACAAAAATAAAAAGCGCCGAAAATCAAGTGATATCAGCGCTTTGCGGCATTTTGCCATTTTTAATTGTGACCCCGAAGAAGCCGAGGTGTATCGTTGTAACTGAGTAGTATTCAAATTGTTGTAATGCCGTCACTCCGTTTGTTCACGAATTGCACACGGCATTATTTCCATGTTCTTACCCATTATTCCGTTTGGGCATTACAAAATTAGTGCCTTGTTTTGCCGATTTTCAAACATCTATGGCGTTAAAAATGCCCTACAATCGTGGTCAAAGCATGGCTGCAATCTGCTTTTCAACAGCCGTGCGTATGAATGAGTTTATAGATACTCCGGCTTGTTTGGCGAGATAGGCAACACGGGTATGGATGTCGGGTGTAAGCCGCACGTTCAACGAGCCGGAATAGCTCTTGTGTGGTTCAATGCCTTCTTCGGCGCAATATGCGAGATAGTCATCCACCGCTTCATGAAAAGCATTCGTGAGCTCTGCAACGCTCTCGCCCTCGAAATTCACAAGACCGTCTATGCCCTCAATCTTTCCAAAAAACACATTATCAGCCTCGCTGAAAGCGACCGAGCCGATAAAATCCTTATATTTCAATGTATTCATATCAGTCCTTCATTTTTAAGATAATCATAAACCTGTTTTATCACATATCCTTTGATGGTATTGCCGGGATGTGGCTTGTGGAGCATTATCGGCTTCAAGCCCTCACCCTTGAATATTACGCGGGAGCCGGATGTCTTGCCCTTGTTGCCCGGAACATATCCCAGCGCAACAAGCATACGCCTCATTTCCTCCCATGTGAAATCGTTAGGAAGCGTTGAGAACCGGGTTATCAATTTTTCTTTTGTTTCCATTCATTTTATTTTGACACAAAAGTAACTATTTTTCAGTTGCAAAACAAATCTATGGAATGGAGAGTTCAGATATTCGGAGTATGAAGGCATTACAAATACCAATAAGAGCTTATTATACCATCCTAAAATTGGTATTTTACCGCCTTTCACAATTTATGTTTATTGTGATTATCAGCTAATTACAGATTGTTTTCTTTTCGGCTCAATATTTGGGAGAAACGCTGTGACAATTCCTAATAATGGTAATAGTGTGCTGACCTGAAAGATAAATTCTATACTCGTTTTGTCGGCAAGCCAGCCGAAAAATGCAGATCCGACACCGCCAAGACCGAAATTCAAACCGAAGAACAAACCTGCCATCATTCCAACCTTATTTGGCTTCAATTCAGTGGCATAGACCAATATCGCCGAAAATGCCGACGAGATTACCAATCCTATTATCACGGCAAGTATTATTGTCAATGTGAAATCAACATACGGCAGAGCCAATGCGAATGGAGCCGCTCCGAGAATCGAGCCCCAGATAACATATTTGCGTCCATACCTGTCGCCGATACTGCCTCCGATTACAGTGCCGATAGCCACGGCTCCCATGAAAGCAAAAAGGCACAGCTGTGACACCTGTATGTCAACACCGAATTTGTTGATAAGAAAAAACGTGAAATAGCTTGTCATACTCGCCATATAGAAATACTTTGAGAATGTGAGCACGCACAATATGAATATGGCCCAATGTATCCTGCGGCTCGACAATGCCAGTACAGCGGGATTGGGGACAATAACCTTCTCTTTTATTTTATGTAGCTGCATCTTGTACCACCGTCCAACCGGAAACGATGTAATTCCGGCAACAAGTGCCGCTATGGAGAACCATATTATAGAATGTTGACCGAATGGAATGACGACAATAGCCGCCAATAACGGTCCTACGGCACTTCCTCCGTTTCCGCCGACTTGAAATATTGATTGTGCCAACCCTTTCTTCAAGCCTCCTGCCATCTGGGCTATGTGTGAGGCCTCGGGATGGAATATGGATGACCCGCAACCGATAACTCCTACCGCCAATAGGATAAAGGCGTAGTTATTGGCAAACGACAAAAGGATTATTCCCAACAGCGTGAACACCATTCCTATGGACAATGAAAACGGCTGTGGATGCTTGTCCGCATATCTTCCTACAAATGGTTGCAGGATGGAGGATGTCATCTGGAATACCAATGTTATTATACCGATCTGACCGAACGTGAATCCGTATTTGTCTTTGATTATAGGATATATGGACGGTATGATGGATTGCATCATGTCATTCAGCAGATGCGCGAAACTTATTGCCAACAGGATTGAAAAAAGCGTTCTCTCTTTGGTCGTTGTCTGTTCCATCTTAAATTTCGATTTTGGCCGCTTCCCAGCCAAGGATTGCGTTCTTACGTATCTCACCCCAATGATAGTTGCCGATTTCTCCCGATGCACGGATTACGCGGTGGCACGGGATGAGGTATGCCACGGGGTTCTCTCCGATTGCTGTGCCGACAGCCCTGTATGCACGGGGATTGTCAATTCGGGTTGCAATATCCACGTAGGTTGTCATGCCGCCCATAGGGATTTTCAATAGTGCCTCCCATACTTTCAATTGAAAATCCGTGCCTTTCAGATGAAGTTTTATTTCAGTCAGTTTGCTCCAATCCTGAGTGAAAATGAATAATGCGTTTTGTTGGATCGCGTCACACATCTGGCGGTATCTCGCTCTTGGGAACCTACGTTGTAAAGAATTGAACGCCTCCATGTGGTCATCGGCTAATCGGCCTTCGGTCGCTTGGCCATTGCCAAGAAACTCCATGCTGCAAATCCCTTTCGGGGTGGAGGCTATAAGTATGTCACCGAATGGAGTCGTGGCAAAGCTGTAATTTATAAACAGGTTCTCCCCTCCATTTTTGTATTCGCCCGGGGTCATGCCCTCTACCGTCACAAACAGATCGTGCAATCGTCCCGTGCCTGACAACCCTACTTCGTGGGCGGTATCAAATAGCGATGCGTGGGTTTCCTTCAATATCTTTTTTGCATATTCAACATTTAGATATTGAAGAAAATGTTTCGGTGATACGCCGGCCCACTCCTTGAAAACACGCTGGAAATGATACGGCGACATATTGACCGCCTCGGCAACCGATTCCAATCCCGGCTGCTCGTGGCGATTCTCTCGGATAAAGCCGATTGCCTCCGCGATTCGGAGGTAATTCAATTCCTGTTGGCTCTCCTTCATGGCAAAACGTGTTCAAGTTTCAGAAGATATTCCTTAGCCTCCAGTCCGCCTCCATAACCTGTCAAAGATTTATCACTGCCAATGATTCTGTGACATGGAGCGAATATCGACATTGAGTTTGCACCGTTGGCGTTGGCTACGGTACGGACCGCTTTAGGCATTCCGATTTCTTTGGCCATTTCGCCGTAGGATATGGTCTTCCCGAAAGGGACGGTTAGCAGATGGTTCCAGACCTTCTTTTGAAAATCAGTACCCACAAACAGCAACGGCACATCAAATATAGTCCGTTTCCCGGCAAAATACTCATTCAATTGCTTTATCGCCATGTCTATTATAGGCGACACTCCTTCCTCAAACTCGGCATTGAGTATGCGTTTCAGCCGGTTGCCCACATGGTTGCGGTGACGCTCAACCTGCCAGTCGCATAAGCAGAGTTTGTCGCCGAACGAGCCGAGCATAAGCACTCCGCACGGCGAGTTGTATTGATGTATCGTGATAATGTTCTTTTTTCTGATATTCATATCTTTCATACAAATTTTACATGGTCGGTATCCAGCTTGCAAAGCCTCCTCCAGAGTATCATAAACCATTATGTTTTTCTCCAATGGTTTGGCAGGACAATCGGGAGTGCATACAATTCGGGTTGTCTTTACTGCGACGAAGAACCGACCGCGATATTTTTTATCCCTATTTCGTATTGCATTCAGTTTTTCTTCCAGATCCATCCGGTTATTTTTGTTTCTTTTTGGGAGCGTAATCCTTCATACCCTCAATCGCACCTCCAGCTACGGCCCATATATACAGGCTCGCCACACTGTTGTACGGCGAAAAACGCCGCCGTATTTTTCAAACAATTTGCGTTCGATTTTACGATGGTGATATATCATGCGCAGACCGCGCTGTATGGCCAAGTCGCCGAAGCTCAAGATATCCGGTCGCTGCATAGAGAAAAGCATAAGCATCTCCGCGCTCCATACACCAAGCCCTTTTAGCGATGACAGCCGGGCGCAAACTTCATCATCGGACATTTCATGAAACGCATTCAGATCAAATTCTCCTGATTCTATTTTTCAGCGGCGGCGCGTATATATTCAACTTTCCGGAAAGAAAGGCCAACCGATTGAAGTTCATCGGGAGTGACTGATAGGATATTGTCCGGGGTTACGTCCCCAAACCTGTCAATAGTTCTTTGCCAGATACTTTCATGGGCCTTGGTAGAAATCTGCTGGCCGATTATGGAGTGAACGAGGGCGGCGAAAAGGTCGGGGATTACCCGCCTTTTCACCATACCTACCTTTTCAATTACCTCCGCAAGGCGGTTATCCTTGCTTTTGAGGTAATTTATTTCGGCCTCTCCGTATTGAAAATACTCCATTAGTCGATTATGTAAGCATTGCTGTCAGCAGGGGCCTCATCTCGATTGTCTTTTGTATATTCGCGCTTGATTTCTCCGACGGATATACGATAATTGTCAAAAAGAGTATCGTGACCCATTTTTTGGCTCTGACGATGGTTCACGTGATTGCGCCAGCCTGCTGTCTGCATGGGCTTTAAGGCTTTCGTTCTGCGCCCTGCGCTCAGCCATGAGACCACGGTTGAAACTGTACAGCATGGTCGTGGTGGCAGAGGGTTTTGGTTCTTCCTTTTTGCCGAATAAACCGAGGAAGCCTTTGCGCTTTAGGTTTCTTTGGCTCCTCTTTGGCGCTCTGGCGAGCTATCACAGGCAGTTTGTTGGCCATCTCGTCACCGAGAGCCTTTTGACGCCGGTATATTTCTGCAAGCTGGAGCAGTTTCTTCTCCTTGTCCTCAAGAAGAATACGGAGGCTGTCTATGTCGGCTGCCTCCGAAATGAAGATCCGGCTGAACTCACACAGTGTGCTGTCGATATGGAGTCTCTGGCGATGATATCTGTCCCGCTCCATGTCAGTCCACTCCATCGCGGTTTCGCCCATAAGCGAGAGTGCTGTCATGTGCATGTTAAGTTCGTTTATTTCCCGACGCAGCTCATTGGCGGAACGATTCCTCTCATCCATCAGAGATAAAGTGTGCTCCTCGTTATAATAGGCATAACCTATTGCAACAGTGAGCACAAGAATAAGGATATATCCGGATATAATCGGTATATGAGGAAGGCCCGATTTTCGAATCATATTTATTACGAGACAAATATTGGTGGAGACATTACAAAATGGTATATAATAGTCTGTTTATATGAGAAATACCGAATCTAAAAGCTATAACGATATTAGCGAAAGTTCATTGCCAACGATAGGATGCCGCAGTGAGAGGTGGGATATCAATGCAAAAGTATCTCTTGCCATCATAAATCGTCACTTTCTTCACATTGACGGAATTGTTGGTGGCTATGATTCCTGTTGTACCGTCTGGATTTGAAAAGGCTGCGAACTCCGTGTCGGCGACATTCCCGTCAACAGACGCTCTGTGTCCACCGGGTCGTGAGGCTGTCATCGCCAGGCAAATTGTATAGTAAAATGAATTATATGTTATCTTGCCATATGTCTCGATATCAATGTCAACAGCTCCGTTACCGTTAAAGCATCCTCCCGGACGATACGGTCCATGATTGTTATCAAGTATCATATTCCACACTATCGCACCGCGCCCCCAGTTGTTGACAACATCAAAAATCAGATTTTTCACATCTTCGAGAATTCTTGCATGATCCACTCGCAGGTACCATTCTCCTGCCGTCCATTCCGTAAAAAGCAATGCCATATCAGGATTGGCGTCGTGTATTGCGGTCATTTCCGAAGCATCCCCGCTATAATTATGATATGCGGCTCCAGAAATATATTGTTTGGCTTGAGAATCGGAATATATCAGACTGGGATAACCTATCTGTCCCTCCCAATTATCGTAGCTATAATTATGGTCAAACACATAAATTTTAGTGTCGATATTATTGTCTCTGAACGACGGACCAAGGGCTGTCTTGATGAAATCGCGTTGCTCTTCCCAAAGCATAAACATCGAAGCGCTATTACCTCCATGGAGAGGTTCGTTCTGAGGGGTGACAGCAGTAATGTGGATGCCATTTTCAGCAAAAGCCTTTATCCATTTCACGAAATACAAGGCATAATCCTGATAACATTCTTCACGTAGATGACCTGCTGTCCATTCTCCGTTAGTTTTCATCCAGCGGGGGGCAGTCCACGGGGCGCCGATAATTTTGATATCGGGATTAATCTGCAATATTTCCTGCAACACAGGAATAATATAACGAGTTTCTTCGTTAGTGAGTGCAAATTTCTCGATACCGGGTGTATCACAGCATGTATAGTCGCTCAACGAAAAGTCGCTGCAACCTATGGGCACCCTTAAATAAGAGCATCCATAACCGACATTCTCATCGGGCGAGAATGTACGGACAAGAAAATCGTGGCGTCGATATGCTTCCATCTTGGATAGATTGTATGATGCCGAGCCGGTGATGGCAAAGCCAAAACCGTCGATTTCCTGATATAATTGATTGGTGTTTATGTTTATCATACCCTCTGACTTGTCCCGGCTGCTGTCGTCAAATTTCAAGTTTTCGGTCGACAGCAGCTTCGATCCATCATATGATACATAACAGGCTTTTATATCTGCCGGCGTTGTATCGTGTTCTATAAGCAGAGTTGGATTGGGAAGATAATGATTCTGACACACCGCACCGGCGGTACACATTATCAGACAGAGGTGCGTAAGAATACTGTGTAATGTCATTCTTTTCATCGTATATATATTTTTTCGCTTATCTGATTGTTATGACGGATATAAATGCCCTTTGTGGGGCGATTGACTTTCATTCCCTGAAGCTTGAAATAGTCATAATGTATTTCGGAATTAGTAATCAGTGGTGGCTCTGTTATTGAGGTTGGCTTATTGCCTATGCCATCTGCTTTTAGAGTCATTCTCAGACGAGTGTCGGAATTCGCATTATCAATGCCGTCAAAGCGGATGTTGTCTCCCACGGTGGCGGCATAGTCAAGACTGAAGTTCTTGCCCGCTTCTATTTGTTCTTGCGTCTTTGTCCCCAACTGGATATTCCACTCGCGGTCTACTATCTTGAAATCTCCGGTGAAGTGAGGTGTGTTAAGAGTATATGTTCCGTCATTGTAATCGAACGCATAGAATGGCAGTATGGTCCAGTCGTTAAAGTCGCCGACGAGATAAAGCATCGGCATTCCGATACATGACAGAGTGAGGTTGTTCATATCAAGTGTTATGGCCACTTCCTGAGCAATCGGTTCCTCGAAATACATGTTGCACTCGTTTTGGGCAGATTCAAGTGGTATCACTTCATTGTATTTAATACCCTTAACCATTGATCCAAATTGCCATTTCCAATCGGGTGTGGTGATTTTGAACTCACCGGTGAGGCGTGGAATCTTCAATTCATAAATTCCCTCTGACCCGATGAAACGCATCCGTTCATCATGAGGATTCCAATTATTGAAATCGCCGGTAAGATAGTATGTCAGATTTCCGGAGATATCAGAAAATTTATTGACTGTCAGTCGATTGTTTGCTTTGTTAAATACCAGTTCAATATCGCCGAGAGGATTTTCAATCGTCATATCACAACCATCGCGTTGTAATTGATATGTCCTGCCTGATTTAATCGATGCCACGCCACCATATTGCGCATCCCACTCTGGAGCAACAGCGGCAACAATCTTGAATCGGCCATTTAAATCTTTTGTCCGCAGCACATAGGAATCGCCCTCTTTGATAAATCTGTATCCTTTCTTGTGATTGCTCCAGTCAGTGACATCACCGGCTAGATATATGTCAGGACACACTGTCAATGTTGGTGCCGAAGGATTGCTATAATCAAACAGAAGTGTCGCGCCGTACACGGTCGTCGAATTTCCATTGATCTGTTTTACACGGAAATTGTTGCCATAAGCATTGATGCAGGCCATTGGCACATCAAATTCAAAAGTGTCTGTCGAACCATATTGAAGCGAGTAATCCTCCGTGCATATCTTGAATGTGTAGACCGACGACAGTTCATCGATGTAGAGTGAATATACGCCGTTATCATTTACCATCCTGTATTTTTCCTGAACGGTCCAGTCATCGGAGATTCCACGGACATATAGTTCAGGTGCTTGTGCGAATGTCGTATGGTAAGCCAGGAATGGCAGACATAATTTCAGCATCACGATAAGTGTTCTAAATCTATACATAATAGTTCTAACGTATTGAAAATGAATATACAGTCTCAGTATGGTACTTTTCTCCGGGATTAAGGCGCACAGATGGCCAATCTAAGTGATTAGGGCTGTCAGGATAGTGTTGTGTCTCAAGGCATAGAGCAGACCGTTTCGGATAGGCAATTCCATTCTTTCCACAGACCTGGCCGTCGAGGAAATTACCTGAATAGAACTGTAAGCCTGGCTGATCTGTGCTAACAGTCATTACAATACCACTCACGGTATCATAAAGCTGCGCTGCAAATGGGCAACTCTTGTCAAGGACAAAGTTATGGTCATAGCCCATTCCATTGATGATTTGCTCGTCGTCAGCATTGATGTTTTCTCCAATAGCGTGCATGTGGTTGAAGTCGAATATTGTTCCCTTGACGGAACGGATTTCTCCTGTCGGCATAAACGTCGAGTCGATAGGGGTAAAACCTGAAGCCTTTATTGTCAGCAGTTCATCGGATATCTCTTTTGTATGGTCTCCGCTAAGATTAAAATAGCTGTGGTTTGTGAGATTGATGATGGTCGGCTTATTGGTATAGGCGGTATAGGCGATTTTCAATCCACAATCGGAAGTTAAACTATATACAACTTCGACGTTTAGGTTTCCCGGGAAGCCGGCATCGCCGTCAGTGCTGTGCAGTGTAAGTACAAGTGTGGTGTCAGTTGTCTGGGTGGCACTCCATATTGAATGATGAAAACCTATCGGCCCACCATGGAGACAATGCCCATAGTTGTTCTGTGGCAGTTGATAAACTATTGAATCGAGCGTAAAGCGGCCTCTGTTGATTCGGTTGCCGTATCGTCCGATAATCGCTCCGAAGTTGCCGTCGATCTCGAGATAGTCACGGATGTTGTCATGCCCGAGCACGACATCGCATGGTCGGCCGTCTTTATCCGGAACCATAAGCGACACAATTCGGCCACCGTAATTTGTGATACATGCTTCCATTTCACCATTCTGCAAGGTGAACAGGGATATTTTTTGATTGTTGACTATGGTGTCAAAATCTTTTTTGTCAAGGCCTGATAAAGTCGTCTTTTGATTCGATGCGCAGCCAACCATTATCAGTGCGGCTGCGAAATAGATGATATGTTTCATTGTTTTATTCGGCATAAAAGGTCAGGGATTGAAGATTCTTTGAGTCAGGGCCGACCATGACGCGGAATTCACCCGGATCATACCCATATTTAAGGTCGTTGTCATAATATTTGAGCATATCGCTGTCTATCTCAAAGCTGACTTTCATGGTCTCCCCCTTGGGAATGAATACACGTTTATATGACTTCAATTCTTTGACAGGACGGGCTATCCGGGCAATAGGGTCGTTAATATACAGCTGAACAATCTCGAAACCATCATAATCCCCGGTGTTGCTGACATCTATCGAAAGCGATATCGAGCCGTCTTTTGCCAGTCGGTCGGTGTTTATCGAAGGTTTTGAATAAGCGAAGGTTGTATAGCTGCAACCATAACCGAACGGGTAAAGTGGTTCGTTGCTTACGTCGATATAGTTGCTCCGATAGGGATTGAACTGCGTGGGGTCATAGTCGGGATGGCTTGACGGCAGATGGTTGTAATACAGCGGTATCTGGCCGATTGAACGGGGCCAGGTGGTGGTCAGTTTACCGGACGGCACCTTTTCTCCGAAGACAACATCCGCTATGGCATCGGCCGCCTCGCTGCCTCCGAACCACACATTCAGTATGGCTGGAATGTGATTGTCCTCCCAGTCAAGCACAAGAGGACGGCCGGTGAAAAGCAACAGTATTACAGGCTTCCCGGTAGCGTATAACTGTTTGAGAAGATCGCGCTGAGTATCGGGGATTGTGATTTCCGCACGGCTCGACGACTCACCGCTCATTTCCGCGCTTTCGCCAAGCGCACAGATTATGATATCTGCGTTATTTGCAATTTCTATGGCCTGACGATGCATCTCGTCATCGTTCCCGCGAGCGATAGAACGGCCCCAGTCGCAATTTCGTTGGGTAGTCTCATCATAGTAGATATTGCTTCCCTGCGCATAAAGCAGTTCAGCATCGGTGCCGAGGGCGTCGCGGAAAGCGTCAAGCAGCGACTTGTGATTTTCAGGCTTGCAATAGCCGCTCCAAGTCCCGCTCATGTTGTTTGCGGCATTGGCGAGAGGACCGATAAGCGCAATCCGACCTTTCTTTTGCAAAGGAAGGAGATGCTTGTCGTTTTTAAGCAATACAACGGTTTCGGCGGCGATATCCCGGGCAATCTTGCGATGTCGGGGCGTGTACATATCTTTAGCCAGACGCTCAGGCTTGCAATATTTATATGGATCGTCGAATAGTCCGAGCCGTTGTTTGGCAATCAGGATGCGACGGCACGCGTCGTCTATCATCTTTTCAGTAACCAGTCCGTACTCAAGAGCACCTTTTAAATCGTTGAGATATCTGCCTGTAACCATATCCATATCTGTGCCGGCCCTTAATGTGACAGCGGCGGCGTCTTCTTTGTCTGCCACTCCCATAATCGGCAGCTCGTCTATTGAGCCGTAGTCAGTGACAACAAAACCATCAAAATCCCAGTCGTTACGCAGAACCCCGTTGATAAGCCACTCCGAGGCAGTGGCGTGCTGACCGTTGATAAGATTGAACGATGTCATCACCGAACCGACACCGGCATCCGCGGCAGCCTTATAAGGGGGCATATAATAGTTGAACATACATTCGCGGCTCATGTCAACGCCGTTGTAATCGCGTCCGCCTTCCGCTGCACCGTATAATGCGTAGTGTTTCACGCAAGCCATAAGGGATGAGTCAGAACGCATGCCGTCGCCCTGATATCCGGCGATATACGCTTTGGCAAGGACGCTTCCGAGATAGGGATCCTCGCCGGAGCCTTCGGCGATACGACCCCAGCGCGGGTCGCGGCAGATGTCGACCATTGGGCTGTAATTCCAGTTTACACCGTCAGCTGTAGCTTCGATGGCCGATATACGGGCCATTTCGGCTATGGCGGTGCTGTCCCACGAACACGACAGTGCTAATGGAATCGGAAAGACAGTCTCATAACCATGCACTACATCAGCTCCCACGAGCAAGGGGATAGCGTGAGGGCCTTTCTCAGCGGCCAAACGTTGAAAGCGAGAAATCGCATCGACCCCTTTGACATTGAAGAAGCCGCCAATTTTTCCTTGCATGATAAGAGAGTCGAGCACGGCTGCCTGTGCTGTTCCTGACACCACATCTCCGCCGACGGGCAAATTCAGCTGCCCTATTTTCTCCTCAATGCTCATCTCAGCCATAAGACTGTCTATGAAGCCGTTGTTATCTGTATCACGAGCCTGAGCGGTAGCGGCAGAGAGTAAAAGCAGGACGGCTGTGGTTATATTAGAATGATTCATACTATTGCTTCGGTTGGTTCAGAATTTTGTTGCTGGCACCCCTGTGAAAGTCATCTTCACGGGGTGTATTCTGCCATTTGAGCCGAAATGAAGCTCATCGACACATATGACGCGGTCGTTACCGTCGGTCGCTCCGAGCGGATGGCGGTGGTAGACAATATAGTATCTGTCTGTTTTCGAAGATCGGATTACGGAATGATGCCCTGCCCCCGTTCCTATCTCGGGGTCTGATTCCAGAATCGAGCCTACTCGTCTGAAAGGACCAAAAGGGGAATCAGCAATTGCATAGGCCACCCGGTAGTCGTCTTTTGTCCAGTCGCCTTCACTCCACATGAAATAATATTTCCCGTCCTTAACAAGCATGAACGGCCCTTCTGTATAATCCTTTGGAGTCACTTCTTTGTAGAGCGAGCCGTCGGGGAAAGGGACAAGAGATTTGAAATCGTCGTCGAGACGGACCATGTTGCAGTGTCCCCAGCCTCCGTAATACATATAATAACTCCCATCCTTGTCTTTGAAAACGAACTGGTCGATTGGCTGCGCCCCGTTCACTATCTCATTTATCAGCGGTCGGCCAAGCAGATCCTTGAACGGACCTGCCGGCTTGTCGCTGACTGCGACACCAATACCGCCGATTTCGCCCTCGTGGACATCGTTTGCCCCGAAGAAAAGATAATACTTCCCGTCCTTCTCAAGCACTGCCGGAGCCCACATCGCACCCCAGGCCCATTTGACATCTTCTGTACTGATGATGTTTTCATGTTTAGTCCAATGGATGAGATCGGTGGTAGAGAAGCAGTCCATTGCGGTCTGCTCCTTGAAAGGAAGGCTGCGCGTAGGATATACGAACACCGTGTCGCCATACACGATTCCCTCCGGGTCGGCATACCACCCGGGGAAACAGGGATTTCCCCCTATATCGGTCGCACTATCATATTTCACAGCGACTTTATGTGGCAGGTCGGCTGATGACGAGCCTACGGAAAAGACATATTTACCATCCAGTATACGTTCAGAAGCCGTTTCCTCATCATAATAAGCCAAAGAAGAGAACGGAATGTCAACAGACACACTGCGGGTTTCGCCCGGTGCGAGATCCACTTTTGAAAAACCAACAAGTTTCTTCTTTTCCCTAAGCAGTCCTTTCAGTTTGGGAGCCGAGACGTATACCTGTACCGTTTCTGCGCCGGATGTCGAACCGATATTCGATACATCCATTTTCAGGTTATAGCCAATCCCAGTCCGGGTCACGACCGGTTTATCGATGTTAAAATCAGTATAACTCAGGCCGTAGCCGAACGGAAACAACACCGGAAGTCCATTGTAATCATACCAACGATATCCTATAAGAATATCTTCGTCATAATATATGTCATAAATGTCGGAATCAGCCCGTCGGATTCCCGGATAACGGCGCTCACCATTAGTAGGCAAGTCCTCAATGCGCTTTGGGAAAGTAAATGGCAATTTCCCCGACGGGTTGACTTTGCCGGTAAGGACATCGGCAAGACTGTTGCCAGCCTCACTGCCGAGATACCAGTCCTGGACAATAGCGGCCACTTTATCCGCCCAGGGCATCAATACCGGTGTGCCTGAAATATTTACCACAATCAGATTGGGATTTATATCGGCAATAGCTGAGATAAGTTCGTCCTGTCCGTATGGAAGCTGCAAAGTCTTACGGTCGGAATTCTCGGTGTCCTGGCAGAGGGAGTGATTCAAGCCGCCAATGAATATCACGACATCGGCGTCTTTCGCTTTTGCAAGTACATCGGTTTTAAGTTGCTCGGGAGTTCGCTCTTCGGCCAACATCTCGAAGTCCTGACTTTTCACATTGTCGAATACCGTGCTTCCCGCTCCGATATATCCTCGTTCCCAGTCAACAACCACATCATGTAATGCCGACTTCAATCCGGCCAATGGAGTAACTTCATGCTGTACCTTCAGAGAAGCCGAGCCACCTCCGACGGTCATCATCTTCACTGCGTTTTCACCTACTACAAGAATTTTGCGGATATCTTGTTTCAAAGGGAGTATACCGTTGTTTTTAAGGAGAACAATTCCTTCGGAGCCGATTTTGCGGGCTGTGGCATAATGTTCGGGGCAAGTGAAGCGGCCTTTCCAATTGGAAGGAGCCATTGACGTGCGGAAAATTGTGCGGAGTATGCGCCTCACTCTGTCATTGAGATCGTCAACGGATTCACGACCATCCCTCAGTCTCTCGAGATAGGGGTTGGCCATATAATAGCTGTCGTAGGCATTCATATTTACCGACACACCGTCAGTGCCGGTACCCATTTCAAGGTCAAGCCCACCTTCAAGAACAGCGTCGGTGTTGTGCACACCTCCCCAGTCGCTGACTGCGACACCGTCGAATCCCCATTGTTGTTTCAATATGTCTTTCAAAAGTCGCGGGTTCTCGCAGCAGTTGCGGTTTTCAAAGAGATTGTAAGCCGGCATAATAGCCCATGCGCCACTTTCTACGGCAGCTTTGAACGGTTTGAGGTATATTTCATGCAAAGCACGTTCTCCGACATGTACATTCGTCGTATAACGGTTGTCTTCGTTGTTATTCAGAGCAAAATGTTTGACACATGCCGCAACATTATTGCTTTGAACGCCCTGGATATAAGGCACGACCATTGTTGACGTAAGAAACGGGTCTTCGCCCATATATTCGAAACTACGGCCGTTGAGAGGTGTACGCATCATATTCACTCCGGGGCCAAGCAGAATGTCTTTGCGGCGATATCGCGCTTCCTCGCCTATGGCTCTGCCGTATTCACGGGCTAATTCCGGGCGCCATGTGGCAGCCAGGCAGCTTAGAGCCGGGAATGCAGTGCAAGAGTCATTGGTCCACTCGGCGCTGTTCCATTCGTCCCAGAATACTTCCGGACGAATGCCGTGAGGCCCGTCAGTACACCATAGTTCCGGGATTCCGAGACGGGGAACACCGGCAGAGGAGAATTTCGACTGGGCATGAACCATCTTGACTTTTTCCTCAAGAGTCATACGCGAAAGTGCATCCTCGATACGCTCTTCCAGTGGAGCCGAATAGTCGAGGTATTTCGAATCAGTAGCATGTGCAATGCCTTGTGCACAAATAATTGAACCAAGACATAATATTAATGACACTACGACGGTCTTGAAATGGTATTTCATTGCGATATATATGATTTGATTGGCAGAAGGTAGTTTTTTAATATTATTTGCCCAGGTCGACCCAGACTTTCATTTTACCTGGCTTGCGGTTATCCCACGCGAAATATGGTATGAATGTGATATTTCCTTCGTTTGTTTTTAGAATCTTGAAATTACGGAGCAATCCCTCCCCGTCTTCAACACAAAATTCAGAATCGTGATTAATGGTGGCAGCATCGTAGCAGGGATTGTCACATTCCTCCATGCAATAAACCAAAGGGCCACGCATAACAGCTCTCTTGCAAAGATTCTCTTTTACCTTCGGGTCGGCCGCCATAATATTGACGGGCATTGCCATACTGAGTTCTATGTCTGCTCCCATCTTATCAACAGGAATAGTCACGTATCCGTTTTGTTTCGTAAATTTTCGGTTCTCACCATTGATTTTTAGCGCATACTCATCGCACCATCCGGGAATTCGCAGCTTTATGTTTCTCGGCAGGCTTCCTTCCGGTTTAACTGTAATCTTGACATCCCCTGCAAAAGGATATCCGCCAGATATCGACATATGCACAGGCACGCTGTCTACGTCAATCTCTGTTTTATTTCCGATAAAAAGATTGACGTAAATATTGTCTTTGTCAATCCCATAGATATAATTCCCCATAGAAGGTAGGAAGCGTGAAATGTTACTCGGGCAGCAGGCTGTCCCATACCATTCCTGACGATGGTGTGAACCATCCGATTCGAGAGGATTCACATAAAAGAATTTTTCACCTCCTAATTGGACACCGGCAAGAGCGGCGTTATACATTGTCCGCTCTAGAACATCGATATATCCGGCATCTCCAAAAAGACGGTTCATCCGCGATGCCCACATTATAAGACCCACCGAAGCACAGGTCTCGCAGTAAGCTTCACGATTGGGTAGGTCATAGTCTTCCGTGAAACCCTCGTTATGGACTGAGGATCCAATACCCCCGGTGACATACATATTGCGCTCCGTCACATCTTCCCATACCAGCTGAAGCGCGTCGAGATAAGTTCTGTCAGCTTTTTTAGCGGCAACGTCAGCCATACCGCAGAACAGATACATGGCTCGGACGGCATGCCCCGTGATGTCTGTTATCTCCCTTACTGGTTTATCATCCTGGCAATACTCGGTTCCCCATGGCGCACCGTTGCCATGCGATCCGTAACCGTGACCTCTCTCTTCAAGAAGCCAATGGGCAAAATCGAGGTATTTTTTATCTCCTGTAGCATCTGCCAGACGCACAAGTGCGAGTTCCACTTCCTCGTGTCCAGGCACCCAGTGTCGCTTATCCGGACCGAAAGTCTGCATCATATGGTCGGCAAATCGTTTCGCAACATTGAGAAAGGACTGTTTGCCGGTTGCGGAATAATAAGCAACAGCAGCTTCAAAGAGATGGCCTCCGCAATACATCTCGTGCATTATCATATCTGTCCATCGAGGAGTTGGAGCTACGATGGTATAATATGTGTTCAGATAGCCGTCATCCCATTGCGCATCTGCAATCATATTGATCCAGGTTTCCAGTTTTCTCTCAATTATCGAATCCGGATTATTGATGAGGCTGTAGGCCATTCCTTCCATTGCCTTATACACATCGGAATCATCATAACATAGTCCGGAATGCTCGCCATGCCCCTTTGCGGCATTGATAAAGTTACTCATTCGTAATGTCTTATTCTCAATCTGATCAATGCAGTGAGGAATGGTTTTATTTGCCAGATCATCCAACCTCGGCGACCAGAAAGAATCGCATATCGACACGTGTGAAAAATCAATATTATCAATCTGTGACATATGCCGGTCGGCCTGTGCTGTAAATGCTACTAAAAGGGCTGATGCTATGACGAAATGTTTTATGGCCATGGTAAAATACGTATTGTTTGTTTCGTGAAATGGAAATAACAAGGGTTGCAGTTCATGCTCAATCGATGGACTGCAACCCCCGATATTGTATTATATCCTTTTGTTAGCGGATGATAACTTTTCTGACTGTAGTCCCGGTTCGCTGAATGTATACTTCCCCGGCAACAGGATTCATTACACGGATACCCTGAAGGTTGAAGTATTCGCAGGTGGCATTGCCGCCATCTTGAATGATTTCTGTTATTGATGTCGTGGGTTCGTTGTTGGCTGAGACTTTCATTTTGTTGAGATCGAAACGGATTTTGTAAGTGCCAGGTTCTTTGATTGCCCAGTTGTAATCTTCGTTCTGATCCGTCTTGATATCCAGACCGTCCTTGTTGTCGATTGCCAACTCGGTATTGTCTATTTCGGGACAAAGATGGGTTCCCCATACGGGAGCCGTCGATGCACGGAATTTTTGGCCGGACTCGCAGTCGTCGAAAGTTGCCTCAAAGACGTTAGTAGCAACCTGTTCCATAGGCTGGAAGGACCAGTTTGTTAACTCGCCTACAATATAGAGCTGGTTGGCAATGAGTTTGTCGCTGAGGTATTCAGCGCTCATTTCCATGTTACGCAAATCCAGTGTAATCTTGTATGTTCCAGCTTCAGATACAGTCCACTGGTTGTCATTCAGGTCGGCTCCGCGGAATACTTCCATAGCGCATTTTTTCACACCGTCTGCACCGAAGGTGGTGTTCTGCGCCGGATGAATCCAGTTTCCGTCCCACTCCTTGTCATTGCGCAGGCTGAACTTGAAGGGGCCCCCCTTCTTCATATAGGTCTGATATGTGAAAATATAGGGGTCAGACGCATCAACAGTCAAAGGAGAGCCGAAGGCCGGGGTCCAGCCACCCACAGTTGCGTCGCCAACAGCGTAGACGTTGGGAGTGATTACCGGTAGAACCTCGCTGAAGTCCTGTGTGATGGAAACGATGGCCTTTTCAAGGTCGAAAACGATGCGGTAGTTGCCACTTTCGCTTATATACCAGTTCTTATCGCCGCCTTCCATGTTGTTATAGTCGATGTTGGCAGTCGCCGATGTCGCGGGGCTGAGGAGAGTCTTGTCCTCGACGGCATGAACCTGAGGACCGTTGAATACGACATCCGCACCCCATGCACTGGCACGGAAGCGTCCGGTGGAGACACCGTCGCCGCCTTCCACCTTGCCTTGATAGAAGAAGACATGATCAGATGTTTTGACGAGTTCTAATGCTCTCCATTGGGTAGGATCTCCTACCATGAAGAGCTCGGAAATTTCCGACAGGGTTGCTTGAGCTGATGCAGTGCCTGATATCGACAGGGTTGCAACAGCAGCTAACCAACAGATTTTTTTCATGGTTAATTGTTGTTTTTCGGGGTTGAACTATTTATATTATTTGGAAAGCCTTACTATTTTGCATCCATGGGGCTCGATTTGCGCGTTGATTGCCGAGGCGGTGCCTTCATCGGCATGCTCCCAGAGGTCTCGCACTTTCATAGGACTGCTGATTCCCAAGTCCGCGAAAGCTACATTGAAGACTTTAGGATTGTCCTCTCTGTTAAAAAGACCTACGATGTAATCGCCGTTGCTCATTTGGCCATACCACACATTACTGCCTTCAGAATTAACTACATCTGACAGCGGTTTGCCAACAAAACGATCATGGTTCAGTGCCAACATTTCATCGTTTGTGTAGTATTTTAAATTATCACCAATGGTACCGGGTTGGTCTGCAACAGCTATCGGTCCTCCGGCCATCAACTGTATGGAGATGCAGAATTTCTTCTCAGCATCGGTTTCAAAACTATGGGCAATCGTGAAATCGCCGTCAAGTATGACCTTGTCGCGGCCGCTCAAGTGGCTCCAATAAGTGAAACCGTCAAACTGGTTATTGAGATTCGACCAACGGTTATAGATTTTGCCGCGGTCATGAGAAGATGTATGCAGCCAACCCCCGGTCCAAGTGTCACGGACTATACGTATCATATGGCCATAACGTTTTTCAATCTCGGCATCATTATATAAATGTGGCATTACAAGCGAAACCATAATGTCTTGTTCTTTGGCTTCCAATGCAATAGTCTCCAATAAATCGGCATAGTTCTGACGGCCATATCCTTTGCCGACAATATTATTCCTGTCGAAACCATCTTCGTAATGACTCAGATAATCAAATCGAAGGAAATCCGCTCCAAGCTCTTTGTAATATCTAATCAGTGCCCGGATATATTCGCGTGCTCCCGGATGCGACATAACTATATATTTATACGGCTCATTAGCCTTCGGATTTATAACTTCATCAATGTCGGGATTATATAGAAGGGAGCCCATGGTATATTCAGTACCGGGAACCTTATCGCGTTCTGCGCAGGTATATGTCATCGGAATATCATATATTCCGACTTTCAGACCTTTGGAATGTGCATAATCGATTATATCCCTGTAAGCAGTACCTCCATAATGTGTTTTGAAGATACCATCTACACATTGCGTATCAAGGAAGCCATCAGTGCATACCATATCGTATCCATGAGGTTTGAGTTCAGTCGCAACCCAATCGATAACCTCCTTCCATTGCTCTAAAGAAAAGTGCTGTTTTTCAAAGGGCAGATCCTGTTGGTCGAGACACGCTTCATATATACTCCAATATAATGGGGCTTTGTAGGAATGGAAGCCTGCGATGTCTGTCAGTTCGGGATGTTCATGCACATCCGGACGATTCATAACATAGTTCGGATCGTCTGAACATCCAGCCATCATGATGACAAGGATGTTCAAAATCGTGACGAATAAGTATTTTTTCATGCTTCAGTGAGTGTTTGTCAATCTTTATATTCGACTTTAATTGTCCAATGTTCGAGGTCGAAAGTTAATTTATAGTTTCCAGCTTTCTCTACGTTCCAGTTATAGTCTGGATTCGCAGTATATATGAATCCTGATGACGCAACTCCGTTGATGCCAATGGGTGAGTTATCAGATTTCGGCCTAACATGAATTCCCCAGTCCTTGACAGGAGTCGCACGCATGCGCCCGGCATTGAGATGCCCATCATACACGAAAATATACTTTGATACTCGTGTGACGGGGGTGGGATTATATATATCCCATCCAGAAGGAGCGGCGTCTCCCAGAATGAAGAATTCTTCGGTATCAATCGGGTTTACCGGCATTTCGATATCCTCAAGGGTACCGAGATAGCTGCAGCTCATCGTCCATTTACTGAGATTTAAGGTCAGACGATACTTCCCGGCATCTTTTACAACCCACTTGTAGTCAGGGTTAAGAGAATAATCGAATTCTTCTTCTGTTATGTCAGTCTTAGTAATCGGCCTGTTTCCGCCCAACGGTCGGATCGCATCCCACGACGGATATTCATCTCCGCTTTTGGGATAAACCTTGAACTCTCCGGCATAAAGATTGCCCTCATAGGTGAAAACATGGCTGTCTGACGCATCACGAGTCAATGCCGTCATGGCATCGCCGTTCCATCCATTCACAGTAGCATCGCCGACCATAAACAATGTAGAGGTCTCAATCGGATCCTTATCCGACGGTCCTACGGGACCATCTGCCATATATTCAGCTTTGATTGTGTAATTCTCAAGGTCAAAAGTAATCCGGTAATAACCTTCTTTTGTCACCTGCCAGCAGATGTCAGGTTCAGCCGCATACATGAATTTTTCATCGGCCACGCCGTTTGCTCCGATTTCAACATGCTGCATCAACGGACGGATATGTGCTCCCCAGCCATAATGCGGCGTTGCGCGAAGTTCTCCGGGTGTAAGAATTCCTTCATATTGGAATACATACTGGCTGATCCGTTTGAGAGGCTCTGATGAATCAGGGTTCTCACCCCACTGCACCCAGCCCGTAGGTGTAGCATCGCCAATCATCCACAGATTCTCAGTCTCAATAGGTTTTTTAACCTCCGGATCGGGATTCTCTCCACCAAGGAATTCGGTTTTAAGAGTCCAATTCTCAAGGTCGAATGTCAGATGATAATTGCCTGGATCGGTGACAAGCCAATTGATGTCGGGATCCCAAACATACATGAAATTTTCATTTTCTATTCCGTCTTTCCCAATTTTGACATGGTCTGTTACAGGGCGAATATGATAGCCCCAGGCTCTTTTGGCGGTGGCCCGAAGTTCGCCTTCGTTCAACCAACATTCATATTCAAAGATATATTTGCTTTTCTTAGCGGTCTCGGGAGCACTCCATACGTTCCAGCCGTTTGATGTGGCCGATCCAACAATGTAAAGGGTCTCGGTTTCGATAGGCGCAACCTCAGGCTGCACGAATTCACCGAGATATTCGGTGCTCAGTGTCCAGTCGCGCAGATTAAAAGTGAGTTCATAGGTGCCGTTGGCGACAACAAGCCATTTTTCATCAGGGTTGTCGGCATGCATCTGGAACTTGACCGCTTCAAGCGGTTCCTTACCTATTTCCTGGCCATAATAAATCGGACGGATGAAATCCACATCAAGACTTGATGTCGGTGCGAGACTCACCTTGAATTCTCCCTCATGCAGTTGGCCCTTGTAAACGAATATATATGGATCCGTCTCGGAGCATTGCATCGGAGTTGGATCTTCGAATGACCAGCCGGTCGGCACTGCATCACCTACAAGATACAGTTCTTTAGTATGTATCGGACTTTTAACGTCAGATACAATCAAATCCTTCTCTCCTTCACAAGAGCTCATTACGCATAATGTGAAGAAAAACATCAGGACTTGAGATATTTTAATTCTATTCATAGTTCTATTGATGAGTGATGGATTTGTTAATAACCTTTGTTTTGCACCAGATGTGGATTAGCCTGAAGTGCTTTGAATGGTATAGGGAATATATCCGTATGGTTGTCGACGTCAGGAGTTTTATCCCACCATTTGCCTGAACTGAATTTGCCATATCTTACCAGATCTGTTCTTCTTCGAGTTTCGGCAAAGAATTCACGCCCCCATTCGTCAAGCATTTCCTGCATATCCAATTTCGCGCTTCCTTCAGGCTCATACAGGACTTCTGAAAGATTTTCAACCGGATAGTTTCTGCGTCTGACGCTGTTCAGAAGCGCAGCGGCATCCGGGGTGTTTCCGGAACGGAGCTTGCATTCGGCGAGCATATATATAATTTCGGGGAGACGAACTTCGGCATATGCCGCTTCCAATTGGTGTGCGTCATCATCGCTGTACATGGGATATTTCACATAATGCCATCCTGAATTATGATCGCCGGTTGTCATAGAGCTGGTTTTGTTTGATGGCCAAAGTTCAGGATCGAGGTTCTGGAAATCACCAACTGCGTCACGGATATATAAGTCATAGTCACGCTCCGGAGCACGAACCTTCTTAACTTTACCATTATCATCAGTATATTCAAGATAGCCATAAAGGAATAAACCTTCACGCTTACCATTGCCGAGATTCTTGTAAAGTTTCATTCGTTCATCGCCGGGGTATTTACGGAATTTCTGAATAGGCATTCCCAATTCATCGGTATAAAGCTTGCCTGTCAAGTCATATGAGGGAGCGGCGGCATATTTGCAGTTGTGTCCACCTGCTTTGCACTTTTGATCTTTAAGGTATAGATAGGCATTCGCAGGAACAGTCCACCAATATGTATTTGCATGATAATTCCAATATTCATTACCACCGGGATAATTCGGGAATGCAAATATGACCTCATCACAGGTATTGTTGTCCCAATCAAATGCAGCGTCCCAACGATTTGCCACTTCATAGGCTCCATATACACCGTCAAGAATATCCTGGCAGAGTTTAGCGCAATCTGTGTATCGCTCTGATCCAACATATACCTCGGCATTCAGATATAGCCTTGCAAGTAGGGCTGCCGCACCTGCTTGAGTCCATTTGCTTAGAAATTCCGATGATGTGCCGAGAGCTTCTTTCTTTGGCAGCTTGGGTATGAGTGTTGATAGCTCAGTTTCAATAAAATTGAAAATCACCTGTGGTTCCACTTGCCCCTCAGTGTTTTTAGTCTGATCCTCGAATGACACTACATAGGGAATGTTCCTGAAACCGTCGAGCAGGCTGAGATAGCAGAATGCCCGCAATACACGCAATGAAGCTATGTAACCGTCAATCTCTTCCTGGGTGAAATTAAATTTCGCCTTATCGATTTTTTCAAGTTCTTCTATGCCGAAATTGCACTGACCGATGCCTTCGAAGCCACTGTTCCAGAGAAACTCGAAGTAATCATCCTCCGCAGTCCATGTATGATAGTGATAACGCCGCCATCGGCCACCGTCATCCCACCATCCATCGCGAGACGGAGAGATAATCTGATCGGAGGGAAGCTCCTGAAGGAAGTGGCGGAATTGCAGCATATGATAACAGTGCTCGAAGGGCCGTGCTACAACTCTTTCAACGTCCTTTCGTGTATTGTAGAAGTTGCCCGATTCAACCTGGTCATAGATGGTTTCGTCGAGGTTTGTGCATGCTGATAGAAACATGATTCCTAAAACGATGCACAAGGATTTTATGATGTTTTTTCCCATGATGTCGATCATTTTTGTTAATTAGAATTCAATCTGTGCACCGAGGATAAACTGCCGGGTTGTCGGATAGTACATACACGACCCTTGCGCTCCCGGCGTAAGTCCATTGACAGGATATGTACTGGGGTCAACCCCGGAGAACTTGGTAATCGTAAAGACATTTGTTACCGATCCGTAAATTCTCAAGCTATTCATATATTTTGCCTTGGGGACATTTAAAGTATAGCCAAGAGTGATTTGGTCAAGTTTGAAATAGTCGCCTCGTTCAAGGAAATAGTCAGTTACGGCATGAGGGCCGGTTGAACTTATTTTAAAATTCTTACCATATGCTTTCTTCAACATATTTCCACTATACTTGCGTGTGCCATAATAGAAATC
The DNA here is from genome assembly GCA_900546835.1 of uncultured Porphyromonadaceae bacterium. GTDB lineage: Bacteria > Bacteroidota > Bacteroidia > Bacteroidales > Muribaculaceae > UBA7173. The sequence continues at coordinate 28,710 of UREH01000005.1, forward strand.
GTGGATATTGAACAAATCAAATCCGAAAGCGCCACGGAAGAAAAGGGCAAGGTCGAAGTTTTTGTAACGGAAATTATGAGTCGTTGACATGGTGAATTTGGGCAGACCATTGCCAACTTTCACTTTATCCTCTTCAGTCGCACGGCTGGCCGAAATCACATCTCCGTTTCTGTCATAAACCAGCCATTCGCCGTTGTGATCGATTCCATGATACTTCCACATATAGAAATTTCCAATCGACTGACCTTTTTCAATGCGTTGCAGATAATAGTACGGAAACGGATTTTCCGTCTCACACATGTTGTAGAAATCCTGGCCGATATATTTTGAGTTACTGAAATCGATAAATTTGTTTTTCATCGTGGAGCCGATGACATTGAAGCTGTAGGTAAAATCGCGTGTCTGCACGGCATTTACATTCAGATCAAACTCAAAGCCAGAATTCTCCATCGTACCGACGTTCACAAAAGCCGTAGGCCACATATAAGGAGGGACCGAGACATTGTAGTCGCCGAGCAAATCTTCCGTTCTTCTGCGGAAGTAGTTCAACGATCCAGAGAACCGGTTGTTGAACATCGAGAAGTCAAGTCCGACATTCCAGTTTTTCGCACGTTCCCATTTCAGATCAGGGTTAGGATTCTTAGATGCTCCCCATCCTTGCAGATAATGGCCATTTATATAAGAATAGCCGTAGCCGCTCATTGTTGCCAACGACTTATAGCTGTCGAAATTCTGATTACCGCTTTCGCCGTAGTCAGCACGGATTTTCAAATCATTCAGCCACGAGCGTGTCGATTCCATGAAATTTTCATTACTTATGCGCCATCCAACTGAAACGGCGGGAAAATTGCCCCATTTGTGGTTTTTGCCAAATTTTGATGAACCCTCGTGTCTTATTGATGCAGTCATAAGGTACTTGCCATCCCAGTCATAGCTGACACGACCAAAAAAGGCAATGAGTTTACTGTCATTTTTATAACTACTCATCCCGATAATACCTTCATCTTTAGCGTATTCACCAGAACCAAGATTATCAGCACCTAATCCATCATTCGGGAAATCGCTGTTTTTAGCGCTGAAACCGGAATTTTGAAAATACTGGTATGAATAACCAAGCATTAGCTTTACATTGTTTTTACCAAATTTACCGGTGGCATTGCCTATCCATTCCAAAACATCCTGCCTGCTCTTTGAATAGGAACGGCTAGCCTGACCTTCAAAACCTTCGTTGACGGCCAATGTGCTTGTTGACGGACGGAACCATGTTTGGTCATATGTATAACGGTGTTCTGCAAACGTAATCTGAGTATTCAATGTAATTGGGCACTCCCTACTACCTGTCCAAAGAAGAGGCAACAGATTGAGTTTCACAGTGCCATCCATATCAATCAATTGGGTATCAGTATGATTTTTCTCTAATTTCTGTACTTCCACCGGGTTATAGGCACTTGTCTGACCAAAGAAATTGTAATAGCGGGTCGGATCTTCTCTATCCATCAACGGGGTTGTCGGATTCGCTGAAATTGCGTTTCTGAATACGTTCCAATCAGCAGCATCACTGGAAATAATTCGTGGCGCAAGATTGATATTCAGGTTAAAAAGCCCACCTTTGGAATTCAGTCCGGCGGAAGCTCTACCTCCGTACTCTTCTCGTTTTGAACGTAAATCTACGCCGTGTGAATTTTTATAATCCCCACTGACACGAAAGTTAGCACGTTCATTTCCACCTGAAACACTAATATTATGTTTATGGCCAAAGCCTGTGCGGCTAACTCCATCAAACCAATCGTAGTTTCCTCCAAGGTCTGTTCCATTGTCACCCCAAGGAAGACGGACATTCCTATAATCATCGGCACTCATCATATCCAGATCCTTATTTACTTTATCCCATGAAAGAGTGGTTGAATATGTAACATTATATGTGCCGTCCTTACTTGCTTTCTTTGTAGTTATAAGAATAACGCCATTCGACCCCTGTGTGCCGTAGATTGCTGAAGCCGCACCGTCCTTTAACACATCAAAAGACGCGATGTCATTCGGGTTCAGATTTGCCATACTTCCACCTGGTACACCGTCAATTACGATAAGGGGATTTAGACCTGCTGAGCGGGAGGAAACACCTCTGATCTGGATGCTTGAGGTGTTGTTGGGATCGGCTGCTGCAGTATTTGAAATCGACACTCCGGATACTTTTCCCTGAATCAAACGGGCTGGGTCTGATGAACTGATAGTCAAAAAGTCTTTCTCGCCAACATGGCTTATCGCCGACGTCAGTTCCTTCTTATCCATTGTGCCATAGCCGATGACCACGACTTCACTTAACAGCTGAGAGTCTTCGGTTAGAGTGACATCCAGTACCCCGCTTTCCTCTGCTTTCTTTTTTTCGGAGCAATAGCCTACATATGAAAATAGAATATTACTGCCGGCAGGCACCTCTATTTCATATCGGCCATCAATATCGGTTGACACACCGACTGCTGAAACGTCACTCCTTACCGAGGCTCCAATCAGAGGCTCCCCGGAGGGATCCGATACAATACCTAAAACTTTAATCTTATTACCTTTGGATGCAGAGTCTTTTTTATTTACCTTAGTCGACCTACTGTTGAGTACAATTTGTTTTTTGTCGATAACATAGCTTATACCATGCGTGGCAAAAAGTTTATCAAGGACAGATGTTAAGGCTTCATCCTTGACTTTGAGTGTTACGGGAACATTTACATTTATAGTCTCTTTGCTATAAATGAACCGGTATTTTGTCTGCTGTTCTATGGATTTAAGAACATTTTCCAAGGCAATTCCATCGACATCAATGGATACCTTGCTGTTGGATGCGTAGGCAGATAGCCCATAGCCAAACATCATCAGGAAGAGCATAGCCCTAAACATCAGATGCCAACGGCTGCGCATTGGATGTGAATTTGTTTTTCCATTATTTTGATATGATTGGTATTGTTTTCTGGTATGATTTTTAAGGTGATTTATAGATTTTTATGGTAATCTAAATAAAGAACGATTGTGAAAAAATAATCCACATCGAGAAAGTACAAAATTTTCAATTTATTCATTTTATATTTGAAGTGCTTGGAAGCGAGCGTAATAATGATTAACTTCGCAACAAATATCATAACATGAAAAACGAAAAATTTGAAAACGAAATGCTTTTAGTGGCTGCCTTGAAGATAGAC
>UREH01000006.1 GCA_900546835.1 uncultured Porphyromonadaceae bacterium
AACGACTATTTGACTGAGATGCTAATCAAAGCCAAATTTTGATGCGGTTGCCCTGGCTGTTTTTTCAATCCATTTGCGGGCATTGACGAAGGCGTCGATCCAGGGGGTAAGGTCGTCGGCGCGGCGCGAGTCGGGGTAGAAAGCGCACTGCCAAGGGAATATGGCGCGCTCCAGATGGGGCATCATGGCCAGATGGCGGCCATCGGCCGAACAGAGTGCAGCTACCGCTCCGCGGGATCCGTTGGGGTTGGCCGGATAGGCCGTGTAGTTGTAGCGAGCGGCTATGTTGTAGTCTTTCAGCGAGCCGGGAAGCATGAAGCGGCCTTCGCCGTGGGCCACCCATATGCCGAGTTTCATGCCGGCGAGCGAGCCGAGCATCACGCTGTTGTTGGCGGGAATCGTGAGGCCAACAAACTGCGATTCGAACTTATGGCTGATATTGTGGTCCATGCGCACTCGCTTCTTTTCTTCGATGTCGGAGTCGATGCCGCCGGGATTGAGCAGTCCGAGCTCCACCATCAGCTGGCAGCCGTTGCAGATGCCGAGGCTCAGGGTGTCGGGGCGCGAGTAGAAACGGCGGAGCGTCTCCTTGGCCGTTTCGTTCCAGCGGAATCCGCTTGCCCAGCCTTTTGCCGAACCGAGCACGTCGGAATTGGAGAAACCGCCGCAGAACACTATCATACGGACGTCGTCGAGCGTTTCGCGACCGGTCATGAGGTCGGTCATGTGGACGTCTTTCACGTCGAAACCGGCGAGATAAAGCGAATATGCCATCTCGCGGTCGCCGTTTACGCCTTTCTCTCGGATAATGGCGGCTTTCACGCCGGTGGCGGGGTGGGAGTAGCTGAGACCGCGCGAGGCGAGCGATCCGTCGAACGCGGCGGGTATGGCGTAGCGCAGCGGCTGGCGGCCGTAGTTCTCGAAGCGCTCGGCGGCGCAGCGGCCGGCGCTCTGAAGTGTATCGAGCAGATACGACGGCTCAAACCATACGTCGCGCAGATGGTCGATGCCAAGCAGGCGTTCGGCGCCGTCGTGCTCCAGAAGGACGACGCGTTCGGGGTGCGGACGGCCCACGGGGCAGTACCATACGTCGGCCTCGGTGAGGATGCGTTCCACGGCCGCGCGCTTGGCGTCGTCTACCTGAATCACCACGGCGGGATTTTCAGAGAAAAGAATCTTGATGAGATCGGTCTCGCCGCGCGCCTCGAAGCCCTCGGTGCTCACGGCGATGCCGCCGCGTGAGTTGGCGAAGGCCATTTCAAGCAGGGTGGTGATGAGACCGCCGGCCGAGACATCGTGCATGGCCAGCAGACGGCCTGTGGTTACAAGCTTCTGCACGGCAGCGAAAGCGCGGCTGAAATATGCCGCATCCTTTACGGTGGGAACGTCGGAGCCGATGCTGTTGAGGCTCTGGGCGAAGGCTGAGCCTCCAAGGCGGAGCGAGTCGGCCGAGAAATCAATGTAGATGAGCTGCGACTTGGCTTTCTGACGGAGCACGGGGCTGACCGTGCCGCGCACGTCGGCAGTCTCGGCGGCGGCGGAAATGATTACGGTGCCCGGGGCGTAGACCTTGCCGTCGGCGTATTTCTGTGTCATCGAAAGGGAATCTTTGCCCGTGGGGATGTTGATGCCGAGAGCCACTGCGAAATCGCTGCAGGCCTCGACGGCACGATATAGTGCGGCGTCCTCGCCGGGATTCTTACAGGGCCACATCCAGTTGGCGCTGAGCGATACACTCTTGAGACCCTCGCTGAGCGGAGCGCCAACTATGTTGGTGAGCGCCTCGGCCACAGCCATCACCGAACCCTTGGCAGAGTCGGCCAGAGCCACCTGGGGCGCATGTCCGATGGATGTGGCGATACCGGAGTGGCCGGTGTAGTCGAGCGCGACCACACCGCAGTCGCTCAGCGGGAGCTGAATCTCTCCCTGACACTGCTGGCGCGCCACACGCCCTGTTACGGAGCGGTCTACCTTGTTTGTCAGCCAGTCCTTGCAGGCTACGGCTTCGAGCGAGAGCACGTTGCGGAGATATTCCGGCAGGTGCTCGGCGGTGTATTCAGGCTCCTTGTATGAAAGTTCGACGGTATTGTCGGTGATTACGGTCTTGGGGGAGTTGCCGAACATATCGGCCATCTCGAGATTGATGGGTTTGCGGCCGCGCGAGTCGGAGAATACGAAGCGGTGATCGCCCGTGGTTTCGCCGACCACATACATCGGGGCACGCTCGCGCTGGGCCACGCGCTCCACATAGGGGATGTCGGCGGCGTTGACCACCATGCCCATGCGTTCCTGGCTTTCATTGCCCACGATTTCCTTGGCCGATAGCGTTTTGTCGCCTACGGGGAGGGCATCGAGGTCGATGTGGCCGCCGGTCTCCTCGACCAGCTCGGATAGTGCGTTGAGATGGCCACCGGCACCATGATCGTGGATCGAGACGACCGGATTCCGGTCAGCCTCTGCCAGGGCGCGGATCACGTTGGCCACGCGCTTCTGCATCTCCGGGTTGGCGCGCTGCACGGCGTTGAGTTCGATGGCGTTGGCGTACTGGCCGGTTTCCACCGAGCTGACGGCGCCGCCGCCCATACCGATACGATAGTTGTCGCCACCCATCACAACCACTTTCTGACCCGGGTCTGGCGTGCCTTTTATTGCGTCTTTCTTGGCAGCGAAGCCCACGCCTCCGGCAAGCATGATAACCTTGTCGTAGGCATACATGCGGCCGTTTTCGTCGTGCTCGAAAGTGAGCAGCGAGCCGCAGATCAGGGGCTGGCCGAACTTGTTGCCGAAATCGCTGGCACCGTTGGAGGCCTTGATGAGAATTTCCGAGGGCGTCTGATAGAGCCATACGCGCGGGTTCATCATCAGCTCCCATTTATGGGCCGGGCTCAGGCGCGGATAAGATGTCATGTAGACGGCTGTTCCGGCGATGGGGAGCGACGCGCGTCCGCCGCCCAGACGGTCGCGGATTTCGCCGCCTGTGCCTGTGGCGGCGCCGTTGAAGGGTTCTACGGTGGTGGGGAAATTATGTGTCTCGGCCTTGAGCGAGATTACGGTGTCCAGGTCCTTCACCTCGAAGTAGTCGGGGCGGTCGGGATTGACGGGGGCGAACTGCTGCACCGTCGGACCCTCTACGAAGGCTACATTGTCCTTGTAGGCCGATACAAGCCGGTTGGGGTTTTCCTGCGAAGTGCGTTTGATGAGCTTGAAGAGCGACTGCGGTTTCTCCTGACCGTCGATTATGAACGACCCGTTGAAAATCTTGTGGCGGCAGTGCTCGGAATTCACCTGCGAGAAGCCGAATACCTCGGAATCGGTGAGCGGGCGGCCGAGTTTCTTTGCAAGCGAGTCGAGGTATGCCTCTTCCTCGGGGCTGAGCGCCAGTCCCTCTGTGCGGTTGTACTCATGGATATCGGAAATGTGGACAATCGGCTCCGGTCGGCGGTCGACGTGGAACACGCGGCTGTTGAGGCCGTCGGGATAAAGGCGCGAGAGCATGCGGTCGAACACCGGCTCCGCCCCTTCGGGCACGCGGGTGAACAACTCTATGCGCGAAATACCCGTGAGACCCATATTCTGGGCGATTTCCACGGCGTTGGTGCTCCAGGGGGTTATCATTTCCCTGCGCGGGCCGATGAAACGGCCTTTGAGCGAAGTCCCCGCCACGGGGCGTGCGCCAGAGAAGGCCCATTGAAGTTTCTGCTTCTCGACGTCGGAGAGGCGGTGGTCGGTCTCCACTGCATAGACGGTGGCTGCACCTTGTTTGAAAAACTGAACCATGAGAATATGTTTGGATTGGTTGAGGGGTGGGAAAAAGGCTTGATTTTAGACTCCGGGTAGAGGATGGCCGGGCGTTCAGCACTCGTAGTCAACGCAGGCACGTTCCTCCTTGCAGTCGGCAAGGAGCGTGGCAGCGGCCACATGGGCCGGATGCTTCGCGTAGACGTCGACGTCGGCCATAGTGGGAACTGTGGCCGTAAGCACCACATCCCACTTTTCTGCGGGATTGCTGTTGATGCCTACTTCCATCGAGCGCAGGCAATCGATCTGCGCGGGGAGCGCGAGGAGTGCCTCCTTGAATTTCTCGGCGGCTGCGCGGCGGCTTTCGCTGGAGCCGGAGAGGCGGAACATTACGATATGTTTTACCATTGCAGTATTGTTTTCGAAATTGATTTTCGGATGAGCCAGGGTGTATCCCTGCTCTTTGGTGGCCAAGGCGTATATCTAGGCCTGTATCTTATAATCCTGTATCTTATAATAAAACCTCAAAGGGGTTGAGGCACCGGGCGGGTGTCTCAACCCCTTTGTATGGGGAATCAGGCTCCGGCGTATAGCCGCTGTCGGGTAGCGGCCACTTTTTCGTCGGTTATGTAGTCGTCGTAGTCCATCATCTTGTCGATGATGCCGTTTGGCGTCAGTTCGATTATGCGGTTGCAGACGGTCTGAATGAATTCATGGTCGTGGCTGCTCAGCAGGATATTGCCTTTGAAGTTCTGCAGCGTGTTGTTGAAGGCCTGAATCGATTCGAGGTCGAGATGGTTGGTGGGTGAGTCGAGCACCATTGTGTTGGCGTTGCGCAGCATCATGCGCGCGATCATACATCGCATTTTCTCGCCTCCGGAGAGTACCGACGCTTTTTTTAACACCTCCTCGCCCGAGAAGAGCATCTTGCCGAGGAATCCCTTGAGGTATATTTCACTGGAATCGGAGGAATACTGGCAGAGCCAGTCCACAAGGTTCATGTCGGTGTTGAAGAACTGCGAATTGTCGAGCGGCAGATAGGCCGTTGTTATCGTCTGCCCCCAGTCGTAGGTGCCGGCGTCGGCCTTGCGGTTTCCGGTGATTATCTCGAAGAGAGCCGTCATGGCGCGCGGGTCGTGGCTGAGGAAGGCTACTTTGTCGCCCTTCTCGATCTGGAAATTCACGTCGCTGAAGAGCACTTCGCCGTCGACCGTTGCCTTCAGGCCGTGCACTTCGAGAATCTTGTTGCCCGGTTCGCGCTCGGGAGTGAAGATGATGCCGGGATATCGGCGCGACGATGGCTGGATTTCCTCGATATTGAGTTTCTCGAGCATTTTTTTGCGGGATGTGGTCTGCTTCGATTTGGCCACGTTGGCCGAGAAACGCTGGATGAACTCAAGCAGTTCCTTACGCTTCTCCTCGGCTTTCTTGTTCTGTTGCTGCTGCTGGCGCAGGGCGAGCTGCGAGGATTCGTACCAGTAGCTGTAGTTGCCGGCGAAGAGGCTCACCTTATTATAGTCGATGTCGAGCGTATGGGTGCAGACTGAGTCGAGGAAATGGCGGTCGTGGCTTACTACGAGCACCGTGTTCTCGAATTTCGAGAGGTAGTCCTCGAGCCATGCCACGGTCTCGAGGTCGAGGTCGTTGGTGGGCTCGTCGAGCAGCAGATTGTCGGGATTGCCGAAAAGCGCCTTTGCAAGTAGCACACGCACCTTCTCGCTACCGGAGAGGTCGCGCATCAGCATATAGTGGCGGTCCTCTTTTATGCCGAGACCGCTCAGAAGAGCGGCAGCGTCGGCTTCGGCGTTCCAGCCTTCGAGTTCGGCGAATTTTTCCTCGAGTTCGGAGGCGCGGATGCCGTCTTCGTCGGAGAAGTCGGGTTTTGCGTAGAGGGCGTCTTTTTCCTGAATGATATCCCAGAGCTGGGTGTGGCCCATCAGGACGGTGTTGAGCACGGTGCAGTCGTCGAATTTGAAGTGGTCCTGCTCAAGCACGCTCATGCGCTCGCCCGGGCCCATGGATACGGTGCCGTGGGTGGGACTGAGCTGGTCGGAGAGGATACGCATCAGGGTGGATTTGCCGGCCCCGTTGGCTCCGATGATGCCGTAGCAGTTGCCCGGCGTGAATTTCAGGTTTACGTCCTGAAACAATACTCTTTTACCGAATTGGATTCCTAAATTGTTTACAGATATCATGTGATGAACGACGGTGGATGTTCGCGGCCTCCGGGCGGGGAGAAAGGAGGGTGTCCGGAGGCCTGAAATTTTGCGCGAAGTTACGAAAAAATTCCCACATTTGCCAATGGCAGGCCAAGTTGGCCCTAAGGGTACGTGCCGCTTCAGGTCCAGGAGTGAGGCAGGTCAGTTGCCGAGTTCAGAAAGGAATTTTATGCGCATGAGGCGGATTTCATCTTCGCTGTATTCCGAGCCGAGTTCCTGGATGGCGTCTTCGAGCGAGTCGGAGTCGGCCTCCTTGAAGTACTCGAAGATGTCCTCCTGATGGTCTTCGTCGATTACCTCGTTGATGAAGTAGTTGATGTTGATTTTTGTGCCGGAATATACGATTGCTTCGATTTCGCTGAGCAGTTCGCCGAATTCCATGCATTTGGAGTTGGCCAGCTCGTCGAGGTCGATCTTGCGGTCGATTGCCTGGATGATGGAGATTTTGATGCGGCTCTTGTTGGCTACAGATCGTACTCGCAGGTCCTCCGGGCGCTCGATTTCGTTTCCCTCCACGTGGGTTTTGATTACCTTGAGAAACTCCTCGCCGTAGCGTTTGGCTTTGCCGGCGCCTACGCCTGTTATGTTCTGCAGCTCCTCCATCGTTACCGGATAGGTGGTGGCCATGGCCTCGAGCGACGGATCCTGGAAAATCACGTAAGGGGGCAGGCTGTAGTGCTTCGCGATTTTTTTCCGGAGGTCCTTGAGAATAGAATATAGCTCGGGGTCGACGGCGCATGCAGCTCCGCTCTTTACGGGCGTCTCCTCTTCCTCCTCGTTGAAGTCGTTATCCTCCACAATCTTGAAGGCATCAGGCTTCTTGAGGAAAGCCGAGCCTTTCGGAGTGATTTTTATCAGTCCGAAATTCTCAATCTCGCGGTCGAGGTAACCGGCGATTATGGCCTGCCGGATTACGGTGTTGAGTCGGCGGCGGTCGGCCTTCGGGAGCGAGCCGAATACGTCGAGGTCCTCGTGGTGGTAATTCCTCACTTCTGAGGTCTCGCGGCCGCTGACCACGTCGATAATATGTTCTGCCTTGAATTTATCTTTCAGAGCCGCCACGGTTTCGAGTATGGCGGAAAGTTCTTCTTTTGCGTCCACTTGTTTTTTCGGGTTTAAACAGTTGTCGCAGTTCCCACAGTTGTCGGCGGGATATTCCTCGCCGAAATAGTGGAGGAGGGTTTTGCGCCTGCATACCGACGATTCGGCGTAGTGGGCAGTTTCGGCAAGGAGCTGCTTGCCGATTTCCTGCTCGGTGACGGGCTTTCCCTGAATGAATTTTTCCATTTTCTTCAGGTCCTTGGCCGAGTAGAACGTAAGGCACTGGCCTTCTCCGCCGTCGCGCCCGGCGCGCCCGGTCTCCTGATAGTAGCCCTCGAGGCTCTTGGGCATATCGTAGTGGATTACATAGCGCACGTCGGGTTTGTCGATGCCCATGCCGAACGCTATGGTGGCCACGATTACGTCGACCTGCTCCAGCAGGAATGCGTCCTGGTTGGCGGACCGGGTGGCGGCATCCATGCCGGCATGGTAGGGGAGAGCCTTGATATTGTTCACCTTGAGGAGTTCGGCCATTTCCTCGACCTTTTTGCGGCTGAGGCAATAGATAATGCCGGATTTTCCCTCGCGGTTTTTGATGAACTTGATTATGTCGCGGTCGGTATTGGCGGTTTTGGGTCGGATTTCGTAGTAAAGGTTCGCACGGTTGAAGCTCGATTTGAATACGACTGCGTCAGTCATTCCGAGGTTTTTCTGAATATCGTGCTGTACCTTGGGGGTTGCCGTTGCCGTGAGGGCGATGACGGGATGCTGGCTGATTTCGTTGATTATGGGGCGGATGCGGCGGTATTCCGGCCGGAAATCGTGGCCCCACTCCGAAATGCAGTGGGCTTCGTCGACGGCATAGAACGAGATGGGAACTGTCTTGAGAAATTCAATGTTTTCCTCTTTCGTCAGCGATTCGGGCGCCACATAGAGCAGTTTGGTCTTGCCCGACAGGACGTCGGTTTTCACCTGATCGATGGCGCTGCGGTTGAGCGACGAATTCAGAAAGTGAGCGATTCCGTCGTCGGTCGAGAAGTTGCGCATTGCGTCGACCTGGTTTTTCATCAGGGCGATGAGCGGCGAAATCACGATCGCTGTGCCCTCCATGAGCAGGGCGGGCAACTGATAGCAGAGCGATTTTCCGCCGCCGGTGGGCATGAGCACGAACACGTCGTGTCCTCCCATCAGCGAAAGGATAATCTCTTCCTGGTTTCCTTTGAAAGTATCGAAACCAAAGTTTTCTTTAAGTGTCTGGGCGAGCAGTTGCCGTTGGTTCATGGAGATTGGATTGTGAGAGGTTAAAGATATGGGAGAAAGAGCCGGGGAGCCGGAGCCCGTGGCGGTGCGGCTTGTGCGCCGGGAGCGTCAGTCGCGGCTGTCAATGCCTTTGTTGAGCTCGAAGTGCGATTTGCGGAGTTTTTCCTCCACATATTTCCCGTCGACCTTGAATGTGCGTCGCTGGGAGGAGGGGAGCTCAAACATGGCGTCGATCATAACCGTCTCGACGATTGCACGCAGGCCGCGTGCGCCGAGTTTGTATTCGATGGCTTTGTCTACGATGGTGTCGAGGGCGTCGGGCTCGAAGGTGAGCTTTATGCCGTCCATCGCGAAAAGCTTCCGATACTGGAGGGTGATGGCGTTTTTCGGCTCTGTGAGGATGCGTCGCAGGGCGGTGCGGTCGAGAGGCTCGAGATGCGTCAGAATGGGGAGTCGGCCTATGATTTCGGGAATCAGGCCGAAGGATTTGAGGTCCTGCGGTGCCACGAAGTTGAGCAGGTTGTCGCGGTCGACGCTCCGGCGCATGGGGTCGGTGGCGAAACCCACCGAGTGGGTGTTGAGCCTCTGGGCGATCTTGCGTTCGATGCCGTCGAATGCGCCTCCGCAGATGAAGAGGATGTTCTTGGTATCTACGGGAATCATGCGCTGCTCGGGATGCTTGCGTCCACCCTGGGGAGGCACGTTCACGATAGAGCCTTCAAGGAGCTTGAGCAACCCCTGCTGCACGCCTTCGCCGCTTACGTCGCGTGTAATCGAGGGGTTGTCGCCCTTGCGGGCGATTTTGTCGATTTCGTCGATAAAAACGATGCCGCGCTCGGCGCGGGCCACGTCGTAGTCGGCCACCTGAAGCAGGCGTGTGAGGAGGCTTTCGATATCCTCGCCAACATAGCCGGCCTGGGTCAGAACCGTGGCGTCGACAATCGTGAACGGCACGTCGAGCATCCGTGCGATGGTTTTGGCCAGAAGGGTCTTGCCCGTTCCGGTGGGCCCCACGAGCACTATGTTGCTCTTCTCGATGTCGACGTCGTCGGTGGGCTGGCTCAGGCGTTTGTAGTGGTTGTAGACCGCCACGGCGAGATAGCGCTTGGCGGCGTCCTGCCCGATTACGTACTGGTCGAGATGGGCAACGATATCTTTCGGCTTCGGCAGTTTGCCGCGGTCAAGTTTTGGGAGTTTTTTCTTTTTGCCGTCCGAATCGAGTCCGCGGAAGTCATTCAGCAGCTCGTGGATATTGTCGGCGCATTCGGCGCAGAGAAATATGTCGCTGCTTATACCGGATGGAATCATCACTTCGCTGTGGGACGCCGGCCGGCCGCAGAACGCGCAGCATTCTTCTTTCTTTTTTGCCATCTGAGTGTTTGATGTTCAGTTGGAAATAGTGAAGTCGTTTAAACTTTTTCGTTATTGGCTTCATGGAACCTCCTCTTCAGGAATCTGGCCTCTTTGTGATAGGCTTCACTCTCTTTTCCGGTCACGATGCCCGCATCGCATCCTTAAATTCGGGTAAAAGCCCTTCAAAAATAGTCTCAAATTCTGTTTGAAGAAAAAATTTAAATGACTTCGGTTATTGGAAACTTTCGGTGTGATAGGCTGAAGAGCGGTGCATCAGAGATTTATGCCCTTTGTGTTCTGCCGAATCAGCACGCTGTCGATCATGCCATAATCCTTTGCTTCCTGGGCTGTCATCCAGTAGTCGCGGTCGGAATCGCGCTCTACTTTGTCGAAGGGCTGCCCCGAGTGTGTGGCGATGATGTTGTAAAGCTCTTTCTTGAGTTTCTGGATTTCGCGGGCTGTAATCTCGATGTCGGAAGCCTGACCCTGTGCACCGCCCATAGGCTGGTGAATCATCACGCGCGAGTGGGGGAGGGCGAAGCGCTTCCCTTTTTCGCCGGCCACGAGGAGCACTGCGGCCATTGAAGCTGCCATGCCGGTACATACGGTGGCCACGTCGCTGTTGAGATACTGCATGGTGTCGTAAATGCCCAGACCGGCGTAGACCGATCCGCCGGGCGAGTTGAGATAGAGAGTCACGTCCTTGCCGGGATCGGCTGAATCAAGATAAAGAAGCTGTGCCTGCACCACGTTGGCGGAATAGTCGTTCACATCGGTGCCGAGGAATATGATGCGGTCCATCATCAGGCGGGAGAATACATCCATCTGGGCTACGTTGAGCTGGCGCTCCTCTATGATGGTGGGGGAGATGTAGCTTGACCGGATGGCCTGGTTGGTGGCGGATGTGAACTGGTCGAGTGCGAGGCCGTTCATCCCGAGGTGTTTCACCGCATAGTTGCGGAAGTCGTTGTTGTTATTCATAATGATGTAGTATGCTTGATTTGTGGGCAAGCCCGTCGGGGCGTGGTTTCGTAATTCAAAGATAGTAAAAAAATATATGAAATAAAGAAGTGTTGTGTAAAAATTCAGACTGTTTTGAGGAAAAAACATCCATGAGGCCTTTGGGGGTGAGTGGGCAACCCGTGTTGTCGCCACATCGGCTAATCAGGTTGTTGCATCGGCTGATTCGGAGGCTCCATACGTTAATCTATAGGTATAAGTTACTGTTCAGAATTATTTTATACTTGACTAATCTGATTGCTTCAATATTCCCATGGTAAAAATCTTCGCATCTTTCCCTCTCTTCATCAGTCGTGTAGACATCTACACTCCTTCTTCATCGAGAAAAATCTCCTGAAAATTTCCCTCCTGGAAATATCAAAATCATTTCGACCAATTACTTATAACAATAATCATGCCAATTATGTTAGGCCGGTTGAGACGGAGCGTCTGTGGAATGCACTCGCCACCCCCGAAAAAAAAGGCGTTGTGTCGAATTTCGACACAACGCCTTGGCAATGTATAAAATATACGGCAATTGATAGCGGGGAAGCCCGTAGGACTTATTTGTCCTCGGGGTTGGCGAGCTTCTTGAACTCGTCGAGGCTTACGCTCTTCTCATCGAGCGATACGAGAGCCTTGATGGCATTGAAGAGCTTGCGGTTGGCCACATCTTCGTGCATGCGACCGCGGTAATTTTTGTCGTCAAGGATGCGCCGGGCGTAGTTGGTGATGGTCTCTTCGTCCATGTTGGTCATGCCATACTGGGCGAACTGCTGGGCTGCCAGGGCTTTGGCGAAGCCGAGCATGTCGTCGTCGGTTACCTTGATGTCGAGTTTCTCGGCGATTTTGCCGCGGAGAAGCTCCCATTTGATCGAGGGAACCATCTTTTCATATTCCTCGGCCACATTTTCCTCGTTGAGACCTTCGTTGCGCTTCACAAGCCATTTCTTGAGGAATTCGGCGGGAAGATTGAACGTGCCGAATTTGCTCATGAGCAGTTCCTGGATGTCGCGGTTGAACATCTGGTCGCTGTTGGGGGCGAGCTGCATGGCGATCATCTTTTTGAGCTCGGCGAAGTAAGTGGCTTCGTCGGTAACGCCTGCGTTGCCGGGGAATACCTCTTTGTAAAGTTCCTCGCCGTGCTGGGCGGGTTTGAGCACGATGATTTCGGAGATGGCCATCTCGAAGTCGCCCTGGAGCGTTGCGGCTTTCTCCTTGTCGACGTGGAGCATCGAGGAGAGCTCGGCTGTGTTGCCGTTGCAGGTCTTGTAGGGGTTGAATACGACCTTGTCGCCTACCTTTTTGCCGAGGAAGAGGGCAGCCTGGTCCTTGTCGGTGAAATACATGGGGGCTACGATACCATCGACCACCTGAACGGCGGTTTCGTCGGTGAGCACCGAACCATCGGCGGCAAGCTGCATGATGGCGCCCTTTACGAGAGCCTTTGCGTCGACTTCCTCGCCGGGCACCTGGGCGCCGAAGCGCTCGCAGAGAGCTTTATCCTGCTCGGCAACCATTTCGTCGGTCACGTCGATGGTGTAGTAGGGCGCCGTGATGTCTTTGTTGATCTCGACGTTGATTTCCGGTGCGAGACCGACTTCGTATTCAAACGTATAATCGGTGTCGCTGAGGTTGATGGTCTTCATCTCGACGGGTAGCGGCTCGCCGAGCACGTCGACCTTGTTTTCACGGATATAATCGATTACGGCGCGGTAAACCTCTTCATTGAGCACGGAGGCCTTGACGTCGCGGCCGAAGCGGCGGCGGAGCTGGTCGATGCTTACGTGGCCTTTGCGGAAGCCGGGAATCTGGCGCGTACGGCCTATTTCTTTAAGCTCGGCGTTAACCTTGTCGGCATAGTCGGCAGAGCTGACCTCAACCTTGATGCGGCCTTCCAGGTCGCCGGTTTTTTCAAGCGTAACTTGCATAATTACTGTGGTTTTTGAGCCATCGGCAGGAGCGCGTGCGCCGGCCGGGCGTATTTTGTGATTGTTTGTTTAGTTTTTAGCAGGTGCAAAATTACAATTTATTTTTGTTTCTGCGAAATAGCACGTTGAATTTGCCCGGTTTTTACGATGGTATCAGTCGGAAAGTTTGTTAAAAATTAGTTAATGCGGGTGCGGCAGTCGCTTTTTGGGTCGGCATAGTCTAACTTTGCATACCGAAACAGCAAACGACACTTGATGAGTATAGTAGATTATTCCGACGTGGAGTTGCTCCGCAACGAGCTTGTGGTGCTGAAACACGTGAATTTTTCGCTCGAAGTGGGCGAATTCGTATATCTTATCGGTAAGGTGGGAAGCGGCAAATCGACGCTGCTTAAATCCATGTATGCCGAGATACCGGTGCAGGGAGGTAGCGCCCGTGTGCTGGATTTCGACCTGAATGCCATACGGCGCGCCGACATTCCGATGCTTCGCCGCCAGATCGGCATCGTATTCCAGGACTTCCAGCTGCTTACTGACCGCAACGTGTATCAGAACCTGCGCTTCGTGCTCGACGCCACCGGATGGCGCAATGCCGACGAAAAGGAGGAGCGCATAGATACGGTACTCAAACGCGTCGGGATGGCCAACAAGAGCTACAAGATGCCTCATGAGCTGTCGGGCGGCGAGCAGCAGCGAATCGTAATAGCCCGGGCGCTGCTCAACAATCCCAGACTGATACTTGCCGACGAGCCTACGGGCAATCTCGACCCCGCCACCGGCGACAGCATAGTGCGCACACTTCGGGAAATCGCTGAGACAGGCACGGCCGTTGTAATGGCCACCCACAACCTGCAGCTTGTGGAGCAGTATCCCGCGCGGGTAATGCAGTGTGCCGACAAGCAACTTCTGACGCTCGACTAACACCGCGCCCGCTCAATTATAAACCAATCAGCAAACCACGAAACATATAAGCGACCTTGAAAGTACTGAAATTCGGAGGCACTTCGGTGGGAAGTGCACAGCGCATAAAGGAAGTAGCCGCACTGGTGCGTCCGCGCGGTGTTAATATTATTGTGCTCTCGGCCATGTCGGGCACCACCAATACCCTGGTTGAGATTGCCGACTATCTGCACCGCCACAACGTGAACGGCGCCAAGGACACTATCAACCGGCTGGAAAAGAAATATTCGGCCGTGGTCGACGAGCTCTATACCACTGACGAGGCCCGCGCACGCGCCCTCGAAATGCTGGCAGGTACGTTCCGCCATCTGCGCGCGTTTGCCCACGAGGGTGAATTCACCGAGGCCGACGAAAAGGATATTCTCGCCCAGGGCGAACTCATGTCCACATCGCTGATGCAGTTCTATCTGCAGGAGCAGGGGGTGAAGTCGGTGTGGCTTCCGGCACTCGACTTCATGCGTATCGACGCCGACGGCGAGGCCGATGTGGATTTCATCACCATGCGCCTCAAGCCCATGCTCGACTCCAATGCCGACGCCGAGCTGTTTGTTACCCAGGGATTCATCTGCCGCAACAGCCGCGGCGAAATCGACAACCTGCAGCGTGGAGGCTCGGACCTGACCGCCTCGCTTATCGGCGCCGCCATCTACGCCGAGGAGATTGAAATCTGGACCGACATCGACGGCATGCACAACAATGATCCGCGCTACGTGGAGAAAACCGCTCCGGTTGCCGAGCTCCATTTCGACGAGGCAGCCGAACTGGCCTATTTCGGCGCAAAGATTCTGCACCCTGCATGCGTGATGCCAGCCAAGCTAAACAATATTCCTATCCGGGTACTCAACACGATGGACCCCACGGCCCGCGGCACGCTTATATACAATACCGTCCACTCACGCTCGATCAAGGCCGTCGCCGCCAAAGACGGCGTAATAGCTGTCAAGATTAAATCCACGAGGATGCTTCTCGCCTCGGGCTTCATTCATCGCGTATTCGAGATATTCGACTCCTACAAGCGTCCGCTCGACATGATCGCTACCTCGGAGGTCGGAATTTCCGTTACAATCGACAATCCCCTCAAACTTGAGCACATAATCGACGAACTCAAGGAGATAGGCACCGTATCGGTCGACTACGACATGGTGATTATCTGCGTGGTCGGCGACCTCGAATGGCACAACCGCGGCTTCGAGGCCAAGGCTATCGATGCCCTGCGCGACATTCCCCTGCGCATGATTTCCTACGGCGGCTCGAACTACAACATCTCCTTCCTGGTGAAGAAGGAAGACAAGGTGCGTGCGCTCAACGCCCTCACCGACCATCTTTTCGCTGACTGCTGATTTTTATTTTACGCTGCTTCCCATGGCCGATAATTACCTCGAAAAACGGATGGACGACCTCAGGCGCGGAAACCGCCCGGGCGCCTATCGCCCGAAGCTCACTCCGTCGGGCGTGGTCACAGGTAAGCTGCAGGTGGCGTTTCCGCCACGGCGCGTGTTGGTCACCGGAGGTGCCTCCGGCATAGGCCGCGCGATTGTAGAGGCATACTGTAAGGCCGGCTGCCGCGTGGCGTTTGTCGATACCGATATGGAGGCTGGCCGATCCACAGCCTCCGCCACCGGTTCGAGGTTTATTCCCCTCGACGTTGCCGACGCCGATGCCCTTGTCGAGGCGATGGAGAAGCTTATGCACTCGTGGGGCGACCTCGACATTATTGTGAATAATGTCGGTGTCTGCCGGTTTGTTCCTTTGGAGGAGTGCTCCGTCGAGGAGTTCGACATAACAACGGCGGTAAACCTCCGCTCGGTGTTCATCACCGCGCGCACCCTTGCCAGGCACCGCCGCTCCCTGGCTGTAGGCAATGCTTTCGGACGCATTATTAATATTGCGTCTACGCGGGCCTTGCAGAGCGAACCCGGCACCGAGGCGTATTCTGCATCGAAGGGTGGTATCGTGGCTCTGACCCATGCGCTGATGATGTCGCTCGCACCGCTTTCTATTACGGTAAATGCTATTTCGCCCGGCTGGATAGTAACCGACCCCGCAGAAGAACTGTCCGACGCCGACCATACCCAGCATCCCTCCGGTCGCACCGGAACGCCGGCCGACGTAGCGCGCCTCTGCTTATGGCTTTCGCTTCCGGGAAACGATTTCATCAACGGCGAGAACATTACTCTCGACGGCGGGATAACTAAAAAGATGCAATATGTCTGATTTTAACATAATTTAACCGGGGGGGGGGTAGCGCGAGGTCTATTATTCAGAAAATTCCACTATATTTGCATGCTCACGGTCGGTTCCGTTTCTGCTTTTACCGGTGACTGTGGAAAAAGAATATGCCAGGCCTGTTAAAACACGTGTAACCCCGCTCATTTTAGCTCTGTTCGGGATATGCTCCGTTCAGAACCTCCCGGCCCAGACGGCTTCCGCCCCGACGGCCGTAATTGTCGGCAAGGTGACGGATATATCCACGGCTGAACCGCTCGGCGGAGTCTCCGCCCGACTGCTCGATGGGAGCGGCAAAGTAAAAAGCTTTACCAATTCGAACGACAAGGGAGTGTTCCGGCTCAAAATGCCGGCTGGAGGTGGCAGAACACTTAAATTTGCCCGAATGGGCTATGCCGACGAAGCTATACCGCTCGATAGCGTGAATCCGGCCGACACGCTGCGTGTGGCGATGCTTGTACAGGCCTTCGAGCTTAAGGAGGTAGGTGTGCGCGCACGGCGCATACGAGAGAACGGCGACACCGTGACGTACACCGTTGGCCAGTTCACCCGGGCGCAGGACCGCTCGATAGGCGACGTGATGAAGAGGATGCCAGGATTGGATGTTGACGCCTCGGGAAAGGTCCAGTATCAAGGTACTGACATAAACAAGATGTATGTGGAAGGCAACGACCTTGCCGGCTCGAAATACGGCACGCTCACCCAGAATATCCAGGCCGAGAACGTCGGAGCGGTAGAAGTGCTTGAGAACCATCAGCCCATGCAGGTGCTCCGCGGTCTGTCCATAAGCGATCAGGCTGCTGTTAACCTGAAGCTCAAGGAGAAGGCGAAAATCAAGGTTATGGCCCACGGCTCCGCCGCCGGAGGCTGGGGCGAGAATGCCGGAGGTCTCTATGCCGGCGAACTCTTTCTCATGTCGGTGAAAGGGAAGGTTCAGAACGCTACTTCGATTAAACTCAACAATCTCGGACGTCCCCTCGGCGGCATCAAAGGCTTCTTCGGAGGGTCGGAGGGCGAGAGCATCGAGTCTTTCATTTCGGCCGGTGGAACAGGGGGGAGCTACATGTCGCGATTCGGCCGTTCGGCGGCGTTCGAGACTACGTCGACATGGAAAAACAATCACGACGGCCAGTGGCGCCTTCAGGCCGAATATGCCTACGACCATCTCTGGACCGACCGCTCCACCATCACGACTTATTTCCTTCCCACGGGCAACCGCATAATTACAGAAGACCGCCACGCCGACTCCCACGTGCATTCCGCGTCGCTGTCGGCCAACTACGAGATAAATCAGAAACGCTACTACCTTAACAATAACCTGACCGGCAACTTCACCTGGAACGGCGACCGCGTCAATATCGAGGGAACGCTTTCCAACCGGCAGCATACCGTCTCCCCTTATTATGATGTGGCCAACCGCCTGAAGATTATACGCCGTTTCGGCGAGAACAGAATTGTGACGTTCAACAGCACCAACCAGTTTCTTTCGCGCCCCGAACAGCTCTGGGTTGAGACCACAGCCTATGGCGACATGGCGCGCTACGGGAGCCATGTAGGGCAGCACTCGTTTTTTACCGACGAGCGCGCATCCTATGGCTTCATCATCAGGAAGGTGATAGTATCGCTTGAGGGCGGTGTGGCCGGTTTTGTGCGCCACCTCGACTCGCAGCTCAACGGTACACTCCCCGACGGGATGCCCGACGAATCCAATGACCTGTCCACCAACTATGTGCGCGTGTTCATAAAGCCTAAATTCGAGCTTAACCTCAAGCGTATAAGCTTCAACCTCAACATGCCGGTGAATTTCTACAGCTACTTCTTCGGAGGCGCGCTGAAAAACCGCAGCGAGGTGTTCATCTCCCCGACGCTGTCGATGCAGTGGAAGCCCAACTCGCGACATACCATAAACCTCAACGCCACGTGGCGGCGCAATCCGGCGTCGCTATCGAATATCCACTCCGGCCTGGTGATGGCCGACTACCGCACCTTCAACGCCGGAGTCGACGATTACTATTCGTCGTCGCGCCACGGCTTCTGGGGCGATTGGAACTGGCGCAACACACGCCGCGGATGGTTCGCCCATGCCAGTTTCGACCATGCGTGGAACCGTCTCAAGTCGGGAGTCTCGCAGATGCTTATCGGCGACTATGTGGTCAACGCCTACCGCGCCGAGCCCTCGACGTCGCAGGAGACGAAGGCTTATGCGAGAATACAGAAGAGCCTCGACGCCATCCAGTCGTCCGTACAGCTGAACGGCTCGTTCCGACGCACCGATGAGACGGCTTTCTCGCAGGGAGAAGAGGTGAACCGCCGGCTGCTCGTCTATAGGGCGTTTGCGAGCCTCGACGTGCGTTTCTGCAGTTGGCTCAATGCCGCGTACAATCTCTTCTTCAGTCATACGCGCATGCATATATCCATGCTCCCCTCTGCCCTCAATACCGGCTACGACCATATGCTCGAAGCCACGGGTAAATGGGGCAAATGGATGGTGTCGGCCAATGGCGTGTATGGCACCACCAGCCTGGGGCCGGGCGACTATACACGTACCACCGACCTGGGCGTGCGCGTGAACTACAAACTGAACAAGCGAGTAGAGTTTACTCTGAAGGCCTCAAATCTTCTCGACGACCGCAACCGGGTGACGCGTTCGTTCGATACGTTTTCGCAGACGGAGACCGCCGAGCGTCTTCGCGGCCGAGAATTCATGATAGGTATAGTGGTCAGCAACTGAATATCACCAATCTTCCAAGAATATGAAAAAACTGTTTGCAATATCGGCGGCCGCCTCGCTGGCTTTCTGCCTTTTGGCCGCCTCGCGTCCCGACGCGACACTTGTAGTGACCTACGATTTCGAACGATGCCGCCACGAGGTCGACAGCCTGGAGTATTCCACAGACCAGATGATTATCCAGCTTGCACCTACGGCATCACGTTTTTTCAGCGCCAAGACGGAATTTTTCGATTCGCTTCATAGCGCGCCGGGTGGAGCCAAACTCATCCAGCAGATGCAGATGGATGCCCTCAACAGTTCGGGCGGCATAAAGCGCGACGCCTCGGGCAATATCACGTCGATTACGGTCGATGCCAAGGCGATGGAAAACGTCCCTTCGCGTGGATTCCTGACGTGTGTCTACAAAGACATGGACAAGGGTGAGATGACTATTTACGACGGCATACGCGGCCCGTCGGACGTTCGCTATACGTATTCCCTTCCTGTTGATGAGATTGCATGGGAACCGGGCGACTCCATCGCCACCATCCTCGGCTATGAATGCCAGAATGCTACCGGCGAATACCACGGCCGCCTGTGGGAGGCATGGTTCGCATCCGACCTGCCTTTGGCCGACGGCCCCTGGCAGCTCTGCGGACTTCCCGGCCTGATTCTCAAGGCAACCACGGCCGGCGACGAGTACCGGCTGACCGCTACGGGTGTGCACAGCGCGGCCGAGCCGATAAAAGACCTTCCGGGCGACCCGGAAATCGAGGAAATCGACCGCCGGGAGTTTCTTAAGATGCTGGACAAGAATCATCGCGATCCGGGAATCATGTATGGCTATCCCATGCCGCAGGAGGTGTTCCATGACCTGATTGAGACCGACTACAAGTAAGAGACCCGGAAAAATTTGACAATCTCCCATATATTCCGACAACCGGACAACAGCCGGCGATCTTCCGGTCAGCTTGGCCATATGTGCTCGCCCAGCGTTTTATAGGCCTTCATTGAGCCGACGCAGGTGAGTACATCGCCTTCCTGCACACATTCAGCCGAGGGATTCGAGATATCTACCGGCTGCAGTCGCGTGGAGTCAAGCCCGAGGATGTTGGTGGCTTTCCGCGGGCGCGATGCGGCGACAAGACGCAACCCGAACAAGGCCTCCTGCGTGAGGTCTATATAGGCCATCCCCTTGAAATAATCGGGGGCGGCGAAGCGCATCACGTAGGTGTCGCGGTCTACGCGCAACGAATCGACATGGGTCCCGAGGGCCATTTCGTCGGAAAGGTCGCGTGCGGCGCTCTGCTCCGGATTGAGGATGCGCTCCACATGCATCCCTTCGAGTATGGCGCTGTGGAGGTCGTCGATTGCGCGGGCGTAGATCTTGCGCACGCCGAGTTTTCGCAGCAGCGCCACCGTCTTGATGCTCGCGCCGAATTGCTCGCCTATGGCCACGATGACCAGGTCGACGCTTTTGAGCGGGAGCGCGCCGATGGCGCTTTCGTCGGTGGAATCGATTATGTAGGCCGTGGAGATATAATCCTTTATGGCGGCTACGATGGTGGCATTGATATCGGCGCCTATCACCTCATTGCCCATGTCGGTGAGGTCTTTGGCCAGATTGGTCCCGTAGATGCCAAGGCCGATTATAAGGTATCGCATATTTTTCCGGGATTAGTTGGTATTCAGGTCGGAATCGGTGAAGATCAGTTGATGATTATGTTGTCGGAGGGGAAGCGGGCGGCGGAATCCGTGTGGGTGCCTACAATCCCCGCGAGCAGCGAGATTATACCCACGCGACCGAGTAGCATCGCTGTGGAGAGAAGAACCTTGGAGAGGTCGCTCAACTCGGGCGTCACTCCCAGCGAGGAGCCGACGGTGAAAAGGGCGGAGGCTGCCTCGTAAAGCAGCTCTTTGGCGCTGAGCGATGGCTCAAGCCCGAGAAGCAGCATCGAGTAGAATACGTAGGCGAGAATCGACAGCCCGACCACAGCGTGAGCCCTTCGGAGCGACGGCACGGAGATAGTGCGTCCGAAAACGTCCACACGCGTGCGCCCCGTCACGATGGCTTTCAGATTCAGCAGCATGGCGGCGAATGTGTTCACCTTGATGCCGCCTGCCGTCGACTGGGAGCTGCCTCCAATCCACATCAGTACAACGAACATCAGCAATGTGATGTTTAGCATCGACGCCGGATTGACCGACGAGAAACCTGATGAGCGCGGCACCCAGGCGTTGAACACCGACTGCACTACCTTCTCGTAGGCGGTCATGCCACTCAGGGTGTTGTCGTATTCGAAAAGGAGAAAAAGCGTGGCGCTGACGGCGAAAATCCATCCGGTTGTGGCCACCACAATTTTTGTGTTGAGGTCGTAGATGTGTATAGGCATGCGGCGTGGGCCTTCGCGGCGAATGCGGTGCCAGAGCGCACGCAGATGCATTTTAGTGGCCTGCGCCACGTTCATCAGTATCGGGAACCCTATTCCGCCCGCGGCTATGAGTACGCTTGCCACGATATAGACCGACTGGTTTGAGTGGAGCAGGACCGGATTGGATAGGCCGCCTTCTATGTTGGAGAAGCCGGCGTTGCAGAATGCCGAGAGTGAGTGGAAGAGCGAGAATATGATTTCGTCCTGCAGGCTCATGTTAAGCTCGCCGTGGATGCAGAGAAAGAATGCCCCGGCTCCCAGCGCCTCGATCAGCAGGGTGAACCCCAGGATGTAGAACAACGTCGGCACCAGTGCGCCGATTGTCTTCGACGAGAGGATGTCCTTCATCATCAGCTGGTTGTATACCGATGTGTTGCCGCTGAAAAAGAGGGCGAAGAAGCTTGTGAAGGTCATCACACCGAGTCCACCTGCCTGGATAAGGAATCCGAGCACGGCCAGTCCGGGAAGCGAGAATGTAGTGGAAATATCTACGGGAGTGAGGCCGGTGATACATACGGCCGATGTGGCCACAAACAGCGAATCGACGTAGCTTAGTTCGCCTGTGGTGCACCGCGGCATCATCAGTATGAACGATCCGGCCAGAATGAGCGCAATGAAACTTCCGGTGAGAATCAGCGACGGGTTGGTGCGCTTGCCGAGCATTTTCATCAGCCCGTAGCTTATGTCTACCACCGCATAGGCGGCGAGGATGGTGTAGAGAAAGACGCCGCTGTAGAGCACGCGCTCAAGCACCGGAATCCACGGATGCGCGGGGTGGGGATAGGCCAGGGGGAGCAGCGTGAGAAGCACCGCAATGTCGACAATCCATTTGAACGCTTTCGATTGCTTTATGGTGCGTCTGAAGTCGGTGGCGAGGCTGTAGAGGATATTGGTCGCGAAAAGAAGCTGGCACCCGCGTAGGGTGCGCCGGATCCATTTCACGTCGTCGGGAGTATGGTCGTAGCCGAACCATACCGTAAGCGCCACAAGGCATGCAATCGACCCGACGAATGCCGCCACCGAAAGCACTTGCGCCGGCAGCTGGAGAGCCGGCGCAAACTTCGCCGTGAAGCGCTTGTAGCGCTGTGCGGCATTCTGTAGCTTTTTGCGGAGAGTGGTCGACAATATTATGGTGCGTTCTCAGATAAGACGAAGGCGAATTCCGTTTATTCGGCAGGTGTCAGTTCGAAACCGGCGTAAAGCCCGTCGTAGCTGTTGAGCATCTTGGCGGCAGCCTGGAGCGACGACTGGCCGCTTACGCTTGCCACTGCGTTGACGAGTTTGATAAGTTTCGAGGCATCGAACGTCAGGGTGAGTTTTTTGCCGATTTTTTCCACATGGGCGTTCATCTTGCCCAGCGGTATCTTTTTGACGGCCTTGAAATTGAATGTGAAATCCCCGGACTCGTTGCGCTCGTAGGTGCCTGTCACCGTGGCTTTCTTCACTTTGAACTCGCAGGTGCCGTCTTCGCGGAAGGTCGCCGTCATCGAGGTGAGGCCGGCTTTCTGGTAGTAAGGAGCGAGTTTGTCGACGATTACTCCGGTAGCTGCCGAGCCGCCGAGTTTCTGTAGGGCATTGTCGCTTTGAAGCGAGACGGCGGGAGCGGAGTATTTGTAGTCGCCCACCAGGTCGGCAGCCGTAAGATCGCTTTTTGCAATCATCCCTTCTACGGCGCCTTTAAGGCCCGAGAGAGCGGTGGAGCCGTCGCCACCTCCGATTTTCGAGGCTGCTCCTTTAAGAAGGTCGGTGATGTCGGGACTTGCCGATGCGGCGGGTGCTGCAGCGAGCAGCAGCGAAGCCATGGCGAAACTCAGTAATAATCTTTTCATGATGCTGAAACGTAAGTATTCACTTATTTAAAACAATTATTTCCCCCGGTTGTGCTTACAAATTTAGCCAAAATCTTTTACCGCGGCAAATACACCGCCCGGGCGCGGCCGCTATGGCTGTGGCGCAATTGTCGTTTCGGGCTATGCCTGAGGTCAAAAGGGTGGATTTTACACTTGCGGCTTTGCACGTTGGAAAAAAATAGCTAACTTTACCAAAAATTATGCTTAAGCGTTTTGTCATACTGTTTGCTCTGATAGTCAGCGTTGTGGCGCCTTTGGCGGCCCAGGTTGAATTCAAGCGCGGACTCGAGCAGGTTTCGTTCATTCCAAAGGGGCAGTATATCACCGGAGTGAGCGTCAGCTTCTCGCAGTCGAACCAGAACAACTACCAGTTCCTCATCATCGAGGGCATCGACGGCGATACCTACAAGTTCAAAATCAGCCCCATGCTGCTTTACTGCTTCAAGGATAACCTGGCCGCCGGAGGAAAATTCGCATATACCCGCACACGCACCCGTCTTGACAATGCCACCGTGGTGATTGGCTCCGAAACCGACTACACCGTAGAGAACCTCTATAACATATCCCACGATTATTCGGCAATGGCGGCTTTCCGCAATTATATCAGCCTGGGACGTCAGCGCCGTTTCGGAATCTTCAATGAGGTGCAGCTCGAGATAGGCGGCGGCGAGTCGAAAATCGTCAACGGGCGCGGAGAAGACCTCACCGGCACTTGGGAACGCACATGGAAGACGCGCATCGGTCTCGCCCCGGGTTTTGTGATGTTCCTGAACAACTATTCCGCCATCGAGGTTGCCGTAGGTGTGCTGGGCTTCAGCTACAGCCATACATCGTCGAAAACCGACCAGATCTACGACTCCTCGCGCGGAAGCAAGAGCGCCAATTTCAAAATCGACCTCTTCTCCATCACTTTCGGTGTGGCATTTTATATCTGACACCTGCAATGACAATCAATAAATCATCGGCATTCATTCGGATCATCTTAGCCGCAGGCGCTCTGGCAGTTTCGCTGCTCGCCTCACCTGTTGGAGCGGCTTCGCCGCGCGAAATGCCCGACGACAATATAAACCTGAATTTTCTCGAGTGGCTCGCCAAAGGCGAGAAGATTCCTCTCGATTCCACAATAGTAAGCGATCCGGCGCTCGACGAGACCGTACTGGTTGGCGGCGACACTGTGAGCATAATCCTTCCGCAGAAAAACTACGGCCGCTACGACCGCGGCCTGTTCAACTATCTCTTCATTCCCAAAGGGCAGTGGAGCATCGGGCTGATGGCAAGCTACGGGGAGTTTTCAACCGACAACTTCCAGATTCTCTCGGTGCTCTCCAATCTCGATCTGAAGGTGAAGGCCTACTCGCTGCAGCCAAGCTTCTCATATTTTTTCACCAACAACCAGAGTGTCGGCGTCACGTTCAACTACACGCGAATGTACTGCGACCTGGGGTCGATGTCGTTCGATATGGACGACGACCTCAGCTTCTCGCTCAGCGACGTCAGCTACTACTCCAAAAGCTATTCATCGGCCATAGCCTACCGAAACTATATCGGCCTTGGTCGCGACCGCCGTTTCGGCATATTCAACGAGGTGGAACTGGAATTCGGCGCAGGCTCCTCGCGCTTCCAGCGCTACTACAACGGCGAGCTGCGCGACACACGCACCAACACGCTTTCCGCCTCGCTCAATTTCTCACCGGGCCTCACTGTCTTCATGATGGACTATGTGAGCTTCAATATCTCCTTCGGCGTATTCGGCGTGAAGCTTCATCACGAGCGCCAGCGCACCAACGAGGTGGAGGAGGGCTCGCGCTTCTCGTCGGGTGCCAATTTCAAGTTCAATATCTTCAATATCAATTTCGGCATGGCCGTATATATCTGAATATTAATCTACCTGTTTGCCTGAATATAATCTACAAAACTGTTTTAAATGACCACGAAAAACGTTATGAGTGCAATTCTTTCCAAATCTTCGGCGTACACCTTTGCCGGAACGCTCGCACTTATCGCTTCGGCCGCCTCTGTCCGTGCGGACGAAATCCCGACCGTATTCGACGCCCACGCGGTGAACAACACCGTGGAGCGTACGCTCACATTCGATCCCACCGGAACCGGTGCGCAGCTCCCCGCCTGCTGGGGTCTTGACACGGCATGGAATTCCAACGACAATTTCGTGCGCGGCATGCGCGCGATGACCCCCGACATTGTCGACATCGTCCGCGTATCCTTCAATCCCTATGCCCTCGTTACAACGCAGGGTGTTGTCCCCACCGGCGAATGTGCCAACCAGCTCAAAAGCCGAATGGAAAAGGTTGCCAAGGTTGAGGCCCTCCGTACCGGTAACCGTAAGGTAGATATCGCCATCAACCTCGATGCCGCCCGCATGGATCTCCAGGGCGATTACTACTATATCAATAATGGGGAATACGACCTGAATCTCGGCACAAAGAACCATGCCGAATGGGCAAAGCTGCTCCACGCCTACGTTTCGACCATCCGTCGCGACTATGGTAATACGGTTGTGTCCGTAGCTCCTTTCAATGAGCCCGACTACTACTGGAACAGCCTCCGCCAGCCTCATTTCGACAACATCAACAAGGCTTTCCGCGCCAATTATCCCGATATGCAGGACGTTCGTATCTCCGGCGGCAACACCCTTAACTGCGATGAGGCTCAGAACTGGTACGATTACCTGAAAGCCAATCTCGACGAGGGCAACACCCATCAGCTCGCAGGCGATTTCAACCATTACGCATCGTTCTTCCAGAATGTGCGTGCCGACGGCAAATATGCTACCGGCGACGAGCTTCACAACGTTATGGAGGCCATGGTCGGAATCGAATACGGTATGCAGACCGGCATATGGTGGGGCGAAGCAGCCCGCGTGCGCGGCCAGTTCTGCCAGGCCAGCAACCTCGGTCAGCGTCTGGCCTATACCGAAAACCGCTACGCCTGGGGTGCCGCTTCGGTCTACAAGCGCGACAATCACCTTTCGCAGGCTTTCGTAGGCGTCTCCGAGCGCCAGGGCCGTCCAGCTTCCTACAGCTTCGTCAGCAAGACGAAAGATGTCTACGTGGATGGCGTTGGTCCCACGCGCGAATTCGTGATCGATGTTCCCGCCGATGCCAACGGCACTTACCAGGGAGCAGCCCAGCGCAATGCCGAGGCTGTCTACGACATTACCTGGGGTGAGGACGTTATGCCCGAAATCAACGGCACATATTATATTATTTCCAAAGCTAACGGCCGCGCCGTGCAGGCGCCATCGTCGGCAACTGCAACTGCAATGTCACATGGCTCCATGAACGCTACGAGCACACGCCAGAAGTGGGAAATCAAGAAAGTACGTACCGACAACGGCGGTGACTACAGTTATTTTACCATTGCGGACGCTAACAACACCGACCGAGGCTGGTTCCTCGAAGGCTGGAAGCTCAGTGAGGACTATTCGTCTACTTCCGACCAGTTTTTCGCGACTGCCGTTCTTTGCTCCAACAGTCATGGACATCTTCAGGATGGCACTGAAACAGAGTATATCGCTGATAATTGCCTCTGGTATCTCCAGTATGCCGGCAATGGATGGTTCCGCATCCGCAGCAAGGTGAGCGACTACTGCGCGCGTCCTAAAAAATCGAATAACGGCACAATCGGAAACACTGCAGCTCTCGTGCAGGCTCCCTATGATGCCGACGACGACAACCAGCTCTTCCGCTTCCTCCCCGCCGATAATCTCCCCTCGAAATTCGAGACAGAGGCTCCTGCCGCTCCCCAGGGCGTGAACGCCAACGGCGGCAACGGCTCTATTACCATCAGCTGGAATGCCGTGAACGATAATGAACTCGCCTCCTACACTCTGCTCCGCTCCGACAACGGGGGCGAATTCAACACCATCGCCCGCAATATCGCCGGAACCTCAATTGTCGACAACACAGCCCTCGCCGGCGACGAATATACCTACAAAGTGGTAGCCTTCGATAAATCGGGCAACCGCTCCGAAGCCTCTGCTACAGCATCGGCAAGCATCCGTCACGACAATCCCACCTGGGCCGTGCTCCCCTTCGACGACACGCTCGACGACATTTCAGGCAACAGCTTCCACGCCCGCGCCTCAGAAGATCAGGCCTTTACCACCGGCAAACGTAATTCCTGCCTGTCGCCCGGCGCCTCCCAGACGGTAATGCTCCCGATGGGCGCCGTTCCCGCCGGCGGCAACTTCTCGGTTACCGCATGGGTGCGCACGCGTTCCACCGGCGCTTCCGGCCAGTATCTCTTCGACTTCGGGACCGACGAAACCAACCATATCGGCCTGCTTCTTAACGACGGTACCGGCAACATCGCCCTCCGCGGCACCACGTCCACCGGCACCACCGAGCTTAAGGCCAAGACGCCCACTGCATCCGACTGGCACCACATCGCCGTGGTCCTCTCCGATTCCGAATGGATCATATATGTAGACGGCAACTACGCAGCCAGCCACGGCCAGGCCGGTCTCTCCGCGTCCGTTCCCGACCGCACGAAAGTGCTCAACTACATCGGCCGCGGCATGCGCCAGTACGACTACAATATGAATACCGGCGCGCGCACCTCCATTCCCGTACTCGGCTCCATTGACGAATTCCATATCTACAACGGCGCTCTGACCCCTACACAGGTATACTCCGACATGCAGGGACATGTCAGCGCCATCGACGACCTCTCGGCCGACGCCCCCTCGCGCGAGATCGCATCCCGCGAATACTTCAACCTCAAGGGGCAGCCTGTCGCAGCTCCTGCGGGGGGTGAGCCCGTGCTGGTCCGCACCGTCTATTCCGACGGCACGGTTGAATCCTCCAAAGAGTTCATCAACGAATAATATAAAAAAGTCCGCAAGATGCTATTAATGAAATCCGAACTTACAAAATATGGTTACGGGATAGCCGCAATCGCCATTTTGGCGGTTGCGGCGCCTCAGGGCCGTGCAGCCACTCCGACAGTGTTCGACTCCTATGCCGTGGTTTCTACGCCGCATATGATTGCCTCGTTCGACCCGACGGGCATCGGTGAACAGTTGCCCGTGGTATGGGGAATCGATACGGCATGGCCGAGCAAGGAAAACATGATACGCTGTTTCCGTACCATCTCACCCGACAATGTGGGTGTGGTGCGCGTGTCGTTCAATCCCTACGCTCTCGTAACAAAAGAAGGATTCGTACCCGAAGGACGTTGTACCGAAGAGCTGCGCAACCGCATGGGCATAGTCTCGCTGCTTGAAAAGGAATGTACCGGCAATAAGAAAGTCGACATTTTCCTGAATCTTGATGCCTGCCATCCCGACCTCCAGAAAGACTACTATTATATCAAACAGAGCGTTGACGACGAAGGAAACCTTAAATTCGACGAGACCGGGAATCCGATATATGAAAACGACTGGGAGAAAGGAACCAAAAACTTCGATGAATGGGCCCGTCTGATCAATGCATACGTGAAGACAATCGGTCGCGACTACGGTAACGAAGTGGTTACTATCGCCCCCTTCAACGAGCCGGATCTGGCTATCAACGGCCTCCAGCAGCCTCATTTCAAGGAAATAAACAAGGCCATCCGCGCCAATTATCCCGACCTGCAGACAATTCGCCTCTCGGGGGGCAACACACTCAACAGTTCGTGCGCCCTCGACTGGTACACCTATCTGAAGGAGGACCTTGACGAAGGTAACACCCACTTCCTCGCCGGGACATTCGCTGAATATGCCGATTTCTTCTCGACACTCCGCAGCGACGGCAAATTCGCAACCGGCGACGAGCTGCACAACGTAATGGAGGCTATCGTCGGAGCCAACTACGGCATGCAGTCGGGCATATGGTGGGGCGAGTGCGCCCGCGTGCGCGGTCAGTTCTGTCAGGCAAGCAATTTCGGCGAGCGTCTCTCTTATCAGGAAAACCGCTTCACCCTCGCAGCTACAGCCCTCTATAAGCGCGACAAACACCATTCCCAGGCTTTTGTCGGCGTGTCGGAACGAGCCGGCCGACCCTCTACGTTCGGCTATGTGTCGCGCACGAAGCCCGTATATGTCGACGGCGTAGGGCCAACCCACGATTTCAGTATCGCCATCGAGGCTGATCCCAACGGTGTATATGGCTCGGCGTTGCAGCGCACTGCCGAAGCTGTCTACGATGTGACCTGGGGAGAAGACATCATGCCTGAAATCAACGGCGACTATATTATAGTCTCCAAAGCCGCCGAGGGGATGGCTGTGAAGTCAGGCGGCGAGAATGCCCCGCTATGCCTCGGGCAATACGGAGCCTCCGATGTCGACCTCCGCTGGCATGTGGCGAAAGTCCGGATCGACAATGGCGCCGACTACAGCTACTATACCATCGACCGCATCGACAATGCCGATCAGGGATGGAACCTCTACAACTGGCCTCTGGGCGACAATTACGAGCCTACCGACCGGGTGAACCCTATGGAAATCTGGCAGTGGTTCAACAAACGTAATCAGACCGACGGATATTGGTCGGACAACTGCCTATGGCACCTGGAATATGCCGGCAACGGATGGTTCCGCATCCAGAGCAAATACAGCGATTTCTGCCTCCGCCCGAAAAAGGGTGAGAGCGGCACATACGCCGATTCAAACGGCATCGTACAGGCTCCATTCGATGCCACCGACGATGCCCAGCTCTTCCGACTGATTCCTGTCGGCAACGCTCCCGCAGCGTTTACCACCGAGGCTCCCGCAGCACCCGCCAACGTGACGGCTCTTGCCGGCAACGCCACTATAACAGTGAGCTGGGATGCCGTGGCCGATGCCGCAGGATATGTTCTGCTCCGCTCTGACGCCGGCGACGATTTCAACACCATAGCCCGCAATCTGACTTCCACGGAAATCATCGACAATACGGTGCTTGCCGGGAGAAGCTATGAATACAAGGTCGTGGCGGTCGACAAATCGCTCAACCGCTCGGTGGGATCCGATGTCGTTCAGGCTTCCGTAGGCAATAAACCTTCGCTATGGTGTGCCCTCGAGTTTAATGGGACTCTCGAGGATACCTCCGGCAACGGTTTCCATCCCATTTCCGATGGTAATGGCAGATTGGCGGAAAACAAGGGCAGATCCTATTATGTGCCCGCATCCTATTCGGCGTTGATGCTTCCCAC
>UREH01000007.1 GCA_900546835.1 uncultured Porphyromonadaceae bacterium
CCTCCTTGCCTGCTATGCCACGGGCAACGTAACCAGTACGGGTAGTAGCACTGGCTATATGCATATCGGCGGCTTTTTGGGAAATAACTACACCACCGTGACCGCCTGCTATTGGAAAAACAATCATGAACAAGGCATCGGCTACAATAAGGAAGGCATCGCCCCCGAAGCCACGAATGTGGACGGCACCAGCGTAACCTGGCAGAACGCCGTTGATGCCATGAACACCGCCTTGCAGAACAAAGGCTCAGAGTGGCGTTACGAACTTAACGGAGCATTGCCTACCTTGAGGAAGCAGTAAGCCGTTGCGGGCGGAAATGTTCCGCCCGCAACAAACATTAACCGAAGTATAATCCCAATTATTGCTGTCCGATAAAAATTTTTAGGCTATAAAACACCAGCCATACAAACAAATTATTTTAGTTCACATGGCTGGCTATCAGTGAGTTGTATGATTTTTAGAGGCCTAATATTCGTCCTCGTTGAAGAAGAAGTCTTCTTTGGAGGGGTAGTCAGGCCAGATATCTTCGATGGATTCGTAGGTGTCGCCTTCGTCTTCGATTTCCTGAAGGTTTTCTATTACTTCGAGCGGGGCGCCGGAGCGCTGGGCGTAGTCGATGAGTTCCTCGCGGGTTGCGGGCCAGGGTGCGTCCTCGAGTTTCGAGGCAAGTTCAAGTGTCCAATACATAGCTGTGTGTATGGTTTAAGGAGTTGATTATACAATGGTTGGCGACTGCCGTACGGCGGGACATCAGCCTGACGCCGGAAGGCCTGGAAGGCAACGGTGCGTACCCGACTGTCAGGGTGCTGACGCGGCGGCAAATAACGCCCTGCGGGCGGTCGTATTGCTATAACGAGGGGCAGGGCATTTTATTGCGCATGGCAATCCATTGATTTACGCGTTTTCCGGCCCGATGCGGCAGATTGCGCCGACGGCTATTTCTGCCAGGCGGTTTCGGGGCAGCCGGCGCGGTGGTTGAGGGCGCGCCCGAGGGTGAATAGGTAGTCGCTGAGGCGGTTGAGGAAGCGACCCACGATGGGGTCGAGTGTGGCGGCTTCGGAGAGGGCGACCACGCGGCGCTCGGCACGGCGGCACACGGTGCGGCATACGTTGGCCATAGCGGCCGAAGGGGTCCCTCCGGGGAGAATGAAGCAGTTGAGCGGCGGAAGAGTCTCGGTGAGGGCATCAATCTGCTGCTCGAGGCGGCGGATGTGGATGGTGTCGAGGCCGTCGGGGATAGCGTCGGGGCGCGTGGCGGTGTCGGTCGCCAGATATGCGCCGGCGTTGAAGATTTTGTTCTGGACCATCAGGAGCGTTTCGCGGTCGTCGGCTGTGAGGTCGGGGTATGTGAGCAGGAGGCCGATGAAAGAGTTGAGTTCGTCGGAGGTGCCGTATGCGTCGAGGCGGAGGGAGGCTTTGCTTACGCGCGTTCCCCCTACGAGAGCGGTTGTGCCGGCGTCGCCGGTGCGGGTGTAGATTTTCATTTTTTTGCAGTGATTTAAAGGTTTGGAACAGATGCTGACACAGCAGATGCGCTTGCCGTCGTAATAGATACGCTCTGCACGCTAAAGTTGTTCGAGGGCGTGAATCAGATAGTCGATGTCGGGGCAGAGCGTAATCTGCCGGGCGACTTCGGGGTACATCAGTCCGCGGCGCTCCATTTCGGTAAACATGGTCATCAGCGGGTCGTAAAGGCCGCCGCGGTTGAGCAGGAGGAGCGGTTTGGGCTCCGAGAAGAACGACATGGAGGCCAGGGCCGACATTACTTCGTCGAGCGTGCCGTAGCCGCCGTCGAGGGCCACGAAAGCGTCGGCGTTCTCCTCCATGGTCTGTTTGCGCTCGTGGAGCGAGCTTACGGCGATGCTCACGCTGTTGTCGGGGTGCTGTCGGATGGCGCGCGACTGGGGTACGACGCCCATCACGCGGCCGCCTGCCCGGGCGGTGGCCGAGGCGACGGCGTCCATCAGGCCCATCTGCAGGCCGCCGTAGACGAGCGTATGACCTCCGCTGCCTATCCACCGGCCCAGCGTGCGGGCGTCTTCAAAGCATTCGGGGGCGATAGCGGTACGGGCGGAGCAGTATACGGCAATTCTCATATTATCAAGGGTATTATTTTATCAAGGGTATTATTCTCGGGATCGCAGGGATGCCGAAAGGCTGCCGCTCTCTGTGTAGGGACATGCCTTTGGCATGTGTAATACGCTGAGTTATAAACGATACATCGCAATGCGATGTCCCTACATTGCTGAAGCGTCATCGAGACATCTCCGACAGGCCCGAAGTTGAGTTAAAAGCACGCAAAAATAATGAAAATTTACGTAACTTTGCGCAAATGAAACGCAAGGATTTTGAGATTATGGCTCCCGTGGGGAGCTACGAAAGCCTTCATGCGGCGATTGCTGCCGGCGCCGACGCCATATATTTCGGCGTTGAGGGGCTGAACATGCGTGCCCGCTCGAGCGTTAACTTTACGCTCGACGATCTGCGCCGGATTGCTGGGATCTGCGACGCCGCCGGCGTGAAATCCTATCTCACCGTCAATACGATAATGTATGACGACGATGTGGAGAAGTGTCACGCCATTATCGACGCCGTGGCCCGCAGCGGCATTTCAGCCATTATCGCCAGCGACATCGCGGCGATCCTCTACGCGCGCAGCGTAGGCGTGGAGGTGCATATCTCCACGCAGCTGAGCATCAGCAATACCGAGGCCGTGCGCTTCTACGCGCAGTGGGCCGACGTAGTGGTGCTTGCGCGCGAGCTGAACCTCGACCAGGTGGCGCCCATCCACCGCGCCATCGTCGAGCAGGATATCCGCGGTCCGCGGGGCGAGCTGGTGCGCATAGAGATGTTCTGCCACGGCGCCCTCTGCATGGCCGTATCCGGCAAGTGCTATCTGAGCCTGCATCAGATGAACTCCTCGGCCAATCGCGGCGCCTGCACCCAAATCTGCCGCCGTGGCTACGAGGTTACCGACCTCGAGACGGGCGACCGGCTCCGTATCGACAATAAATACATAATGTCGCCCAAAGACCTGAAGACCATCCACTTCCTCAACAAAATGGCCGACGCCGGGGTAAGGGTCTTCAAAATCGAGGGGCGCGCACGTGGTCCGGAGTACGTGCGGATGGCTGTGGAGTGCTACAACGAGGCTCTCAACGCCATTTGCGACGGCACTTTCTCGGAGGAGAAGGTGGCCGGATGGGACGAGCGCCTGTCGCGCATCTTCAACCGCGGCTTCTGGGACGGCTACTACCTGGGCCAGCGCCTGGGCGAGTGGTCTTCCAAATACGGGTCGTCGGCCACGCGCGTCAAGGAGTACCGCGCCAAGGGTGTGCGCTATTTCCCGAAAATCGGCGTGGGCGAATTTTATATGGAAAACGGCGAGCTCGCCGTGGGCGACGAGGTGGTTGTCACCGGACCCACCACCGGGGCGCTCATATTTACCGTAGAGGAGATCCGTGTGGGTCTGCGGCCGGTGGAGCGCGCCCGAAAGGGCGAGAGCTTCTCCATTGCCGTGCCCGCACGAATTCGCCCCAGCGACAAACTATATAAATGGACCGTCAAGAATCCCGACTCCACCCTGAATCAAAATACAACAACTTAATATATACAACTGACATGGCTAAACTTACTGTCGACGTTAAAAACGTTCTCAACACCGTGACAGGCGAGCAGATCCAGGCCCTCAACCCCGAGGCCGCTGCCGCCATCGACAAACTTTATAAAGGAACCGGTCTCGGCTCTGACTTCCTCGGCTGGGTGAAGCTCCCCGAGGAGACTTCCGACGCTCTCGTGGCCGACATCGAGGCTACAGCCGCCAAGATGCGCGAGCTCTGCGACGTAGTGGTAGCCGTAGGCATTGGCGGCAGCTATCTCGGCGCAAAGGCCGTGATCGAGGCCCTCAGCGACTCCTTCGCCTCACTGCGCGGAGCCGGCGACGAACGCCGCACCCGCGTGCTCTTCGCCGGCCAGAATATCGGCGAGGACTATCTCTACGAGCTTCAGGACCTCCTGAAGGACAAGAAATTCGGCATCATCGTAATCTCCAAGTCCGGCACTACCACCGAACCCGCCATCGCCTTCCGTCTGCTCAAGGAGCAGCTTGAGGCCCAGATGGGCAAGGAGGAGGCTTCTAAGCGCATCGTGGCCATCACCGACGCCAAGAAGGGCGCTCTCCGCCAGCTCGCCACCGAAGAAGGCTACAAGACCTTCGTAATCGCCGACAATGTAGGCGGCCGCTTCTCGGTGCTCACCCCCGTAGGTCTGCTCCCCATCGCAGTGGCCGGTTTCGATATCCGCAAGCTCCTCGAGGGCGCCCGCCGCATGCAGGCCGCAACCGCCGAGGCCAACGACCTCAATCCCTCGCTGCTCTACGCCACCACGCGTAACGCCCTCTACCGCGCCGGCAAAAAGACTGAGATTCTGGTGAACTACAATCCCAAACTCCACTTCTTCGGCGAATGGTGGAAACAGCTCTACGGCGAATCCGAAGGTAAGGACCACAAGGGTATCTTCCCCGCAGCCGTCGACTTCACCACCGACCTCCATTCCATGGGTCAGTGGATTCAGGAAGGCGAGCGCACCATCTTCGAGACCGTTGTCTCTGTTGAGGCTCCTGCCCACAAAACAGTAATCCCCACCGACGCAGCCAACCTCGACGGCCTCAATTACCTGGCCGGCAAGCGTGTTGACGAGGTCAACAAGATGGCCGAACTCGGCACACGCATCGCCCACGTTGACGGCGGTGTGCCCAACATCCGCGTTTCCATCCCCGCCCTCGAGGAGGAATGGCTCGGCGAGCTCATCTACTTCTTCGAGAAGGCCTGCGGCATCTCCGGCTATCTGCTCGACGTGAACCCCTTCAACCAGCCCGGCGTGGAGGCCTACAAGCGCAACATGTTCGCCCTCCTCGAGAAACCCGGCTACGAGGCTGAGACCGCTGCCATCAAGGCCCGTCTCTAATCCGTTCAAGCCTTAATTTTAATCGCCTCCGAAAAATTTTGAAAAAAAATTCGGGGGCGATTAAACTATTTTCGGGCGCCGACGTCTTAATTACATAAGATAATAAAACAATAGATCAATATAGCCGCCCGCTGCCCCGCCGGAAGAAGCTTCAAAACACCTCCACCTTCCGGTATCTGCCAGCCAGTCAAGCAAACCTCAAACGGGGCAAGGCAGCAATCTCAAATGTTTTCAACCACAAGCCGCCGGACTCTGTCGAAGAGCCCGGCGGCGCTGTTTCTGCCCTCCAGGAATATTCCGGTAAAGATATTTTTCGGTTGCGGTCTGTTTGCGAACCACCGAAAAGTAGGGACGCACGGCCTGTGCGTCCAAATAAAGCATGGTTTTCAGTTAATTTTGTGGACGCACGAGCCGTGCGTCCCTACCGTATTGGCGAAACGCTTGTTCCTGCAATGCATCCTGCATCTGGCGCCATCTCGCATCCTGTAAACCTGAAAAAAGTGGCAGCTGCGGAGGTGGATCCGCAGCTGCCGGGAAATATTCGCCGGAGACTATGTTGGTGTGGGATTTCTCCGGCGAGGGGGAAGGGGATTCTGTTAAGCTATAAGCATCACTTTGCGGTGACGACGATTGCGGGCTTGGCGTTGCTGAAGTCCATCGTAACGGTGTAGTTGCCTTCGTAGCCGCTGATGTTGGGTCCGTCGAAGGTGGCCTCGTTGAGGTCGGGACCTCCGTAGCTGGAGTTCCAGCTGTGGTTGATTATAATCTTCCACTCGCCGGTGAGAGCCACATCGGCGCTCCATTTGAGCAGGGTAGCGTCGGGTGTGAGCTCAATGGGAGCGTCGGCGCTCCAGCTGTTGAGACCGCCTACAACGCCTACAGAGGTGACGGGAGTCATCTCATAGGTCATGTTTTCGGTGCTGACAATGAACCAGTAGAGCTGGTTGCCGTCCTCGGGAGCAACGATATTGCCGCCTGCAGGATCGATGATGCCGTTGGCGCCGCCATACCAGTTGTCGTCCCAGATGAATTTGAATCCGCCGTCGGTGTTGTTTACAACAGCTGCGCCGCAGAAGTAGGGCTTATCGGCCTTGTTCGACCACCACAGCTGGGGGCCGCTCTGGTTCCAGCCGTTGGCATTGCTGGGAACGGCGACAAAATCGGGACGTGTGATGGGTTCGATCTTGTAGGTCATCTCCTCCATGTTGATGGTGAAGCGGTATTTACCCGGATCCACAATCTTGCCGGCCTGAGCCAGATTGTCGGCTCCGCCGATAAGCATACCCTCGAAGTCGGTAGCGCCGTCGGTGGCGGGACCGTAGAGGATAGCCCAGTTGGTATCGGCGATAGCTTCCTGGGGAACGATCTTCCAGTAGCAGTCGGCAGTGGGTATCTCGACCACCAGAGTGAATACGGGATCGTCGTATACGTCGGCGTCGCTGTGGTTGAACTTATAGGGAGCAAGTCCTTCGGCTGTGAGCTGCCAGTCGTTGGCTCCGCCAATCAGATAGTAGCTGTCGGAGATGGAGAATCCGAGGTCGAAGCAGGTTTCTTTCACCTGGCCGCGGGCCACGAAGTAGTCCTGGCCGCCGACGCGGTATTTCACGCCGTTGAGCGTGGCGTAGGCTGCCACGGCATAGAAGGCCGTCTTCTCTTTTGGCGATTTGCCAAAGAGGGCTACGTGGGCATCGTTCCATTCTACGGGGCTTACGAAGCCTTCTTTGCCGTTGAGCGCTACGGGGAGCACCTGTGCGTCGGCCAGGTCTTCCGACTTCGAGAGATAGAAGTCGTAGCTCATCGTGGCGCCGGCGGGAATGTTGGACAGAGCGGTTTCGGTGAAAATCTCTACGGGCTCGCTCTTGAGGGTTTCAAGATTCACCGCTGTTGCGGGGTCGGCGAGTGCACCGGCGGCCGTCACGGCGACGTTGGAACCTTCCAGCACCGGCTCCTGCGGATTCTGCTGCATGGGAGCGGTTTCGGGAGCATCCTCGCAGGCTGCGAAAGCCATTGCGAGCGCACCCATCAGGAAAAAGCTGAATTTTTTCATTGGTCTTTTTGTGAATTATAATTTAGGATTTCCCTTGCGTGCTCCCGGGAGAACCGGGACAGCATCTCCTGGGAGCCGCCGAGGGGTGCGTTGATGTTAGGATGCGGGATTAAGGGTGATATACCATTTGCCGCTCTTCTTCAGAAGGGTAATCGTGCCTGTGAACTCCTCGGCCAGAGGAATATTGTCGTTGGCGCCGAAGATGGCCTGATATTTCACGCCGGGAACGATGGCCTCGCCGTTGGAGCCGAGGTTGGGGTTGCTCCACGAAGAGTCGGCTACCTTGAAGGTGCCTGCGGGGATGGTGAGAACCTTTGTCTGCCAGGTGTTCTTCACGTCGGTGGTGTAGAATTGATACTGGGCGTCGCCGAAGCCCCATCCTGCGAAGTCGCCGGTGACGAAGATTCCGCTGGGCTGGTCGGGGGTGTCGGGTTCGGCGGGGATAAGCATAACCTTCCAGCTCTGGTCTGCACCCTGGAGCTGAATGGCTCCCTTGAAGGGCGTGCTAACCGTGCAGTTTGTCTGGATGTTCCACTGGCAGTCAATCCAGGAGTTCATCTGGGTGATGGGGCCGCCTGTCGAAAGGTTGGGAGCTCCCCAGTTCTTGTCGGCGAACTTGAACTCGCTGTTGGCGGGAATCTCCACGTAGGCCAGTTCGTAAGTGTTGGCCTCGGTGGTGGTCATGAACTCGTACTGAGGCAGAATTTCGGTGTTCACGCCTTCGTTGAGCGGGCCGTTGAGCCATTCGTTGAGTACGCCGCGGATGTAGATGCCCGTGGGCAGGTCGGGGATAACCACTGCGAGATAGCCTACGGCTACGGATTTGTAGCAGATGGTGTTGGAGGTTATGGCCGTGCCTTCGATGGCCTGGTTGTTTTCGTTTACAACGTTGGCTCGCAGACGCATGTAGACGGGCATATAGTCGGTCGGGATGGCGGCGGATTCCTTGATGTCGAGCATCTTGCAGATGCCTTCGGCCACGGAGCGCAGTGTCGGGGCTATGTCGCTCATGTCGTAGAAAGTGCCGATCATAACCGATGCAGGCACGCCTTCGGCGTCGACTGCGGGGGTTGTGAAGTCCTCGTTGAGGGCCATTTCAACCTGATAGGCCACGGTGGCGGCGTAGCCGTACTGAGTGGGCTGCGAGCCGGTGAGGTGGAGTGTTCCTTTATTCTCGTCCTCGGTGATGAAGATCGAGGTGTTGGCCTCCACGGGGGTGTTGAGGAAGTTCTCAACGGGGTCGCCTTCGTGGGTGGCGAGTGTGGGGTTGTCGTCCCATGTCTCGTTGCAGCTGGAGAATCCGAGGGCGGCAACCATGGCGGCAAACAAATATGTTATTTTTTTCATCGTTGTTGTTCTGTTTGAAAAATTTTTCAGTTGTTTTATCGGCCGCCCGGAGGCCCGGGAGCGTCCGGGCGGTCGAAAAGCCTTTGATATGGTTTAGTAAGCCACGCCGCCGGGATATCCGGGGTTCTGCTTATAGCCGGGCGAAGCCGAGAGGATGTTGGCGGGGATTGGCATCACGTTGTAGCGGGCGTCGATGGTGTTGCCTCCGAGGGCGTTGCCCTTCCACGACCACAGCATCTGGTCGGGGCCGGTGAATTTGCCGAAGCGCACGAGGTCGGAGCGGCGTGTGAGCTCCCAGTAGAGCTCGCGGCAGCGTTCGGCCAGGATGTTGTCGGGAGTGAGGTCGCCGGTGGTCCAGGTGGAGACGCCTGCACGGCCACGAACGAAGTTTACATACTTCACGGCGTTTGCTGAAGTACCTGCGCGGCCCTGTACGAACGCTTCGACATACATCAGGTATACGTCGCTCAGACGAATCAGGCCGAGGTCGGTCGAGGGGAACTGCAGGGGATCAAGGCCGCCGGTTGTCAGGTTGCCGTTGTTGTCGGCCACAAGGCCGTTCCATTTGATGCAGATGTAGCCGTCGCCCCAGCTGCCGAATTCTTCGTTGGCAATCTTGTACTCATGCTCGGCGGGGTCGCCGTTGGAGTTGATGTACGACTTCTTGCCACGTACCCAGAGCTGCCAGCGGGCGTCCTGAGTCTCGGCGGTGAAGTGCTCGGAGAATTCTTTGGTGGCCTTCATACATTTCCAGGCGTTGGAGCAGCCGTAGTCGGCGGCTTTCATGCCGAGTTCGTCGGCAAGCGCGCCGTTGATGAGGAACATCGTGCCGCCGTAGCTCTGCAGACGGTCGCTGTCGAAGGGTATGCCCCAGAGGATTTCGTTTTCGGCAGTGTTGCCGCCGCCGGGCATGTACTGGTCGTTGTTGCGCGAGAACACGTTCAGATAGTGGTTGGCAAGGCCGGAGCCCTGGTAACCGCCGCCCTGGTGGCGTGCGATGATGTTTTCGCAGTGCTGCGAGCAGAGAGCCCAGGTGTCGGTGGCTGCGAGATATGCGGGATCGGCAGCGGCGTAAACCTGTGCGTTGAGGTAAAGGCGGGCGAGAAGGGCCTCGGCGCCGTCGATGCCTACACGGCCGTAGACGGGTGTGCGGTCGAGCTTGCCGTGCTCAACGAGATCGGTGAGTTCGCCTACGAGCCATTTGTAGAGCTCAACGCGCTCAATCTGCTCGGGATTCTGACCTACAGGCTCCTCGATGGTGAAGGTTGCGCGGCCGAAGATGTCGCATACCCAGTAGTAGCTCAGGGCGCGGAGGGCGCGCACCTCGTCGACGAGTTTGAGCACTTCGGCGTCGCTGTTGCCTGCGGCGTCGGCGATGAACTTGTTGCAGACGGCGATGTGGGCATACAGACGCGAGTATGTGCCGTAGATGTTGCCGTTATCGCTGTTGTAGGTGTTGGTCACCAGGTCGTAGATGGCGTCGTCCTTCCAGATCCAGATGCACTCGTCGGTGGGGAACTCGTTCATCATGAAGAGGGCGCGGGTGTACTGGCCGCGGCCGTTGTCGAGGCCGGAGATGATGGAGGAACCGGGGCCGTCGTTACCGGAGGTAGCCAGACCCTGATAGCATTCCATGGCTTCGTTGATGAGTCGCTCGGTGCTTGGGTTGGGTTCCAGGTTCGGATCGATGGGATCGAGGTCGAGGTCGCCAACACACGAGGCGGTCGACAGACCCAGACTCAGAGCCACTCCGCCAAGCATCAGATATTTCTTGATATTCATTGTGTCGATGTATTTAAGAGATTGGAGTGATTAGAAAGTGGCTACGAGACCAAGCGAGTAGGTTGTAGCGCGCGGATATACGCTGTTGTCGATGCCGCCGAACACTTCGGGGTCGACACCCTTGTATTTGGTAATCACGAAGGGGTTCTGCACGGCGCCGAAGAGGCGGAGGCGGAGCTTGTCGTTGAGGAGGTTGTCCCAGGTATAGCCCAGGGTGATGTTGTCGCAGCGAACGAACGATGCGTTGCGCAGGTAGTAGTCGCTCATGTAGCGCGGCTGCTCAAAGTAGTAGTCGTTCTCAACCACGTTGTTCAGACCATAGGTGAAGAGGTCGTTGTAGACGGCCTTGGTCGAGAGCACGTTGTTGTATACGTAGTTGCCGATGGAGGCGCGGATGTTGAATCCGAGGTCCCACTTCTTGTAGCGGAACTGCGAACCGAATGTCATCGTAACCTTGGGATCGGGCGATTTGTTGATGATCTTGTCGGAGTCGTCGATCTGGCCGTCGCCGTTCTGGTCTACATAAACGCCTTCGAGAGGTGCGCCGCTTTCGTCGTAAACCTGCTGGAAGAGGTAGAAGGAGCTGGCGGGGTGGCCTTCGGCGTGGATCTGCACGGTGTTGCCGTTACCGCCGGAGATACCGCCGGTCTTCAGCTGCGATGCGCCGGTGGTGAGCTCGGTGATTTCGTTGTGGTTCCAGCCTACGTTGTAGCTCAGGGTCCATGTGAAGTCGTTGGTCACGATGGGTTTTGCTGCGATGTTGAACTCAACGCCGTAGTTTTCGAGCGAGCCGATGTTGCGGTTGAGCATGTTGGTGGTCGAGGAGCCTGCGGGCACAGCCACATAGGCCAGAAGGTCGGTGGTCTTGCGCGTGTAGTATTCGATGCTACCGGTGATGCGGTTGTTGAGGAAACCGAAGTCAAGGCCGGCGTTGTAGCTGGTGGTTGTTTCCCAGGTCAGGTCGGGGTTGTAGCCGCGGGCGTAGACGGGGAGATGCCATCCGTTGGTGCCGTTGGGATAGCTTACTGAAGGCGATGCGATGGCGTAGAGGGCCATGTAGTTGATGGTCTCGCCGATTTCCTGCTGACCGGTCTTACCCCAGCCCAGACGGAGCTTGAGGTCGCTCAGCCATCCGGCTGCGCCCTGCATCCATGCCTCCTGGTTGATTTTCCAGCCGAGGGCCACGGCGGGGAATACGCCCCAGCGCTTATCCTTGGCGAAGCGCGAGGTGGCGTCGCCGCGGACGGTTACGGTGAGCAGGTAGCGGTCCTTGAATGTGTAGTTCAGACGGCCGAAGAACGAGAGGAGCTGGTAGCGGTCGGCCCAGTGGTAGTCGCCGTCGGCGCTTACGCCGTCGTTCTGGAAGTTCTGGCCCAGCAGGGGAATTGTGGATTCGTTGACGGTCACGCCGTAGGTCTGCTGGCCGGCCTCGTTCTTGCCGAGGTAGGTGGGGGTGTTCAGGCCCGGGCTCACGCGGTAGCCGGAGTTGCCGTTGGCGCCGGTGTAGTGGCCGTCGTTGTAGAAGCGCTGCCAGTCGTAGCCGGCGGTTACGTCGAAGTTGGAGTAGATCGACTCGACTTCCTTCTTATAGTTGAGGTAGAAGTTGAGAAGGGTGTTGCTGCGGAACTGATACTGGTCGAAGTTGTATGC
This sequence comes from uncultured Porphyromonadaceae bacterium, assembly GCA_900546835.1. Lineage (GTDB taxonomy): Bacteria > Bacteroidota > Bacteroidia > Bacteroidales > Muribaculaceae > UBA7173. Next base: position 11,793 of record UREH01000007.1, read on the forward strand.
GCCGCCGTAGTGCTCGTGGTTCTTGTAGGCGGTAGCCGAGTTGGCTGCCCAGTTGTCGACCAGATTGGACTTCATCACGTCGTAGCCGAGATTGAGGTTCAGGTGCAGGTCGGGGAGGAAGTGGAGCGAGTAGTCGAGCTGCAGGTTACCGTTGCTGCGGTAAACGTTGGCGTGGTTGTCGCGCTGCTCGAGCAGACCCATGGGGTTGAGGGTGGCGTTGTCGTTGAGAGTGCCGTTGTTGTGCACCTCATAGTAGCCGTTGTAGAGATACTGGAAGCCGGAGTTGCCGCTTACGATAGGCTCGTTGCTGCGAACCGGATGAGTCGGGTCGAAGCTGATGGCGTTGGAGAGGGCACCGGTGTCGGCAAAGTTGTTGCGGATGTAGTAGCCCTTTACGTTTGCGTTTACGCTCAGGTGGTTGTCGAAGAATTTCGGCGAGAGGTTGAAGCCCATGGTCACGCGATCCATCTTCGAGGTCTTGATGATACCGTTGTTGTTGGTATAGCTGATTTCAGCGTGGTAAGGGAGCCAGCCGGCTGTGCCGCCTACGCTCAGAGAGTAGTCGGAGCTGACGGAGGTGCGGAGCACCTCGTCCTGCCAGTCGGTGTTGGCATCGCCTGTGGCTGCCAGAGCGGCGTCCATGCCGCGCGATTCGAGAAGGCTGCGGAACTGGTTGGCGTCGAGCACCTTCCAGGTCTTGCGGGCGGTGTTCACATAGAGATTGGCTGCGAAGTTTACGGTCGGTTTGCCCGACTTTCCTTTCTTGGTGGTGATGATGATCACACCGTTGGATGCGCGCGAACCGTAGATGGCGGTTGCGGAAGCATCTTTAAGGATGGTCATGCTTTCGATGTTCTCAGGCGAGATCATGCCAAGCGAGTTGCCCAGACCGCCCATGCCGGCGTTGCTCAGGGGCACACCGTCGACCACGATCAGAGGGTCGTTGGAAGCATTCAGCGAGGAGCCGCCGCGGATACGGATTGTACCTCCGCCTTCAGGGCCACCGGCCTGCGTTACGACAACGCCAGGGGTCTGACCTACGAGCATGTCCTGCACCGAAGTAGCTAGACCGGCTTCGATTTCGTCGGGTTTGATCACGGCTACCGAACCGGTAGCGTCGGATTTCTTCACCGTACCGTAACCGATGGCTACCACTTCGTTGAGCATCACCGAGTTTTCCTGCATGGTGACGTTGATCGAAGTGCGGCCGTCGACGGGCACGTTCTGTGTGTCGTAGCCCACATAGCTCACCACGAGGGTGGCGTCGGGGGCCACGTTGATGGTGTACTCACCGTCGATGTTGGTCGAGGTGCCCACCGTAGTGCCCTGGGCAAGGATACTTGCACCGATCAGGGGCTCACCCGACGGATCGGATACAACGCCCGAAACGGTGATTGTCTGCGCGTTCAATCCCACGGAGAACAGCAGACCAACCATCAGGAAAAAGAATTTCCTGGCGATTCCTATTTGTAAATGTTTCATTTAGGATAAATTTGATGTTAATGAAGTATTTCGTAAGATTTATCTCTGAGTGTCAGTGTGGTATCTGAATGTAAGGCGCGTTTGCCATCCCTCGCGGCCGAGGCCGGAGCGGTACTGTTTTCATGGAAAATTCAAGGTAGCTTTCAGGTAACGTCTACACGGTTTTAGAAAAACACTCGCAAATTTATTTAAAATATCTAAAAGCCGAAAATTTCGCTATATGTTCTACAACATATTTGTCGCGGCATATAGATGCAATATAGTCACAACATATAGTCGCAGGGTGTTTGATAACGATGTCCATGCCCCCCAAATTGTAGGGATGCACCCTGGTGCATCTGAAAATCAGCCATATCCTTTTTTTTCAGACGGGCGGATGCACCGGGGTGCATCCCTACAAGCGTATGGCCCTACACCTATATATATAAGGCCGCCCCGCGGTGAGGCGGGGCGGCCGGGAGCAAAGTAAGTTACGTTAGTTTATTATTTAACGAGTATCTTACTGATTTTATCGTCGGTTTAGAGGATAACCTTGGTGGCCTTGTCGCCCTGAACGCGGATATAGAGACCGCTCTCGGGGTTAGCTACCTCAACACCCTGGAGGTTGTAGTATTTAACTACACCCTGCTCGGCATCAACACCTACGTTCTCAACGCCGCTGAGACCGCTGACATATTCGGTGTTCTTCACGCCGGGAGCGCCGAAGTAAGGTTCGAGGGTACCCTTTACAACTACCGTCTTGCCAATATTGCCTTCATTGTCGACGATGTTGAGTTTTGTGCGGGCATCGCCTGCGGGGAGAGCTACACCAATCTTTGCTTCACCCTGAGTAAGGATGATGTTGGTTGCAGCAGCTTTATCGGCTTCTCCGAGAACTCCATTGGTGGCGTTGGCGGCAGTTTTGGAGCCAATGACGCCGGTTACGCAGGCTGCACCGGTGGTATATAGATTATTGAGAGCAATTACATCGCTTACGGTGAGTGGGTCGGCCTCGGTCCCTTCGCGGCCTACTATGAGGGCGTTGACTGCAAGTTCGTAAGTGGTTGCGCCGGCTGCGAACACAACTTTTGTTGCAATCTCGTCAGCTTCGGTACCGGTGTATTTGACTTCAACACCTTCTGCACCCTCAGCTGCTGTGAATGTGGCAGGTGTAATTGTTACATTGGCGTCCTGACAGGTTGCGGTGATGTTTCCGGTGATGTTTTCTGCAATTACCTTGACAGGCTTTGCGCATGTGGCATTCAAAGGCATTGCGAGGTCAACGGAAGCAAGGTCGGTTGTAATCGAAGCGGTGGTGGTAGGTTCGCAGAATTTAATAGATGTAAGCTGCTGGTTGTATTTATTAGTTGCCGACTCAATTTTGTAGACGGTTCCGGCTGCTCGGAGGCTTTCAGGCACTGATACCTTTATAGTCTCCGATGGCTTGGCTTGAACGGTTTCAATCAGAGTCTCGCCGCCGTATACATTGAGCTTGGAAGCTGTGTTGGCGCTGGAACCGCTTCCGATTGTAATGTCAATCTCCTTGCAGTCCTGAGTAAGCGAAGTAGATACATATGCCCCGGCAACGTTTTTGCCGCCAATCATAAGGTAATCGTACTGGGGAGTAACATAAGTGTTTTTGGAAACGTAGCAACCAAGGTCAGTCCATTCCAAGCCGGTAGAAGCCGATGTGATTGTAGTGGGTGTCGTGTTGGTTTTATCCCACGCTGTAGGGAATCCGTTGTCGTCGGATTTTACGAAAGTTTCGGTGATGTCTGCTGCCGAGGCCATGGAAACACTGGCCACGAGGGCGAGAGAAGCGAGTAAAAGTTTCTTCATAGAGAAAGTATTTAAGTTATTGATAAGAAAGTTGCTTTGTGTGTTGGACTTAAAGATGGAATGCGATTGGGATATAGCATACCCTTTATGTCGCAAAGATACGTACATTTTTCCTCATTGCGGTGGGGAATATTGTGTAAAATCCCGTGGCAATACGTTAAAAAACATTAATGAAATGTTGTATTCCCATTTTCCAGTTCTTTTGCGAGCCGGTTGAGTTCCATGGCGACGCCGCGGGTAAGAGTGGCTGAGTCGCCCTGAGGTTCGGCGGTTGCAATCTGAAGCAGACGGCCCTCTCGGCAGTAGTCGAAAAATCGCCCCTGGGGTTTATAGCGCTCGGGCATCGGGCCGGCCATGATTTCGATTATGTGAGCCTCAACTTCGAGGGCGATGTCTCTGACCATTTTCTCACCCCGGCTGATAAACGGGGATACGACGACTGCACCGTTTTCAATCACTTTTCGGAAGGAGGCGAGTGTGTCGGCCAGTTCCGTCCCTTCGCAGTGTCGGCTCACTTTTACCGCAATGATATGGAAATGGGTCGCCAGAAAGATATTACCGATGGCCTGGCAGGGGGTGCCTCCGATGGAAATGTGGTATCGGCGCGAGAGTAAGTCGGGATTAGCCGCTTTATACCAGAATCGGCGGGGATTGTCTTTTATGTATTCGCGGGCTGTCTTAACTCGCTCATAGTCGAGGATTACCGAATCATGAAAGCCTTGCTCGAATATGCGTGGCGATGTGGCGCGGAGTAAGGTTTCGGGAGCTGAGGCCCGCGCTTCGGAGGTGATCGCTCCCATCATAGAGGCTATGTAATTGCCCAACGCACGTGGCAGTCCCGTTGCCACCTGGAGGAGGAAATGGATGTGGTCGGGCATTATCACGAGTTTGTATATCCGCATGCCAAGGGCAAGATGCTCCAGCGCGAATACCTGGCGCCGAATTATTTCTCCAACAGGAAAGAGGCGCGTGGTGAAGCGGTCTGCTCCCTCACGAACAACCTCGGAAAAGGCGCCCACGCCTTCACCTTTTTTAAGTGTGAGCATGTAGAACCCCGGTCGGCGGTAGTCGTGCCAGTCGGCTCGGAAGCAAAGCTTAGACATGCGCAATCGATATTAGGTGGGACAGACTCTCCGGCGATTCTCGCCGGAAGCGGAAAGCCGCTCCTTGGCTTCGGAAGCGGAGCCGGGAGAGAGCGGAGGGAATGGAGAGGCAAGCGGGCGGAATAGAATGCAAACTTAATTGGAGTGGAAAAGATGAGCAGGGGAGGCGGGTATCAAAGGTGCGGTTTGCCGCTTCCGGCGAGAATCGCCGGAAAGGGTGGTGACGTTTCCCTAAGCAGATTTCCATAGCCTTTCTCCGGAGCCTGGATGCGGGGCGCCGGGGTTCGCGCTATGGTCCCCCCGGGGCTTTACTCCTCGGTCTGGGCGAATTCCATGAGGTAGGCTTTGATGAAGCCGTCGAGGTCGCCGTCCATCACGCCGTTGACGTCGGAGGTCTGATAGCCGGTGCGGTGGTCTTTTACGCGGCGGTCGTCGAATACGTAGCTGCGGATTTGCGAGCCCCACTCGATTTTCATCTTGCCGGCTTCGATTTTGGCCTGCTCCTCAAGGCGGTGGTTCATCTCCTTCTCGTAGAGTATGGAGCGCAGGTGGCGCAGGGCATTCTCGCGGTTTTTGGGCTGGTCGCGGGTCTCGGTGTTCTCGATAAGGATTTCCTCTTTTTCGCCGGTGTAGGGGTCGGTGTACTGATAGCGCAGGCGCACGCCGGATTCCACCTTATTGACGTTCTGGCCGCCGGCACCGCCGGAGCGGAAGGTATCCCACGACATGAGGGCCGGTTCGATCTTCACCTCGATGGAGTCGTCGACCAGCGGGGTGACGAATACGGAGGCGAAGGAGGTCATGCGTTTTCCCTGGGCGTTGTAGGGCGACACGCGCACCAGGCGGTGCACTCCGTTCTCGCTCTTGAGGTAGCCGTAGGCGAAGTCGCCCTCTACGTTGATGGTGCAGCTCTTTATGCCGGCTTCGTCGCCTTCGAGGAGGTTGGCGATGGAGGTTTTGTAGCCGTGTTTCTCGCAGTAGCGCAGATACATGCGCATGAGCATGGAGGCCCAGTCCTGGCTCTCGGTGCCTCCGGCGCCGGAGTTGATTTTTAGCACGACGCCCATGTGGTCTTCCTCGCGGCGGAGCATGTTGCGCAGCTCGAGCTCCTCGATGAGCTCGACGGTACGGGCATACATCTGGTCGAGTTCAGCCTCTTCGAGCAGGCCTTCCTTGAGGAAGTCCCAGCCGCTCTGGAGCTCGTCGACGGCCACCTCCACTTCGTGGTAGCCGTTGACCCACGCCTGGAGGTCCTTGATTTTCTTCATCTGGGCCTGCGCCTCCTTGGGGTGTTCCCAGAAATCGGGCACGTGGGTGCGGAGTTCCTCCTCCTCGATCTGGATTTTCTTGTTGTCGATGTCGAGATAGCGGTGAAGGGCGTCGCGGCGTGTGGCGGTATCTTTAAGTTGCTCCAGGGTAATCATATGGGTAATGTGAATTTGATTATAAGATTTGAGGGAGATTGAGGTGATCGGGGAGATATGGGCCGTTCAGCCCTGTTTCACCATCGAGAGGAATGAGGCGGGAACCGGGGTCTCGAACGTCATCAGCTGGCGCGTGGCAGGATGGATGAACACGAGCGTGCGCGCATGGAGGGCCAGACGGTGGATGGGGGCCGACTTGGCGCCGTAGCGGCGGTCGCCGCTTATGGGGTGGCCGAGGTCAGACATATGGACGCGGATCTGGTTCTTGCGGCCGGTCTCAAGCTCGACTTCGGCGAGGGTGAATCCGTTGGCGCACTGTAGGGTGCGGTAGCGCGTCAGCGCGGGCTTCCCCTCTTCGGGGTTGTCGGTGGAGTATACCTGATATTTCGAGTTCTCGGCCAGGTAGCTGCGCACTTCGCCGTCGGGCGGGTCGAGCTTCCCCTCGACCACACAGACATACTGGCGGCGGCGCACCATATTGTTCCAGTTATGCTGAAGTCCCTCCTTGGCGGCCATGGTCTTTGCGAAGACCATCAGGCCGGAGGTATGCTGGTCGAGGCGGTGTACGATGAAGATTTTCTGGCGCGGGTCGACGTCTTTCACGTAGTCGCGGAGAATGGAGTAGGCCGTTCCCTCCTTCACCTTGTCGTTGCCCATGGAGAGCAGTCCGTAGCCCTTGTTGACCACGATGATATGTTCGTCTTCGTAGACGAGCTGCATGCGGCGGTTGCGGAACGTGACGAACGGACGCGTAAAGTTCACCTCCACGCGCGCTCCGGCGGCAACATCGGCATCGAACTGCGAGGTGACCGTCCCGGCGAGCTTCACCTGGCCGTATTTAAGCATCTGCTTGATGGCAGTGCGTTTGCGTTCCGGCATCCTGGCGGCGAGAAACTCCATGAGCCGCATGGGTTCCGTGGCCGTGAAGGCTGCGATGGAGTCGGGGCGGAGCGGAGCGCGCTCGGCGCCGGGTTTCATTGTTTTGCGTAGGGATGAGGCTGTCTTCCTGTTCATTGGGTCGGCTTATCGGTGGATTTTCAGCTTTTGCGGCGGCCGCGTGCGCGCGGCGAAGCGGGTTTGGCCTCGGCTTCGGCCACAATCTTGCGGCATTCGTCGAGGGCGAGGGCGGCAGGGTCGGCCACGGTCCTGGGAATCTTGAAGTTACCGCCTTTATATTTTATGTAGGGGCCGTAGCGGCCGTTGAGAATCTGCATGTCGGCATCTTCGTCGAAGGTCTTGAGCGTCTTGTTGGCGTCGGCGGCGCGCTTCTTTTCGATAAGCTCCACGGCCTCGTCGAGGGTGATGTGGGCGGGCGAGAGCTCCTTGGGGATGGATACAAATTTGCCTGCGTGCTTCACGTAGGGGCCGAAGCGTCCGATGGCCACCGTTACGTCCTGATCCTCGAATGAGCCTATCAGGCGCGGAAACTCGAAGAGCTTCAGGGCTTCTTCGAGCGTTATGGTGCTTACGCTCTGGCCTTTGAGCAGCGAAGCGAACTGAGGCTTCTCGTCGCCCTCGCCGTCGCCGAGCTGAATCATCGGGCCGAAGCGTCCGATTTTCACCAACACGGGGCGCCCGGTGGCGGGGTCGGTGCCGAGAATGCGTTCGCCCACGCGGTGCTCCGTGCGCGTGTTGAGCGCGCGGTCCACCCCGGGGTGGAAATCATCGTAGAAGGTCTGTATCTCCTGGTGCCAGCCGAGTTTGCCCCGGGCGATGTCGTCGAAGCGCTCCTCGGTCTGGGCGGTGAAATTATAGTCGAGGATGTCGGGGAAATTCTCGGTGAGGTATTCGTTTACGACCTCGCCGATGTCGGTGGGCACGAGCTTGCCGCGCTCCGAGCCGACGGTCTCCGTGCGCGTCGAGCGCGAGATCTTGCCGTCGGGATGAACCGTGAGAATCTCGTATTCGCGCGGAGTGCCCTCCTTCTCGCCGCGCTCCACATATTCGCGCTGCAGGATGGTGGAGATGAATGTGGCGTAGGTGGAGGGGCGGCCGATGCCAAGCTCCTCGAGTTTTTTCACCAGCGAGCCTTCGGAGTAGCGCGGCGGCTGCTGTGTGAAGCGCTGTGTGGCGGTTATTTCGGTGAGCGAGAGTGTCTCCCCCTCGTGCATGGCGGGTAGAATGCCGGATGTCTGTTCGTCGGTCTCGTCGTCGGTGCTTTCGAGATATACCTTCAGGAAGCCGTCGAAGCGCACTACCTCGCCCGTGGCCGTGAAATGCTCCTGGCGCGAGGCCGGCTGAATCTCCACGGTGGTCTTTTCGATTTCGGCGTCGGCCATCTGCGAGGCCAGGGTGCGCTTCCAGATAAGCGAATAGAGCCGCTTTTCCTGGGCAGTCCCCTCGATGGTCTGCTTGTCGACGTAGGTCGGACGGATGGCTTCGTGGGCCTCCTGCGCGCCCTTGCTATGGGTGTGATACTGGCGCGTGTGGAGGTAGCGCTCGCCCAGATTCCCGCGGATTTCCTTGGCCAGGGCGTTGAGTGCCAGCTGCGAGAGGTTGAGCGAGTCGGTACGCATATACGTGATGTGACCGGCCTCATACAGGCGCTGGGCCACCATCATGGTCTGCGATACGGTGAAGCCGAGCTTGCGGGCGGCCTCCTGCTGGAGGGTGGAGGTGGTGAACGGTGGCGCCGGAGATTTCTTCACCGGGCGCACGTTGACGGACGATACCTTGAAGCTGGTGCCGCTGCATTCGGCCAGCAGCTCGCGGGCCTGGGCGTCGTCGGCCAGACGCTTCGACAGTTCGGCTCCTACAGCTGTGCCGTCGGCCGTGGCGAATCGGGCGTTCACGCGGTAGAACTGCTCGGGGCGGAAGTTTTTGATTTCGTGCTCGCGCTCCATAATCAGACGCACCACCACGCTCTGCACGCGGCCGGCCGAGAGAGCCGGCTTGATTTTCTTCCAGAGCACCGGCGACAGCTCAAACCCCACGATGCGGTCGAGCACGCGGCGCGCCTGCTGAGCGTCGACCAGATTCAGGTCGATATGGCGCGGATTCTTTATGGCATTGAGAATGGCATCCTTGGTGATTTCATGGAATACGATGCGCCGCGTGGTCTCCGCCTTCAGCCCGAGCACCTCAAACAGATGCCAGGCGATGGCCTCTCCCTCGCGGTCTTCATCGGATGCGAGCCATACCATCTCGGCCTCCTTGGCTTTCTTGCGGAGGTCGGCCACCAGCGCCTTCTTGTCGTCGGGAATCTCATATTCCGGTTCGAAGCCGTTGGCCATGTCGATGCCGAAATTTTTCTTTTTGAGGTCGCGGATGTGGCCGTAGGAGGAGGTTACTATGTAGTCCGGACCAAGGAATTTTCCTATGGTCTTTGCCTTGGCCGGCGACTCGACTATGACGAGGTTTTTTGCCATCTGAGCTTATTGTTTGTGATTCGAAGCAAGCTCCGTCCGGCGGGGGACGGCGCGCCTTCAACAGGTAATCGTGTGGAAATTCGGGTGCAAAATTACGAAATTCCCCGGGAACAACGCCTTAATAATATAAAAAAGTTCTGACCGCTCTGACAAGCAGCACTGCCTCCGGACGATACTTGCGGGAATCTCGGGGACCTTAGAGACCTTAAAGACTCTAAATCCCTCTTGAGCCGCCTCCTCCGGCGATGTGGCGCCCTCTGCGGGCAAAGAAGAGAAATTTAAGCATTTTTAACCGTAAAGAATGTAGTTGCGGGAAATGCATAGAGTATATTTGCAAAATATATGTGCATATTCACATGCTATTTTAATTTTTGATTCTTAAGCTGATAGACAATCGGAATTGCATATGTGATTCTACGTTACGTATAAACCAACACACACATTTTTCATGAAACATCGCTTTACTCTGTTTGCACTGGCTGCGGCTCTCCTGTCGACGGGTGCGTGGGCCGACGTGCTTACTCCCGGGCAGGCGCTCGCACGCCTGGACGAAGGCCGCACGAAGGCTCCCTCCGCGGGCGCTCCCGCCACTCTGAAGCTGCGCACCACCGTAAACACCTCCGTCTCCGAGCCGGCGGCTTACCTTTTCGAGAAGGAGGGCCAAAAGGGCTACGTGGTTCTTGCGGCCGACGACGGTGTCGACGCTGTTCTCGGCTACTCCGACGCTCCCGCCGCCACTGACGGCACCATTCCTCCGCAGATGCAGGGGATGCTCGATTACTACGCCCTCGAAATCGAGGCACTTCGCGCAGGGAACGTTCGCCAGACTCTCCCCTCGAAGACCTCCACGGCCGAGCGCGCTCCAATCGCCCCGATGGTCAAGGCAAAATGGGGCCAGGGAACGCCTTACAACGACCAGACACCCACAATTGACGGGCAGCACTGCCTCACCGGATGCGGTGCAACCGCCGTTGCACAGGTGCTCGCCTATCACCGCTTTCCCGCCCAGGCCACCGGCAGGGGATACTGCTACTATACCGTCGACAACGAGAAGCAGCAGGAGTTCCTCGACCTCGGCGAGCCCATCGACTGGGCGAACATGCCCGAAGTAGTTCCACAGACTGCCGCTCAGAAGGCAGCCGTAGCCCAGCTTATGAAAATCTGCGGCTATGCGATCCATATGAACTATGGGCTGCAGTGGTCTGAATCGGATATGTACGGAATCACCACCGCCGCCGTCAACCATTTCGGTTTCGACCGCGCAACTACGCTCGATCAAATGAAATACCATTCCATCGCCGAATGGGAGGATTTGCTCTACGGCAGTCTGCAGGCCGGATGTCCTATTGTATACCGTGGCTACGGCAACACTCAGGGCGGCCACATCTTCGTATGCGACGGCTATGCCTCCGACGGCTATTTCCACTTCAACTGGGGCTGGAACGGCCAGTCCGACGGTTATTTCAAGGTTTCCGCCCTCAATCCCAATCAGATATATACCGGCACTGAGATGAGCGGGTTCACACAGGGGCAGTTTGCCGTTCTGAACATGAAACCCGGCGCCAGCACCATACAGGATGTAAAACCGATAATCTGCCAGGACAGCGATCTTTACGGCAACATGGAAGGTTCAACGCTGACTCTCGACAGCGGGTTTTATAATGAAAGCCATTCCTCGATCGACGTGCAGCTTGGTGTCTGCGTGCGCAATATGACGGACAATACCGAAAAGTATTACCCCCTCGACGCCAGGGAGCAGAATCTCTCCCTCGGCATGGGATGGGGAAGCATCTCGGTGGATGTCTCGCAGTTCGGCATGGTCGAAGGCGTCAACTATGCAGTGCGTGTTGTAAGCCGCGCCTACGATGGCTCCGGACCATGGTATGAGTCGCTGCATCAGACCACCTCCGGCCACGAATTCATCGTCGCCTTAGAAGGCGCTACATATAAGGCCGTAGGGAGATACAGCTACAATCCCGTCGGCTCATTTTTAGAAGTTCCTTCTACGCTGTATGTCAACGGCATGCAGACCGTGAAAGTTCAGATTACCAACCGCTGGGATTTCCCGGTACATTCATATTTCACTCCGTATATCAGTTATAACAGCGGCTATTATCCTGTAGGCGACGGTATTCTGGTGGAACTCGGCCCCGGTGAGGTAGCCGAGCGCGAACTAACCGTGAATTACGGGTTAGGTGCAACCGACAATTCCGTTACTCTTATGCTGGTACAGAACGACTACCTCATACACGATTCGCGCGGCATAGCGGTCGCTTCCTTCCCCGACGATGCTGCAGTCACGTCTGCCGGCATCCGTTTCGACGACGGAAGCTCGAACGTGGTCAATCCCGACGGATTTACTGTAACAGCCGACGTGGCGTGCTCCAAAGGTGTTTATGCACATACCATCCGGTTCCAGCTCTACGTAGATCCGCAAAATAACGGCCAGCTCGCTTATCTCGGACTCTGCAATACATCGAAGCCGGTATTCATAGAAGAGAACGGACACGCGGAAGCCACAGTTGCTTTTAGCATTCCTGAAAATCTTCGCGACTTCGGCACGTATTATGTTATGCCTTTCAATATGGTGAAGGGCAGTGCTCTCGCAAATTCGCCTGCTCCGTTCACTCTGCTGAAGACGGGTGGGGTGGCTGACGCCGTGGCTGAGACCGACGCGCTGAAGATTTTCTACGACCGCGGGGTGCACACCATAGTGCTCGGCGGCACTTCGCCCGTCACCTCGCTTGAGGTCTATAGCGCCGACGGCAGGGCCATTGCCATAGATATGGAGGGCCGCACCGTTTCGGTCGAGGCTCTCCCCGCAGGGGTCTACGTGGTAGTCGCCACCGATGCCACCGGCGCCCGCGCAACAGCCAAAATCGCCCGGTAATACACTGATTCAAGCCAATATGACAACATCCGCAAACAATGGCGTGACATTGTTTGCGGATGCTTTTTTGAGGCGCTGGAGGCGGACTATCGGAGGTGGAGGTAGAACTGCCATATGGCCAGGGCGGTGCTGACGGCCACGTTGAGGGAATGCTTCGTGCCTTCCTGAGGGATTTCCAGACAGAGGTCGGCGCGGTCGACCACGGCCTGGTCCACGCCGTTCACCTCGTGTCCGGCCACCACGGCGTAGCGGCGCGAGCGGTCGGGGCGGAACCCGTCGAGCGCCACGCTGCCGTTCACCTGCTCAAGAGCACAGACTGTAAATCCTTGGTCGTGAAGTTCCTCTACGGCATCGAGTGTAGAGGGGAAATATCGCCAGGCCACCGACTCCTCCGCGCCCAGAGCCGTCTTGTGGATTTCAGGCGATGGGGGCGTGGCGCTGATGCCGCAAAGCCAGAGTTCGGCTACGCGGAAGGCGTCGGAGGTGCGGAATATCGAGCCTATATTGTTGAGTGAGCGCACGTTGTCGAGCACGACTATCAGCGGAAGCTTGCCTTTAGTGCGATACTCTTCGAGGCTGTCGCGCCCCATTTCCCAGATGGTCTTCTTAAGCATATCAGTCTATTTCGATTTTCTTGTAGCGCGGCACGAGCAGCTTGATAGCTCCCCACGCCAGCAGATAGCTTACGGCGCAGATGCAGAACACAATCATGTAGCCGGCCGGCTTCCCCTCGAAGTCGAGGAAGGTAAATGCCGCACCCTGCTCTCCGGCGTAGTAGAAGAGTTCGCCGGCGCCGGCGTTGATCAGATACGAGCTTATGCCGCCGGCCATGGTGCCGATACCTACGATCGAGGCCACGGTCGACGAGGGGAACATGTCGCCGATCGTGGAATAGAGGTTGGCGCTCCAGGCCTGATGGGCTGCTCCGGCAAGACCGATGATTACCGCCGGCCACCATGAGGAATGGACGCCCAGCGGCTGGGCGAACAGGGCCAGAATGGGCACGAAGGCAAACATCAGCATGGCACGCATGCGTCCGGCATAGGGGTTCATGCCGCGTTTCTCAACGAAGAGCTTCGGCAGGTAGCCGCCGCCGATGGAGAGAACCGTTACGATGAAGTAGAGCACGAATATCAGAGCCTGCCCCATGGGGGTATAGCTCGCGTAGCCGAACTGGTCGGAGAAATAGGCGGGAGCCCAGAAGAGGAAGAACCACCATACGCCGTCGGTCAGAGCCTTGCCGGCCACGAATGCCCACGTCTGGCGGAATGTGAAGCAGCGCCAGAACGAAATTGTCTTTGTCTCCTCGGCCTTGATTTCAGCCTTCGACTCGTTGGCCTCGTCCTGACGGATGTAGGCAAGCTCGGCGGCGTTGACGTGTTTCGATTTCTCGGGGAGCGTATAGCATCCGCTCCAGAAACCCATCCACACGAAGCCGAGCGCGCCGATAATCACGAAGGCCATCTCCCAGCCGAACTGCTTGGCCAGCACGGGGATGCACAGCGGGGCGGCCAGCGCGCCCACCGAGGCTCCGGCATTGAATATCGAGGTAGCGAAAGCGCGGTCCATCTTGGGGAAGTACTGGGCCGTCACCTTGATGGCGGCGGGGAAGTTGCCCGACTCGCCGATGGCGAGCAGGGCGCGGCAGCCGAGGAAGAGCCAGACGCTCACCGAAGCTATCGAGAGCGCCAGAGCCGAGCCCGACTCGACGGCGCGAAGAGCCTCGACAGAGGCTATCCCTTCATATTTCATTGTCACCCAGCCACAACCGGCATGCATCACGGCGGCCAGCGACCAGATGAATATGGCCCAGAGGTAGCCTTTGCGCGAGCCCATCCAGTCGATGAACTTGCCGGCCACGAGGCTCACGGCGGCATAGAAGAGAGAGAAGAATCCGGTGATGTGGCCGTAGTCGGCGTCGGTCCAGTGGAATTCCGGCGCTATGAAATCCTTCCAGGTAAGCGAGAGCACCTGGCGGTCGAGATAGTTGATTGTTGTTGCGAAGAATAGCAGAGAGCAGATTACCCATCTCCAGTTTGTCTTCCTGGCGGTGGCGGCAATTGAGGCTGTGGTCATGGTAAAACGTTTAGGTATCGTATAGATTCAGAAATTAATGATAGGCAGTGATGTAGAATGATTTATTTGCGTCCGAAATCGGCGGGAATCTCACCCCATGCGTCGGTGTCCCACCGTAGCACGGGGTTTTTCGTCTGATGTGTGCGCACCCAGAGGTCGGCGCGGGCGAGCAGCTCGAAAATCTTCCTGTTGGCGGCCGAAGGCTGCAGTTTTGTGCGGCACCCGCGGTTTTTCAGCCAGCTGCGCGCCGTGCGCGAGTCGGAGTAAATCGGGGTGGTGGAGTCCCCCTTTTTCCAGAGATACGCAAGTGCGTGTACTAAAGCAAGATACTCGGCTATATTGTTAGTCCCTTCGGGATAAGGCCCCACATGGAAAAGTTCTATGCCGGAGCGCACGTCGACTCCGCGGTATTCCATCATGCCGGGATTGCCTGCGCAGGCGCCATCCACGGCTATGGAGTCGGGATTGATTTCGGGAATCTCGAAAAGCTGAGCCTGATGTGCGCGGGCCTTTTCGGCATTGTGGGCGGCGATGGCCTCAATTATGGACGCCTGGTCGTTGGGGTCGCCGCGGAAGGCGATCGCGGCGGCTGTGGAGCTGTCGAACGCCTTGTAGCGGGCGCCGGGAAAGCCGTCGACCTGTTCGAGGCAGTCGTCCCAGTCTTCGTAGATTCCGGGCTCGCGCCCTACCCATACCACGTAGTATTTTCGTTTGGCCATTGGCTTGAGGTGTGATTGATTCGGTTGATGTTCCGGTTCGCCTCAACTGAGCGACAGGAGAATGGCGATGTCGGTATAGCGGAGCCCGGCGAGCGATGCCACTTTGGGGTTGACGGCTTTGCCCATAAAGGTCAGAACAGCCTGCTGCAACCCCGCCGACAGCGGCAGGCGCGCACCGGCGCTGCCACCTTCGCAGTCGGAGATCTGGTTGAGAAGAGTGATGAAGGTATCGCTCAGAGCCATGGCGGCCGTGCGCGGCACGGTGCTTCCGGGGTTGATGAAGCAGTAGCGGCGGTAGCTGGCTTCGTCGTTGAGGTCGTTGACCATCGAGAAGCCTGTGGCCTGGGTGCATTTCAGGGTGTCGAGTTCGCCCAGGTCGATGGGCCGCAGCGACGTAAATGCCCTGCCGGGGCATTCCGATAGGTCGAATACCAGAGCGTTGCGCTTGAGAATTGCCGTGGGGTCGCCGTCGACGGGCAGCGCACTGGTGCGCTCGGTGACTACCACGATATCGGCCGTGCGCAGTGCGCTCTCAAGCACACGCGGATGGAGCGACGAACCGATCACTCCCCCTCCCAGCTGGCGCAGGGCTGTGCGCAGACGGTAAACATCGTCGTCGAAGAGGCGCACTATGGCTCCAAGGCCCATGGCCGAGCGGGCGGCGGCAGCCGCGGCCAGGCACGACCCTATGATCGTCACTTCGCAGGGTATCACCCCGGCGATGCCGCCCAGGAGTATCCCCTTGCCGTTTACGGGGTCGGCGAGCATCGATGCCGCAATGGTCATGGCGCTCCGGCCGTCGATTTCCGAGAGAATGTCGCCAAACGGGCGGTTGCCCTGCGGATCGCGCACCAGGTCGATTGCGATATTGATTATGCGCCGCGAGAGCAACTCCTTGATTACCTCCGGGGCGCTATTGCGGTTGAAGTTCGCCAGACTCAGGAGCATGGCGCCGCGGTGGAGCTGACGGATGTCGGAAATCTCCAGCGGAGCAAGATGTATCACGATGTCGGCTCCGAGGGCCTGCGAGCGCGGACATATCTGGGCTCCGGCGCGCACGTAGGCGCGGTCGCTGTAGTGGATATAGGAGGCGGCGTCGGCCTCCATCTTTACGGCGAAGCCCATGCGCGTGAGCGTGCCCACGGCCTCGGGTGTGAGCGGGAAGCGCTTTTCGGCGTGGTTGAGGCACTTGGGCAAACCGATAGTGGCGCGTCGGCGCGGAGTGGCTGTTCCGACCATAGCCTCCTTTACGTCGGGAGTCGACTGTGTTTCGGCGGAAGTCATATCATGTGGCATTCGATAAGTTGAAGGAATCGTTGGCGTGAGGCCGTAATCTCGTCGGCCGTCTCAAGCAGGTCGGAGGGGAAGGTGAGGGCGGCCTGCGAGTAGAAGGGTTGGCGTTCGGCCTGTTTCGAGGCTATGAAGGCGCGAAGCTCCTCGCAGCTTAGGCTGGCTATGAGAGGACGCTTGGCCGCTCCCTCCGACAGGCGGCGCAGCAGGGCTTCGTCGGAGGCCTGGAGCAGGATGGTCAGACCGTTGGAGTTCATCCACTCCATATTCCCCGGCTGGCACGGTGTCCCGCCTCCGCATGCTACGACCGTTCCGGGAGTGGCCGTCAGGCGGCGGAGCGTATCTGATTCGAGGCGGCGGAAGTACGCCTCTCCCTTTCGGCTGAAGATTTTGGCCACGGTGGCGCCCTCGGCCTGTTCTACAGCCTCGTCGAGGTCGACAAAACGCAGGCGCACTCCATCCGGGCCGATGGCCCCGTGGAGCGCCCGGCCCAGGGTGGTTTTCCCCGAGCCCATGAATCCTATGAGGAATATCGGTTTCAGGCTGCTTGAGCGATGATTACTTTTTGGCCTGCTGCTCCTTGAGGAGGTCGCGGATTTCTGTGAGAAGCTGTTCTTCCTTCGAAGGCTCCGCGGGGGCGGCTGCGGCTGCTTCTTCCGCGTCGGCCTTGGCCGTGCGTTTGCGCATATTGTTGATGAACTTGATCATCACGAAGATACAGAAGGCCACGATGAGGAAATCGACGATGGTCTGCACCCACGCGCCCCAGTTCATCGTAACTTCGGGCTTGAGCACTTCCTGGCCGTCGGTCACCGCTTTCTGAATCACCCATTTATAGTCGGTGAAGTTGATGCCGCCGGTAGCCACGCCGACCAGAGGCATGATTATATCGTCGACGAGCGAGCTTACGATCTTGCCGAAGGCTGCGCCGATGATCACACCGACTGCCATGTCGACTACGTTGCCCTTCATGGCAAACTCCTTGAATTCTTTTACAAACGACATAGTTGTTAGGAGGTTATTATGAGTTTTTAAGTAACTGTTCAAAATTATTTTATACTTTCCTGATCTAATTATTTCAACATTTCCGCGGTAAAATTTTCGAATCTTTTCCTCT
>UREH01000008.1 GCA_900546835.1 uncultured Porphyromonadaceae bacterium
CCGCAGGAATTAAGACGTAATTGACTGCGTGCCAATACGTTATTGACAATCTAAATAATTTTATCGGACAGCAATAAATAATTATATTCATCATCAATCCGAACAAGCATGAAGAAACTCTACACCATTCTGCTTTCAGCCGCCGTTGCCCTCGGCGTCTCGGCCGGAACCCAAACCGTAAGTCTCCAGCTCTCGAAAGCCTACGGACTGAAGACCGCATCCGAGACAGGAACTTCCATCAGCAGCCTTACGCTCCGCAACGCCACTCTTGCCGGCAGTTTCGCAGCCAAAGAAGCATCCGCTCAACGGAAGGCTCCTGCCAAAGCCCCCACAGCCACCGACTGGACCTCAATAGGCGAAGGCACCTACCTCGAAGATTTTTTGACCTTCTACAGCAACGTAGAAGCGAATCAGATGTGGAAAGTAACGGTTGAAACATCTGCCTCCAATCCAGGATGGTATCGCTTTCAGCCATATGCTTCCGGTCCCTTGACTGAACCGCTGGGCACTTCCGACGAGACATACATGTATATCAACG
Source organism: uncultured Porphyromonadaceae bacterium (assembly GCA_900546835.1). Lineage (GTDB taxonomy): Bacteria > Bacteroidota > Bacteroidia > Bacteroidales > Muribaculaceae > UBA7173. Next base: position 539 of record UREH01000008.1, read on the forward strand.
CCACCGATCCCCAGAAAGTAATCGCTGAAGAATTCACGGCGTTCGATCGCTGGCTTATTTCCCAGATGGTAACTGAAAACGAATGGGGAGACAATCCTGACTATTATGGCACTCTGGCCGACAATGTAATCTCATTCCCGGTTGGCTCCTTTGCAATTTCAGTTAATAACCAATTTGTTCTGACAACAAAAAATACCGGCTTTAAACTATATTTACCGGGTGCAGAGGTTAAGGACTATGCATTCTCGGTTTCATCAGTATACTGCTCTGACCGCGACGTAGCTTACTGTAATCTGAAATCAGGAGCAGATATTGCAACTATCAAAGGTATAGTTCTTTCGGGACATTATACAATTGATAACAATGAGGGCTATGTCGCTCAAAACGGACAGGAGTTCGCAGCCACCGTGCCTTCAATTTCCTTAACTCCTACTGCCCCCGGCTTGTATACCTTCCTGTTTGTAGCTCTTGATGCGGATGAGAACATTGTAGGCAAAGGTCAGGCTTATGCCATGTGGTATAGCACTGACGACAGTGATTGGGCCGATTGCGGTACAATCAGCTTCAACGAAGGAATTTATCCCGCAAGCTATAGCGATATCGCTGAAGAGACCCTTACCGGCACTCTTCAGGAAAGCATAAGCACACCCGGCTATTTCCGAATCAAAAATGCTTATTCCACGCATTCAGCCTTGACCCCCATTGAACATACCACCCACCCGCACTACATCTACCTCAATGCCACCGATCCCGAATATGTATATATTGAAGCTTCGGCCATCGGCGCAGGTACTCAAAACTACGGTCTCGGTGTGATTTTCAGCAGAGGTTGGAAATTCCTCTCCCAGAAAACCGATGCGATGGCAGCCGGTTACGGAGGTAAATACGACAAAGAAGCCAAAACCATAACCTTCCCCGCAGATGAAATGTATCTCGGCGAAGAACAATACAGCAACGGAGCATTCTACAGAGGCAGCAGTGCAATGACTTTCGATATGTCGGGCTATTCCGCAATCAACAATGTACTGTCTGATGCCGACGCCGACGTAAACGCTCCTGTTGAGTTCTTCAACCTGCAGGGTGTACGCGTGGCCAATCCCACCGAGGGTCAGCTCGTAATACGCCGTCAGGGCACCAAAGTCGAAAAAGTAGTCCTGAAATAATCTTTCTCATCCAATCCATACTCTTACAGCAGAGAGCCGCATATCGCACCGCCGGTATGCGGCTCTCTTTTTAGCTCGCCGACGCCGACAGATGCCGATTTTTCGATAAGTTGGCGCCTGAGATTTGGAAATGACGCGGGATTTCATTTATCTTTGTGAAAATTCTAAACTCAGATTCACCCTAAACCAGACATCCCATATGAAATTCGCCGAAACCTGCAACGAAATATTCGACCGCGCAACCGCCACATACCATATTGCCGACCGCGTTGACGCCCCCTACCAAAATCCCTACCCCAAAGGCTCGATCGAAGCCATCCTCTTCGACAAGAACTGGATCGACGTAAACCAGTGGCATATGGAAGATATTATCCGCGACCCGGACATCAAGCCGGAAGACGCCGTGAAAATCAAGCGTCGCATCGATGCATCAAACCAGGAGCGCACCGATATGGTTGAGGATATCGACACATGGTTCCGCGAGAAATATAAGGATGTGAAGCCTCTGGAAGGTGCTACCATCAACACCGAAAGCCCGGCATGGGCCATCGACCGCCTCTCGATCTTAGCCGTGAAAATCTACCACATGCGCGCCGAGGCAGAGCGCGAGGACGCCACCGACGGCCACCGCGAGAAATGCGCCGCCAAACTGGCCGTGCTGCTCGAGCAGCGCACCGACCTCACCGACGCTATCGATACACTACTTGACGACATCGCCGCCGGCCGCAAATACATGAAGGTATACCGCCAGATGAAAATGTATAACGACGCCGACACCAACCCGGTGCTCTACGCCGCAAAGAAATAAGCAGCTGTTCAGAATAACTTCGACCGGTTACTTAACGGCATTTTCTTCTTAAGACGTCTTTTAAACTTACCTTACGCGGGGCGGAACAATCGGTGCCGTCCCGGCGTTATATTATCGATACACATTCATCGCCACGGCGCCTCGCGTGCCACCTCTCTCATCCACGTTTCAATCCAAGGGCCGACAACCTGCCCGACGTTTCCGCTATTTATTCCACGCTCAGTGAAGAAGATACTGAAATACCCGCTGCTGATACTCAAATGGACCATTATATCCGTGGTGGCCCTGGTAGCGCTTACGGTATTTCTCATCTACCTCCCACCCGTGCAGGATTTCGCCATCCATACGGCCCTCGACAAGATCAATGCCGGAGGCACAACCCACATCGAAGTGAAGCGCGCACGGCTGAGCTTCCCCCTGCGGCTGAGCGTCGACTCCATGGCGATGCGCACCCCGGGAATGGCCGTCGACGCCGCATCGGCGCGCGGCGAGATAGCATTCATACCGCTGCTGGCCGGAAGCGTGGATGTGGAACGCCTGACGCTCCGAAAGGCCCGTGTGGACATCGGCACACCCGATTCGGCGATGTACATGCGTGCCACCCTGGGGCAGGCATCGCTGCGCGACGCCTCGATTCATCTGCTGAGCAAACAGATTGACGTCGGGCTTCTTTCGGGCCGCAACGGCCGCATTCTGCTCGATATGCGCCCGGACACCATTGCAAACCCTGAAAAAAAATCGGAGCCGACCCTCTGGACCATCTCCCTGCGGAAGATGGAACTTCTCGGCGTATACTACCGTATGAGCATGGAGGGCACGATTGCATCGCTTCAATGCGCCCTGCCGGCTGCCACCCTCCTCAACGGCCGCGTCGACCTCGGCAAGAGCACCGTTTCGCTCGATTCGCTGACAATCGACCGTCCCGACATCCGCTACATCGCCGCAAAGCCCACCGACAAAGTCCCTGAGGCTAAACCGGCCGAAACCGACACCGCGGCTTCCATACCATGGCTCGTGACGGCGCGCGGACTGCGCCTGCGCGAAGGTCATGCCGTCTACGCCACCGAGGGCGCCCGACCCGCCAAAGGTTTCGACCCTGCATATATCGAAGCTTCGGAAATCGGCATTGCCATCGACTCGCTTCGGAACCGGGGCAGCGAGATCAGCGTACCTCTGCGTGAACTCGCCGCCACGCTCCCGCTGTGCGGGAACCTTCCCCTGAAAGCCACCGGCACATTCGCCATGGATTCTACAGCAATGCACGCCGACGGATTTTCCATCACCACACCTTCCTCAACCATCGGTATGAGCGCCATGATGGGGCTGACCGGCGGAAATCCGCCCGTCAGCGCCACTCTCACTGCCTCGATATCCAACACCGACCTACGCGCGCTCGCACCGGCTCCCGCCGCCGAAATCGCAGGTATGCTGCCACCCTACGCTCCCCTCCTGCTCACAGCCGACATCGACGGCCGGATGAACTCGCTGCGCGTCAATACCCTCACCGCCGAAATTCCACGCTACATCTCGCTTTCGGCAAGGGGCGCCATAGCCGACTACGCCGATTTCAACCGCGCCTCGGGCGAGCTCATAATAAAGGGAAAACTTACCGACGACAACTATATCAAGCCGCGCCTGCTCGACGCCAAAATGCAGCGGCAGGTCAACATCCCCCCGATTGCCCTGGCAGGACATGTGAATCTCCGCGGCGGAACGGCCGACGGAACGCTGCGCGCCACCACTGGCGGCGGCGACGTGGTGCTCGACGCCATGTGGAACAACCGCGCCACAGCCTACGACATCGCTCTCTACCTCGACCGCTTCCCCATCCAGACTATCCTCCCGCTGAGCGGTCTGCGCGACATCGACGCTTCGGCCACACTCTCGGGCCACGGACTCGACCCCTTCGCCACCTCCACAGCAGCCGAGGCCGACATATCGCTCCACAATGCCATAGTGAAAGGACAGCAACTGAGCGATATAAGACTTATGGCCAGTCTGGCCGACGGCAACGCCCATGTGGAAGCCACTTCCGCCAACCGCCGCGCAGACTTCTCCCTGCAGGCCGACGGCAACATCGCCTGCCAGACCATGGACTGGACTTTCGCTACCGACGTGCGCAACATCGACCTGCGTGCCCTCGGGCTCACCGACAGCGTTGCCGACGGCGCGGTGGCCCTCGCCGGACGAGCCTCATTCACTCCGGCGGTGGCCTCCACGCACCGCAAGCCCGGGCATCCCATGCGCCTGCAAGCCGACGTAGACGTCAGCCATCTGTACTGGCACATGCCCGGCGACGCCATAAACGCCGACTCGCTGCGCCTGAACTTCGCCACGGCCGACTCTGCGACAACCGCACGCCTGACCAACCACGATCTTAACATCGACTTCTGGTCGCCCGAACCGCTCGACACCATAACCAAGCGGCTCGGATGGACCTCTCTGGCTCTCGACCGCGACCTGAAGCGCCGCCGGCTGGCCATCGACACCATCCAGCAAGCCATGCCGCGCTTCTCGCTCGATATGAGCGCCGGCACCGACAACATTCTGACCAACTATCTGGCCGGACGCGACATGAGTTTCGCCGACCTGAGGCTGCACGCCCGCAACGATTCGGCATTCTCGCTCTCAACCGCCATTCTCGGCCTCACCTCGGGAAAAACCGAAATCGACACTCTCAATGTCGACATGCTGCAACGCGGCACCTACCTGCTCTACAGCGCGCGTATGAACAACCGGCCGGGCACGATGGACCAGTTCGCCCACGTGGAGGCCCGCGGCTACATCAACGCCGACCGTGTTTCCATAAGTCTCTCGCAGCAGAACATAGCCGGCGAGACGGGCTACAGCCTCGGTATGCTCGCCGCCATTCACGACATGACCCACCTGCGCATCCAGTTCGTGCCATTCCACCCCGTGATCGGCTACAAGGACTGGGACATAAACCGCGACAATTTCATCGACTACGACCTTGCGACCCAGCATATCGACGCAAACCTCGACCTGCACAACAAGGTAAGCTCGCTGCAACTCTTCACAGAGCACAACCACGCAGATTCCGCGGCCAACGACGTCGTGCTCCGGGTGAAAGACATCAAGCTGGACGACTGGCTGGCCATCAACCCCTTCGCACCGCCTGTCAGCGGCGACCTATCGGCCGACATGAAGATTTCATGGCTGAAGCCCGACCTCAACGGCACCGGCACCGTCAGCCTCCACAACTTCAACTACGGCAAGCAGAAAGTGGGCGATTTCGACCTGGCCCTCGACCTGACCACCAACGCCGCCGGCACACTGCGCGCCACGACATCGCTGATGGTCGACGGCCACAAGGCTATCACCGCCTCCGGCAACCTCAACGACTCCACAGCCGCCAACCCGTTCCTGCTCGACTTCCGTATGATACATTTCCCGCTGAGTGTAGTCAATCCGTTCCTCCCCGCCGGAACGGCCCGGCTGAGCGGCACCCTTAACGGCGAGCTCGACATAACCGGCGAGATGACAGCCCCGGTGCTCAACGGCAACCTGAGCTTCGACAGCACCTCCGTCGACGTCGAGATGCTCGGCACTCCCCTTCGCTTCGCCTCCACCCCGATACCGGTGGAGAACAGCGTGGTGCGCTTCAACGATTTCGCCATCAACGGAGTGAACTCCAAACCGCTCAACATCAACGGAACGGTCGACCTTACCCATCTGAGTTCGCCACAACTCGACCTGGCCCTCAAGGCCCGCGACATGCAGATTGTAGGCTCGCAGAAAAAGCGCAACTCCCAGGCCTACGGAAAGGCGTTCATCGACCTCGACGCCCTGGTGCGCGGCAACATGAGCATGCTCAACGTGTCGGCCGACCTCAATCTCCTCCCCTCAACCAATGTGACATACGTGATGGCCGACGCCGCCACCGAACTCAAGAGCCGTTCAAACCAGGATATGGTACGCTTCGTGAACTTCGCCGACACCGCCTCGACAGCACCCGCCGATACCATCGCCGCGCCGTCGATGATGATGAACATCGACGCAAAGCTCACCGTATCAACCGGCACCACCGTCACCGTGGAGCTCGACCCGTCGGGCAACTCCAAAGTGCAGCTGCAGAGCAACGGTAAAGTGAACTTCACCCAGGATTATATGGGCGACCAGCGCATGTCGGGACGCATCAACCTTACGGGCGGCTTCGTACGCTACGCAGTGCCGCTCATCGGCGAGAAGTCGTTCTCGTTCAACAAGGACAGCTACGTTGAGTTCAATGGCAACATGATGAATCCGGTGCTCCACGTCAACGCCTACGACGACATCCGGGCCAACGTATCGGATGAATCCGGCAATTCGCGCGTGGTGAACTTCAACGTGCTCCTGCGCGTGGACGGCACCCTCGATGAGATGAACGTGGTGTTCGATCTGGAATGTCCCGACGACCTCACCATAGCCAACGAGATAAAATCCATGAGTCCCGAGCAGCGTGCCAACCAGGCCATGAACCTCCTGCTCTACGGCGCATACCGCAGCGGAGGCACCCAGACCATAACCGGCGGCAACATGGGCACCAACGCCCTCTACAGCTTCCTTCAGTCGCAGCTCAACACCTGGGCAGCCTCGGCAATCAAAGGTGTGGACATCTCGTTCGGCATCAATCAGTACGACAAGACCATCGACGGCGCCAACACCTCGGCGATGAACTACAGCTACCGCGTGAGCAAATCGCTGTTCGACGACCGGTTTAAAATCGTGGTCGGAGGCAACTACACCACTGACGCCAACGCCGACGAGAATTTCGCACAGAATCTGATAGCCGATATCTCGTTTGAATATATGCTCAATAAAGCCGGCACGATGTATGTGCGTCTGTTCCGCCACACGGGCTACGAGAGCATACTCGAAGGCGAGATAACCCAGACGGGCGTGGGCTTCGTCTACAAGAAGAAAATCAGCCGCCTGGCCGATATATTCCGTCGCTCCAGAGAGCCGCAGGCGCAGCTCCCGCAAGGCTCCGTACCCCCCGCAGCTCCAGCGCCGGCCCCCTCCTCGACCGAAAAGGAGGCTCTCCGCCCCGATACTACAGAAAGCGAAAACGAATCAAAGCCACAACAATGAAGATGCCAAGCAAACACATATTCCGCCTGTTGGCCTTCGGAGCCATGGCTTTGCTCATGGCGGCATGCTCGACCACCCGCCGCATCCCCGAGGGGGAGCAGCTGTATGTAGGACTCAAAGACGTCGACATCCACGCGCCCGAGGGGCAGAAAGTGCCACGCGGTGTGAGCTCGCAGATTGAGGAGGCCGTGGCCGTGCCTCCCAACAACGCCATATTCAAATCGCCTAAATACCGCTGGCCTTTCCCGCTCGGACTGTGGGTGTACAACAACTGGAACAACCCGCCGAAGGGTCTCAAGCACAAGCTCTATGAGAAGCTCGTGGCCGAGCCGGTGCTCGTAAGCGACGTGCGCCCCGAACTACGCTCGAAGATGATCGACGAGACCCTCGACAACAACGGCTACTTCCGCGGCAACGCCACCTACGAGGTGCTCACACAGAAAAATCCGAAAAAAGCGAAAATCCGCTACAACGTGTCGACCGGACCGGCATTCACACTCAACCGCATCGAGCTTCTGCCCGATACATCGGTGCTCAACCACATGATTGATTCGCTTGCAATGCGCGAGAACTACCTCAGTGCCGGCGAGCGCTACAGCACCGACTCGCTCTCGGCAGTGCGCATCCGCATAACCAACAAACTGCGCAACCGCGGCTATTATTTCTTCCGCCCCGACTTCATCGAGTATCTTGCCGACTCCGTGGCCAGTCCGCTGAAAATCGACCTGCGCATGATGCTTGCCGGCAACATCGCCGCCCCGCTGCTGGCGCGCTACAAGGTCGGCGACGTGACGATGATAGCTTACCGCAACAAAGGCGGAGGCACCCCCGACACCATCGCAACACCCCGCGGCACACTGATTCAGATGCAGCCCTCACGTCTGCGCCACCAGCTCATGCCGGAATGCGTCACCTTCCGCAAGGGCCGGTACTTCTCCGTACGCGACATGAACAACACCCAGACACGCCTGTCGCGTCTGGGCATATTCAACGCCATCAACATAGAGGCCATGCCCGACTCGGCCTCCATAGCCGACCACACCCTCAACGTATTGATTTCATGTACATTCGACACCCCGCTTGAGGCAACGATCGAACTCAATGCCTCGTCGAAGAGCAACAGCTACATCGGCCCGGGCGTGCTCCTCGGAATAATGAACCGCAACATCTTCGGGGGCGGCGAGCAATTCAGCGTGCAACTCACCGGAAGCTACGAATGGCAGACCGGCAAAAGCCGCTCGTCGGTATTCAACTCCTATGAACTCGGCATCTCCACGTCGCTGGCCGTACCGCGCCTGCTGGCGCCCGGATTCATAAAGCGGCGTAACCGGAACCTCAACTGGACGCGCTTCACACTCGATTTCGACTTCCTCAACCGGCCGCACTACTTCAAGATGGCGCAGTTCAACTTCTCGTTCAACTACGACTGGCAGTCGTCGCGCTACTCCTCGCATACCCTCACCCCCTTCAAGCTTACCTACACCAACCTGCTCCATACCACCGAGGCCTTCGACTCCATAACCGGAGCCAATCCCGCCATCGCACTCAGTTTCCGCTCGCAGTATATCCCGCAGCTGGCCTACACCTACACCTACGACCGCGCATTCGACTCCAACAACTCGCTTAACTGGACCTTCACCGTGCAGGAGGCCGGCAACCTCTTCTGGAGTATCTACGAAGCCTGCGGCAAACGGGGCGAAAAGGAGCTGTTCGGCACCCCGTTCTCGCAGTTCGTCAAGGGGCAGACGCAGCTTATCTACAACCGTCGGCTCTGGGGCGACAACTGGCTCGTGAGCCGTGTGCTGGTGGGTGCGGCCCACGCCTACGGCAATGCCAAGGAAGTTCCCTATGCCGAACAGTTCTACGCCGGAGGCGCCAACTCAATCCGCGCATTCACAGTGCGCTCCCTCGGTCCGGGCAGCTACCGCCCACCCGAGAACGTTCGCGACAGCTATTTCGACCAGACCGGAACATTCAAGTTCGAGGCAAACGTCGAATACCGCTTCCCTATCATCGGACCGCTCCACGGCGCCCTCTTCATCGACGCCGGCAACGTCTGGCTGCTGAAAAACGACCCCCTGCGTCCCGGCGGCCAGTTAAAGGCCTCCACTTTCCTGCGCGACATCGCCCTCGGCACCGGCGCCGGCCTGCGCTTCGACATCGGCATGCTCGTGGTGCGCGGCGACCTCGGCATCGGCATCCACGCCCCCTACGACACCGGCCGCTCCGGCTACTACAACATGGAATCCTTCGGCAAATCCCTCGCCTTCCACCTCTCCATCGGCTACCCCTTCTGATCCGACACTGTGAGAAAGAAGATCAGGATAAGGATAGCATGAAATAATCAGATCAGGATAGCATGAAATAATTTTGAACAATTACTTATTTTTGATGTAGAGGTGTAACGTTCGGGGGTGTGGGGAAGTCTACATAGTGTAACAACTTCATAAGCTACATTATGATGAAAAAGCTCATCCTCGCAATGCTTATGGCCGCAGCTGCTCTCGGAGCCTCGGCCGGAAATCCCGAAAAGCTTTTCGACGAGTTCAAAAAGGTCGAAAATACAGAATATGTGCGCGTAAGGCGCGCCTTCCTCTGGGCGATCCGCGCCACCGGCATGCTCAAGGATGTTCCGGCAGTGGGCAATATCACCGGAATCAAGGTGCTGAATTTCGACAGCATTACGCCTGACACGCAGAATCGGTTCGACCGCAGGCTCGCTGAGGAGACAGAAGGATGGGAGGAAGTGCTCCGCACGCGCGACGACGACGGCAGCCTCGTACGCATGTTCTCGCGGACCGACGGAAAGAAGCTCCACAATCTGTATATTCTCACCTCCGAGCCCGGCGAGACCTCGTTTATAAGGCTTGGCGGCACTTTCTCAACCGACGACCTCCGGAAACTCGCGGACAAGCAATGACGGCCGATACGTTCAAAACCACAGTGTGCGTACATCTCGACGCGATGTATCGCGTGGCGCTCGCCCTGTGCGGCAACGGCGCCGACGCGGCCGACGCCGTCCAAAATGCAGCCATGAACCTGTGGGAAAAACGCCGACGGCTCGACGGTGTGGCCAACATGCAGGCCTACTGCGTGGGCACAGCCCGAAACGCTGCCCTGACGCTCATTGCACGCCGCCATCCCGCCGACAGCATCGACACCGCTACCCCTACGCCCGACTACGCCACCCCCGAGAGCCGCCTCGAAAACGCCGACGCCGCCAACATCGTTGTAGCACTCATGCACACCCTCCCCGCGCAGCAGCGCACCGTGCTGGCCATGCGCGACGTGGAAGGACTTGAAATGAACGAAATCGAGAAGCTCACCGGTCTGACTTCACAGAATATCCGCGTACTGCTATGCAGGGCCCGGGCCACAATCCGCAAACACTTCACGAAATGAACAACAATACACATACTTACGAAGAAATCGCCCGACTGCTCGACCTGTACTATACGGGCCAGTCGACACTCGCCGACGAGCAGACACTCCGCGAATATCTCGCTTCGACCGACGCCGACCCGGCTTTTACGGCCGACAAGAGGATGTTCGGCGCCATCAATGCCCCTGTGGCAGCTCCCGAGCAGCTGAAACAAGGAATTTACAAGGAACTCGACCGCAAGGAAGCATCCGGGCGTTTCAGAAAGCGCATAAACCCGTTCTGGCAAAGGGTTGCCGCGGCTGTCGTAATAACATTTGCCGTCGGAACCACAACTTACCTTTCGGCTCCACATACGCCCGACGCCCCGATGCCTACCGAACTGACCGCCGATGAGGCACATGCCACTACCCAGCGTGCCCTCAACCTCCTCTGCCAGGTAATGGCCAAAGGTGAAACCGCCATCGCCAAAAGCGACTCCACCACCACGCACGCCATCGAGCAGACCATGCGTAAGCTCAACAAACTGCAGTAACAGTCCGATAACCAATAAATTCGACTAAGTAACTGGTCAAAATTATTTTGATATTTCCGGGAGGAAGATTTTCAGGAGATTTTTCTCGATGAAGAAGGAGTGTAGATGCCTACACGACTGATGAAGAGAGGAAAAGATTCGAAAATTTTACCGCGGAAATGTTGAAATAATTAGATCAGGAAAGTATAAAATAATTTTGAACAGTTACCTATAAGCATTCACCAAATAAAGAACCGACATGAAACACCTGTTAATCGGCATAATGCTCTGCATAGCCGCCCTCGGCGCAAAAGCCGAATCGCTCTACGACGCATGCGAGAATATTCCCGGCATCTCGACAACCTACGTTTCAAAAGTTTTACTCGGGGCGGCGCAGAACCAAGTGTATATGTATCCCCAAGGGATGAGCCTTAACCGTATTGTTGGCAAGCTCGACGGAATCCAGGTGCTCGAAGGAGAGAAAAAAGCCGCAACCGCCCTGCGCGACAAAGCACGTCCCCTGCTCGACAAAGGTGGCTACGACCTCCTTCTGCGCAACCGCGACGAAGGCGAGGTTTCCGAAATCCTCTTCCGCAAGCTCGGCAACGGCCGCAGCGAATGTGTGGTCTACGACTACGACCCTGACGACGGCGGCGAACTGAATATCGTGATATTTACAGGAACTTTCACCCTCCAGGACCTCACCCTCCAGGGTGCCACCGCCAAGGAGCGTCTCGACGCCAAACGCCTCTGATTCCTCCATAATTCAGGCATACACAATCATTTAGACAAATACTGAGCCTCGCCGGTGTGTCGGAACCACTCATTCCGCCACACCGGCACATTTATAACTCATCCCTCTTGGCAGCAATATACATGTTTGCATCCCTACAACTAATGGCTATCCATTTAAGTAAAATCAGCAGTCGGCATGTATGTCTTCTCCTCACCTCTAAGCCTGAAAATCTGCGTAATTAAGTTAATTTGCAAAAAAACAGGAGCGGGGCAGGATGTTTTATTGGAAAATTTAGTAACTTTGCAATGCTCAAAACACCCCGACGGCTCCAGAGGGCGCCCCGAGGCAAGCCGAAGGCCTGAGAAACAGAAACATACGCCACTGATACATAGGCCATCCGGCACACATCATACAGACAACTACAAAACCAAAAAACTCTTCTTTTATAATTATTTCCAACTATGACAAAGATTGGTATTAACGGCTTCGGCCGCATCGGCCGTTTCGTTTTCCGCGCATCAACCAAGCGCGACGACATCGAGGTTGTTGCCATCAACGACCTTCTTCCCGTTGACTACATGGCTTACATGCTTAAGTACGACACAATGCACGGTCGTTTCGAAGGCACTGTTGAAGCCGACATGGAAAAGAGCCTCCTTATCGTCAATGGCAAGCCCATCCGCGTTACCGCATGCAAGAATCCCGCTGAAATCGGCTGGGGCGAAGTAGGCGCCGAATACGTGGTTGAATCCACCGGTCTGTTCCTCACCAAAGAAAAAGCTCAGGCTCACATCGAAGCCGGCGCAAAATACGTGGTTATGTCGGCTCCTTCGAAGGACGACACCCCCATGTTCGTATGCGGCGTAAACGAAAAGACCTACGTCAAGGGCACTCAGTTCGTTTCCAACGCTTCCTGCACCACCAACTGCCTCGCACCCATCACCAAGGTGCTCAACGACAAGTTTGGCGTGGTTGAAGGCCTCATGACCACCGTTCACTCCACCACAGCTACTCAGAAGACCGTCGACGGTCCCTCGATGAAGGACTGGCGCGGTGGCCGTGCCGCTTCGGGCAACATCATCCCCTCGAGCACCGGCGCTGCCAAGGCTGTAGGTAAAGTTATCCCCGAACTCAACGGCAAGCTCACCGGCATGTCGATGCGAGTTCCCACCCTCGACGTTTCCGTTGTTGACCTCACCGTCAACCTCGCCAAGCCCGCTACCTACGAGGAAATCTGCAACGCCATGAAGGAAGCTTCCGAAGGCGAACTCAAAGGCATCCTCGGCTACACCGAAGACGCAGTTGTTTCGAGCGACTTCCTCGGCTGCCCCCTCACCTCGATCTTCGACGCAAAGGCAGGCATCCAGCTGACTCCCACCTTCGTTAAGGTCGTTTCGTGGTACGACAACGAGATCGGCTACTCCAACAAGGTGCTCGACCTCATCGCCCACATGAAGAAAGTCAACGGCTAATCCAAGCCCTACAAACATAAAGAGGCGCTGCGTCGGACTTCCGACACGGCGCTTTTTTTGTCAGAACGGCAATTGTGCTGACCGTCCCATTTACGATAGTCCTTGGTAGCATTGAGTAATCCAGTCATAGAATTGTATCACGCCACACAGTTTCACACAAATTATGAAGTGTAATTTGTAACCATTAACTTTGTATCATCAGAGCGGATAACGATGATTACAGCAAGTATCGTGACATATCACACGGATATCGACGAACTCGACAGATGTTTGTCGGCGCTCGACTCGCCCTTATTGGAGCGTATATACATCATCGACAACGGAAAGGAGGAGCGCTTAAAGGCCTGGGCTGCCGACAAGAATGTAATCTACATCGCGGCCGACAATACAGGATATGGAGCCGCCCACAATATCGCTATCCGCAAGGGGTTTGAAGCAGGCTCGAAGTATCACCTCGTGCTCAACAGCGACATTTATTTTGACAGCGACATCATTGGCAAACTCTATGAATTTATGGAGCGAAATCACGATGTCGGTATGGTGCAGCCACGGATTTTATGCCCCGACGGCTCGCAGCAGTACACCTGCCGTCGGCTACCGACGCCTCTCGACGTGTTCGGGCGTCGTTTCCTTCCTAAATGCCTTTTCAGGAAGCGCAACGACTTCTATCTACTCAAACACCTCGACGTAAACAAAATACACAACATTCCATATCATCAAGGGAGCTTTATGTTTATCCGTAGCGAGGCATTAAAAGCCGAAGGATTATTCGACGAACGCTTCTTTATGTACCCCGAAGACATCGACCTTACGCGCCGCATACATCGCCACTGGAAAACTTTGTATTATCCGGCTTGCGAGATAGTGCACGACCATCGCGCAGAATCATACAAGAGCCTACGTATGACCAAGATACACATCATCAATATGATGCGCTATTTCAATAAGTGGGGATGGTGGGTCGACGGCGAGCGCCGCCGTTTCAACAAGTCAATCAACTGATTTACATCACCTTGACCACATCCATACCGCAGCGTCGGCAGGCGCCGAGTAAGCCGTATCCGTCTGAAATCACGCAAGAACGGGTGGTGGGAAAACCAATTGGCGGGCGGCTACGTTGTATTGGTATATATAACTTCTGACAGATATACTGATATGAACGTAAAAGATATGACCTACACAGACCTTACCGACAAAAGCCCCCTTGTACTCATAGAGTTTTATGCAAGCTGGTGCCCCCACTGCCAGCGTATGATGCCCGTAGTGGCACAGGTAAAGGAACTCCTCGCCGGAATCGCCGAAGTATATCAGCTCGACATCGACGCCAACCAGGACGCCGCCGAAGCCGCCGGCACCGAATCGATTCCGACATTTATCGTCTACAAGGACGGTAAGGAAGTCTGGCGCCACAGCGGCGAAATCGAAGGCGAGGTACTTCTGAGCCAGGTGCAGAAATACGCCTGAAAAATCTACTGGGTTACCTACGTCATGGACAGTTCATCGACCCTCCTGAGCGATTTTCTCGGCCAGCTCGGTGTGGCCCACACGCGCGGCTACACGTCGGAGCGCTACGTGTCGATGCCGTTTCCAACGCTGTTCGGCCTGAAGAAACTGCTGGAGGAATATGGTGTGGAAAGCCGCGGTATCCGGCTGGAGAATCCGGCCGACATAGCGAGCCTCCCCACCCCGTTTCTGGCCAGGACGGTAGGCGGATTCATCATCGTGACCGCCTGCGACGGCCATAAGCTCCACTACATATCGAGCGGACAGCCTGAGACCATCGCCGTGGAGGATTTCACACCGGCCTGGTGCGGCACCGCACTGCTCGCCTATCCGTGTCGCGACGCGCGCGAACCGGACTACTGTCTTCACAAGCGGCTTGAGATAGCCCAGGCTGCCAAGCGATGGATTCTGATTGCTATCGCCGTCGGGCTGGCCATCTACCTCTTCGTGAGCGGAGGCCAGTGGCGCCACTGGTCGATGTGGGGCATCGCCGCCATCGACCTTGCGGGCATATATATAAGCTGGCTGCTCGTGCAGAAAACGCTGAAAATCCACAGCCGAGCCGCCGACAGGGTTTGTGGCGTAATCGAGGCCGGAGGGTGCGACGACGTGGTCCACAGCGCAGCCTCCAAATTCTTCGGCCTTTTCTCCTGGAGCGAGGTCGGCTTCACCTATTTCTCGGTGAGCCTGCTCTGCCTGCTGATATTTCCGGAATATACACCCTATCTGGCCGCAATAAATGTATGCTGCCTTCCGTATTCATTCTGGAGCGTATGGTATCAGAAGTTCCGCGCCAAAGCGTGGTGCACGCTCTGCCTTACGGTGCAGGCTTCGCTGTGGGGGCTGTTCGGCTTCTATCTTGCCGGCGGATGGCTCAGCCACGTGTTTCCGCTCCACATCCAGTTTTTCGTGCTTGGATTCACCTACGCAGGCGTTCTCCTGGCCCTCAACAGCGTAATGCCACGTTTTGAAAACCGACAGCAATGAAACCACTACAGATACCTCCACCCGACCCCTCGGTGAAGTTCACCGAACTCACTCCACTGCAGCTCAATGCGCTCCATCTGGCCGACCGCCGCACGCTCCTCACCCCCGAACTGCTCGAGCAGATGGCTGCCCGACGCGCAGCCGAAGCCAGAACATCGGCAGGGGGTAAAACGTTATAATCTATAGACAACAACACCAAACTAAAAACAGATATCATTATGAGCGAATTCAGTAACATAATCGGCGAATCGAAACCCACTCTGGTCGACTTTTTCGCAACCTGGTGCGGCCCATGCAAAATGCAGGCTCCCATTCTCGAAGCAGTCAAGAAAACCGTAGGCGACACTGCCAACATCGTGAAAATCGACATCGACAAAAATCAGGAACTTGCAATGCGCTACCGCGTACAGTCGGTGCCCACCCTCATTCTGTTCAAGAACGGCGAACCCGTATGGCGCACCGTCGGGGTGCAGCAGCAGGGACTGCTCGAAAGCAAAATCAGGGAGTATATCCCCGAAAAATCCGACGAATAATTCTACTGAAGAAGTGTCATAACGATCCGTCAGCGAGAAAGGTTTTAATAATTTACAAATTATGGATACATTGAAAAACGCACTGACCGAAGCCAAACCGACACTCGTCGAAGTGTTCTCGCCCCGGTGCTCGCATTGCGTGGATATGGAGCCGGTAGTAGCCGAGCTCCGCACCCGACTGGCCGACAAGGCCAACGTGATTCAAATCGACGGCACCGTCGACCAGGATATCATACACGAATACAAAATAGCCGCCTATCCCTGTTGGCTCCTCTTTAAGGACGGCAAACAGGCATGGCGCGACTACGGATCGAAGCCTCTGGGTGAACTCGAGCACATGGTGCGCGACTTCATATAAGTTTTTCGCGATAAATCATTACCTTTGCAAGGGAGTCCGTCTGCTTTCGGACTCCCTTGCCGGTTATTGCTACTCCGGCCTACCAACTCATTACATCAATCAAACGCTACACAATGAAAATCCTGATACTTGGTGCCGGGAAAATGGGCACATTCTTCTGCGACCTCCTGTCGTTCAGCCACGATGTCGCACTCTACGACCCGGACCCGAAGCGTATGCGGTTCATTTTCAATGCCCGGCGTATGCTCAGTCTCGACGAGGCCGACGAGTTCGCCCCGGAATTGCTCATCAACGCCGCCACCGTCAGCCATACCATTGAGGCCTTCCGCGAGGCGCTGCCGCACCTGCCGACGGGATGCATACTCAGCGACATAGCCTCCGTAAAATCAGGCTTGCCGGAATTCTACGCCTCAGTCGGGCATCCGTTTGTGAGCACCCACCCCATGTTCGGTCCGACGTTCGCTTCGCTCGACAATCTGAGCCACCAGAACGCCATAGTAATCAGCGATGGGTCGGACCTGGGCAAGGCGTTTTTCCGCGACCTCTACAGCTCGCTGCACCTCAACATCGCCGAAGCCGACTTCGCCACCCACGACCTGATGATGAGCTATTCACTCACCGTTCCGATGGCCGCTACGATGGCATTCGCCAACATCGCCGGGCGCCAGGAAGCCCCCGGAACCACCTTCGGACGCCATATAGCCATAGCGCGCGGCGTAACCTCCGAAGACGAGAACCTGCTGGTTGAAATCCTGATGAACCCACACAGCGCCACACGCCTGGACGCCCTCATCGACAGCCTCCAATCGCTCCGCGACGCCGTAGCCTCCGGCGACCGTCCCGCTCTCCGCTCCTACATAGCCTCAGCCGCCGCTGCCGTCAGGTAATCACCCCGCCACCCGATAGAAGATGGTCTGACGTAAGGACTTTTGGGTGCGCCCTAAGGCTGCGCAGGGCGGCTGGGAATCACCAGATGTATCAGCTGGCTCTCCTGCTCCTGAGAATCCATCAGGATTTTCAGGTCGGAATAAAGATGCGTTGAATCATCGTATTTCCCTGTTATCTCAAATACAACAGGCTCCTCCCGCATGGGTACGTACAGCGAAAACTTTGTCTTGAAACTGTATAAATCGTATGAATATTCATACAGGCATTTTCGTTTACACCATGCATGGATAACCAGCGAGTAGTCCTTATCGCTATAATCAGAGACATCCCATGTCTGCCATGGCTCAGTCTGCTCTTTCAGACATCTTACAACAAAGAGAGAGTTATTTACGTCATAGTTAGGCCGTTCGCCGGATTTATATTCTTCCCAATTTAAATCCAGCATCCCGTAGAACGAATCGGACAGATTAAAATTCCCTTCCATCCAAGATATTCCCGGTAGCCAATGGCCTTCGGTGTCGGGATTCAGGAGATTCTCTCCGTTTTCATCCTCCACAATAACCCTGAGAATTTCTTGTCCAATATCCGGATATGTGGGCCATGGCGGACTATTGAGAACCGGAACATCATCATCCTTGCACGCCGAAGCAAAAACCGCGAGCATGCATAAGAGTAATACACTTTCCCAAATTCTAAAAGAATTTTTCATGACATTTATCGTAATATTGTTGCAAATTTAATATTTGTGTAATTTTCCCCAGTCTCTGTTGAATATGGATTATCATTGGCTGGCGTTCGAGGCCTAAACACCCCGTCAAGATACCATCCATTACAACTAAATTCGTCTGAATGGCCCCATCCCCAGTTATAGAAGTTATAGCAGGAGCCGTCAATCTCCTCCCAGTCGCTAAGAACTTTTACTCCTCCCATCAAAGGGTCAAGTTCACATAATCTACGCCTGAGATGATAATCCTGAGCGCCATCACATACCCACATATGACCTCCTCCAACATTACTCTCTCCCACCATGATTACAATGGGAGAATACTTGAGTACGCTCGAAATTGCTCCGAATTTATAATCTCGAAAAATGACTTCATACCCCCATTTCTCCATTGTTTTCTTCCATTTGTTACGATTGGTAGATGTCACTTTCTCAGGAATTTTATATTCACTTTCATTGAGTTCGCCTAATTGTCTGCATAAGTGTGCAATTTGATTATGCACAGAACTAATATCACTCTCAGCACATCCCTCTGGAACCACCTTATATGAATATTGCATACTGAAATGACAATGCTTTTTGATTTCCTTCCAGTCAAGATGAAGTACCTGCCCATTAACTTCATCGGAATATGTCAATGGAAGGTCTTTAGGATATTCATAATACGATAGGGCGAACATCATTGCCGTGTTTGAACATCCTGATCGATGGTTTACGCAGAATCTCCCCTCTGGTTCTTTTTGCCCCCAATAATTTGGTGTTCGAGGCGCAATTCTGCAATGCCAGATTGTATCAGTCTGGTAATATAGAATCTTTTCAAACTTATATGGAAAACGGCCTTCTAATGCTCTGGATTGTACATCAGGGGATCCGGGTAAATTAATATATTCCTTTGCCGCTTCGACAAACATGAGAAAACCCGGGTTGTCAACCTCGCTGATGTCGTGGAGACTGCCGGCGAGAGACACTGCAAGCAATTCCTCGGTCGACTTATTGGAGGAAACCAACGCGAAGCCGCTCTCATCTTCATAATTCACAACATAAAGAGGATATTCGGAATCATCAGCCGACCGGGATTTTGAATCGCGCAACACGATGGCGCCCTCCCGTTTGTTGACTTTACGTCTGACCCTCGTCGCACTTCGCGAATTTTCCGATTTCCAGTCCAACAGATTAAGTCCTCTTTCAGCAACCTCAACCGCCTCGTCGGGTGTCCTCATATTGGGGTTTTGAGATTCGGGAACCAGATTCTCCGGCATTTCGGCAATCAGGCTCTCATCGTTACTACAGGCTGTTAGACAAACAGCCAACAAACCCAGATAAATGAAATGCTTCATGATGATTGATTTTGGTTTCATAGTATGATTCGCAAATATAATGGTAGATATACATTTTTCCAAATTTTGTAATGAAAATTTATAGCGAGCGATTTAACACACGAACACACGACGCCCCGCTACAGAGCAGGGGCGTCGTGTGTTCCGGGGAAGCCGATGAAAATAGGGCAGTCCCTCTATTTAACTGCGTGTAATGTCAGAGCTGGGTGGATGGGTCGAGGTTGGATTTCTCGATGTCGCGGAAGTAGCGGTAGGTCTGCACCTGGAGCTCGGCACAAGCGGCGTCGTCGGCCACGATGATGGCCGAAGGATGGAGCTGCAGGGCCGAGATGGTCCACATCTGCGATACACCACCTTCGACACCGTGGCGCAGGGCGCGGGCCTTGTTGTGGCCGTTGACCAGCAGGAGCACCGAGCGGGCGTCCATCACTGTGCCGACGCCTACGGTAAGGGCGGTCTTGGGCACGAGGTCGACGTTGCCCTCGAAGAAGCGGGCGTTGGCGATGATGGTGTCGGCGGTGAGGGTCTTGACGCGGGTACGCGACGAGAGCGAGGAGCCGGGCTCGTTGAAGGCGATATGTCCGTCGGGACCCACACCGCCCATGAAGAGGTCAATACCTCCGTAGCTGTCGATTTTCTCCTCGAAGCGGCGGCATTCGGCCTGAAGGTCGGGGGCGTTGCCGTCGAGGATGTTGACGTTTTCGCGGGGAATGTCGATGTGGTTGAAGAAATTGTTCCACATGAAGCTGTGGTAGCTCTCAGGATGGTCCTCGGGAAGACCCACATATTCATCCATATTGAAGGTGACGACGTTGCGAAACGACACATCCCCTTTCTCGTAAAGCTCGATGAGCTTGCGGTAGAGCCCGAGCGGTGAACTCCCCGTAGGGCATCCGAGCACAAACGGCTCCTTTTTAGTGGGTTTGGCGGCGTTGATGCGGGCGGCAACATAGCGGGCGGCCCATTCCGACATGCGGTCGTAAGTCTCTTCAATAATCAGTCGCATAGACGTTTTTCGTGTAATAAGATTTAACTGAAGGCAGATTTAACAAAGGGATAACAGGTTAAATTGCTATCTTTGCAGAGAGCAAACCGCCTCCTTTTCGGCAAAGATAGCAAATATTTTACGAAAACCGCCATGAAGAAGCATTTACCTTTAATCATCATAGCCCTCATGACCATGACGGCACTGAATGCCGCCACTCCCAGGGTACGTCCGAGCGAAATCGGCGCGGGATGGAGCGCCACATCGGTCAACTCCGCCGTATTCCGGGCGGCTTCGGTGGTAAGCCACGGCGACACGCAGTATGCAGCCTATTACGATCCCGAGGGGTGGCTTGTGCTGGCCAAACGCACGCTCGGCTCCGGCGGGAGTGCCGACGGAGCGTGGACCACGAAGCGCACACAATATCGCGGTAACGTGGCCGACGCCCACAATGTAGCCTCCATAGGTGTGGACGGCGAAGGGAGGCTCCACGCTTCGTTCGACCACCACGGCCATCCACTCCGCTACGCCCGCGCCAAAGCCCCGGGCTCGCTTGAGCTGGGCGACCTCGAGCCGATGACCGGAACGGACGAGGGCGACGTGACCTATCCTGAATTCCACACCCTTCGCTCGGGCGACATGCTTTTCGCCTACCGCTCGGGCGCCTCGGGGCGCGGCAATCTTGTGCTCAACCGCTACGACACAGCCGCCGGGCGCTGGGAGCGCCTCCACAGCGTGCTTATCGACGGCGAAGGGGAGCGAAATGCCTACTGGCAGATGCACGTCGACGCCGCAGGCACCATACACCTCTCATGGGTATGGCGCGAGACCTGGATGGTAGAGACAAACCACGACCTATGCTACGCCCGCTCGGCCGACGGCGGCCTCACATGGACGCGTTCGGACGGCACCCGATATGAGTTGCCGATTACCGCCGCCACAGCCGAAACAGCCATGGAAATACCCCAGAATTCCGAACTCATAAACCAGACTTCGATGACGGCCGACGCCGACGGCCACCCGTATATAGCCACCTACTGGCGCGACGCCGACAGCACCGTGCCGCAGTACCGGCTGGTATGGCACGACGGCAACCAGTGGCGCTCAGAGCAGGTCGGGAACCGTACCGCGCCCTTCTCTCTCTCGGGAGGAGGCACCAAGATGATACCCATAGCCCGGCCGCGCCTTGTGAGCGACGGACGGCGCGCCTTCTACATATTCCGCGACGCCGAGCGCGGCAGCCGCGTAAGCATGGCCTATACATCCCGGCTCGGGAGGGAACCGTGGCAGACCATAGACCTGACCGATTTTTCGGTAGACGCCTGGGAACCGACCATAGACAATCCCCTGTGGGCGCAGCGCGGACGTCTTGACATCTTCGTGCAGACCACTCACCAGGGCGACGGCGAGAGCCTCGGTGCGGACTCCGCCCCCACGCCCGTACAGATACTCACCGTCGAGGTGCCGTATTCGGGCCACACCGCTCCGGAAGATTAAGTTTTATTAAATTTCGGTCTACGAGATTTTCCCGCGGGTGGATTGGATGTTTGGATTAAAAGGGGTATATTTGTACGACGTCTGAATTCCGGACCATATACCCTTTCACCAACCGCGCTATGGAAGCACTGTTTCAATCCATCGTAGACTGCATTAACTCGACCGAGGTCAATCTCGGCAACGCAACGTACCGCCTTGTGGTGGCCATGATTCTCGGCACTCTCGTGGGCGCCGAACGCAAGCGCAAAGGTCAGATTGCCGGAGTTCGCACGTTCGCGCTCATCTCGATGGGTGCCTGTCTGGCCATGCTGCTTTCAATCTATGTGCCGCAGGTATATCTCGGACTTAAAAACGGCGATCCGGGCCGAATCGCCGCGCAGGTAATCACCGGCGTCGGCTTCCTCGGCGGCGGCGCGATGATCCATATGAAAGGGTCGGTGCGCGGACTTACCACCGCCGCAGGAATCTGGATGACGGCCGCCATCGGCATGGCTGTAGGCGTGGGGATGTACTGGTGCTCGATTATCGCGACGCTGATGATTCTTGTCACTCTGGTGCTTTTCGAGGCCTACGAGCAGCGATACAACATGGGACAGGAGAACCGCGCCCTACGACTATCGGTCGACTGCATCGTTACCGATATCTCACCATACAGAAAGGTATTCGAGAGTCACAATATTCATCTCTCGACTTATTTTCTGCAATACGACTATACAGCCAATACAACGGACATCAATTTCGTGGTACTCGCACCATCCCACCGGAATTATCTGCCGATGTTCGAGGATTTGCGAGCCATCAATCCGACGCGCTCGCTGACACTCACATCGCAGGCATGACTTGGAGTAGCCGCAGTGCGAGTATACGCGTCAAGCGGGGAGCGCCCAAGCGTAAAAATACGTTAAAGTTTTCCGTGTTTTCAAATTGTGTAAGAATTGTAACATGCGTGTAATTTCAGCACTCTAAATTTGCATCACATTCAGGGGGCATTCATAGCTGTTGCCCGCCGGATGCAATTAGTTTGGCAATACACCATAAATCTAATTGAAAAGACTCAGCAAAGTAATTTAGAGCAAAGTAAATAACATACTTCATTATCCCTTAGGAACGGATCGTCGGCGATGACGCTCCGCTTCTTTTTTTATATACACCATGCTGATATTCAGATGGCGCCGAGACTTAACCGGCCTTAATCTGTCAACCACTTTTAGGGAAAGACATTGCGATATAAAAATTAAACTTTGGTTAACATAGTTTAACTAATCGGGGGGGTAATTTGGCCCCTTTTCCGTAAATTTGCACAAATTTTCATCTCAAACCCCTCCACATGGCGTCTGAGGGCACCTCCAAAAGAGTGTGCAGACGGTAGATTACCGACCATTAAGGCCGCAAATGCGGCTAAAGTTTTCTGAAGTTCGCAATTCCGGGAATTGCAACTGTCTAAAGGCGTGCGGATTGCAAATATCCGAATGCGAGAGCTATGCGCCTTAGCCAAATTTAGAGGCTTCTACTCAAATGGCAACTGAGTCAGCCATCAACCCTCACAGGCAGCAATGGTTTGTACTGACCTGCAACCGCAGGTCGGGGCGCTCGCGCGCAGTCGCCACCGAGATTCAGGCCGCAGTAGACGCATTCAACCGTGGGGAAGCGCAGCAGCACCCTCCGATGGAGTTCTTTGCCCCCACACTGGTGCGCGTCACGGCCTCCGACCGCACTCCGGTGCGCCGAGAGCTGCCGCTTGCATGCCAGTATGTGTTTATGCGCGCGTCGGCCGTCCAGCTGTCGGAATTCCGCCGCGAGTGCCAGCTTATCAATCCCGTGGCCAATCTGACGGCCAGCGAAGCGTCAGGCGCAACAAGCTATCTTACGCTCCCCGATGCCACAATGGCCATATTCCAACGTGTGGCCGCAGCCTTCCGCCACGAAATTCCGGTGTTCCGTCCCGGCGAAATCGACCTGACGCGCGCCGACGAGATAGAAATCGTGGGCGGGGATTTCAACGGCCTGTCGGGGCGCCTCCTGCGGCAGCAGGGAGCTTCGGGTGGCACCGTAGTATTTGAGATCGGCAACCGATATATGGCTTCCGTGGCCCACGTCGACCCGCGCTACATCCGCATCCTGCGCTTCGCCCCCGGCCGCAAAAACGCCTATGAGCTGATCGACAACTTCGTAAAACGTCGCCTGCGCCCCGCCATTGAGGCCTACACCGCATCCGGACTGTGGCCGCTCGAAGCGCTCGCACCCGAGGCCGTGCAGCTCGCGGGATTCGTGCAACGCTACGGCGAGGCCCGTATCGAATCAGCTAAAATGCGCCCGAAGCTTGCCGCACTGCTGGCAGCATGTTTTGCAATGCTCGGCGACGGAGCGCGCGCCATGGAGCAGTCAGCCCTTGCGAAGGAAGAGCTGGAGGCCGTGACCAACCCCACTACGCTCACGCTCATCCACTCATGGCTCGCCCTGGCCGAAAGGAATAAGGCGCATCTTGAAAAAGCCAACACGGCCGCGGCGGCGCTCCGCGGTATCGACGCCCGGCGGCTCACTCCCATACAGTCCCGTGCGCTGGCCGATCTTACTCTCCTCAATGCCAATCTCAACGACTGAATCGCCCCGCCGATTCCGGCACAACGCTCCGAATGCCTCTCAGGCCGCTCCCGGACTGGAATATTTCCTGGCCGAGCGCCTGCGCGCATACATGCTGGAGCAGCCGATTACCGACGCCGCTCCCCAGTCGCCGCGCGCCAAGGCGATTGTCGGGCAACTCATGGCAGGATGCCGCGAGGTGGAGAGCCGTATTGACGCCGTGGAACCACACCGTAGGGCGTTCATGCTCGAATGCTATGATCTGGCGCACCGCATCGCCCTGCGCCGCGCGCCTTCGGCAGCATTTATTGAGCGCCATCTGATGCCGTTGCTCATCGAGGCTGCAGAGCGCGGCAGAGAGTGCCAGGCCGACACGGCGTGCGCCCTGCTGCTCGCCTCGTCGATGCGACTGCCGGGCCATGCCGGCTATGCTGCTCTCTACCGCTCGCTGCTTGCCGAGTGGATACCGGCATTACGCGCCATCCACGCCACAGCCGCCGAGGGGCGACGCATCGCCGCAGCGGCCGACGCGCCGGAGACTATGGCTCGCATCCGCGTGAGTCTGCTCGACCGTTCGACCGACGCCACAGCGCGCCGGCATCTCGCCAAGCTGGGCGCCCACATCGTCGAAGCCGTTGCGGCCACTCAGTCAGCCTCCGCCCCGCTGCTCACCGGTGCGTTCGCGCTGGCGCGCGCAGCCGGCATGGAGGTGCCCGAAGCCCTTACCGGCGCCATAGCCCGTTGCACGGCCATCCCGGTGCGTGCCTTGCCGTTTTTCGTCGCCCCCGCCTGACGACGCATCATAGGTATAAGTAATTGTTCAAAGTTATTACTTATCGGAAATATTTGCTACCTTTGGTAAAATTTCCGACCTGCAGATGGCTCCAGCCCTCATTATCACCACATCAGCATTTCCTTTCGGAGGACTAACCGAGCAGTCGTTTATCCTCCCCGAGCTTGAGCCGCTGGCGCAGCAGTTCGGCCGCGTGGTGATCGTGCCGCAACAGCTTGAGACCGAAGCGCCCACCTGTCGGCTCCCCGAAGGTGTCGAGACCGATACGCGCTTCGCCCGTGCGTCAGCCTCTCCCGGCAAAACCCGGCGGCACCTGCGCTCGCTGCTCCACCGCCGCTTTGCAGCGGCGATGCTCCATGCCGGAGTCAACCTGCTCCATCCGCGCCGGCTGCGCGCTCTGGCCGCCTATTTCGCCGGCGCCCGTGAGTTCGCCGCGTTCGTGCGCCGCAATTATCCCCCCTCCGGGGGCTACCGCTACTACACCTTCTGGTTCGACCATACAGCCACCGCCTTTGCCCTCCTGCGCGAGGCGGAGGGTTCATGCATCGTCAGTCGCGCCCACGGCTACGACATCTTCGACCACCGCGTGGCTTATCGCTCTCACTATCTGCGCCGCCTTACGCTCGGCCGCCTCACAGCAGTCTTCCCGCAGAGTCTCGACGGCGAGCTGTATCTAAAACGACACTATCCGGCCTCGGCCGACAAAATCCATTGCCATCTGCTCGGCTGTGTCCGGCTTTCCCCGGAGGCCAATCCTGAGGGATCCGACGAGTTCACCATCGCCACCGTGGCGCGACTGCACCCCGTGAAACGGCTTCCGCAGACCGCCGCGTTGCTCTGCCTACTCGCCGCAGCACATCCCGAGCGCCGCTTCCGCTGGATTCTGGTGGGCGACGGCCCCGACCGCCCGGCCATCGAAGCAGAAGCGCGGAAAGCCCCGGCCAACCTCGCCATAGAGATGCGCGGCCAGATGGCCAACGCCGACATTCAACGGCTCTACGCCACGCGCCACATCGACCTCTTCCTCCTGCTCTCCTCCTCCGAGACCTCCTCCATCGCCCTCTGCGAGGCCCTCGCCTACGGCATCCCGGCCCTCGCCTCCCACGTCGGTGGTCTCCCCGCCCTGCTCGGCGCCGCCGCCCCCGGCTTTCCCGATTCCGCCGGCGCTGCCAGCCGCGGCGCCGCCGGCGGAGGAATCACAGTCGACCCCTCGCTCGCGCCCGACGCCTTTCTTGCCGCAGCCACCGTAATTATTGAATCGGCCCCCCTGCGCCGGAAGCTGAGAGCGGCTGCCCGCGCCAACTGGG
>UREH01000009.1 GCA_900546835.1 uncultured Porphyromonadaceae bacterium
TGCACGGGTTGCGGCCTTTGTGTGGCCCACTGCCCGGCCAAGGTGCTCCGGCCGTCGGCCGGACAGCTCGGCATCGCCAATATGCTCCATCCGGTGCTCGATCTTGACGCATCCTATTGCCGGTATAACTGCACGCGGTGTACCGATGTATGTCCCACCGGGGCTCTGACTCCGCTGTCGACCGAGGAAAAGCATATCTTCGTAATCGGGAAAGCCCGCGTGGAGCCTGCAAACTGCATTGGGTGCGGCCTCTGCGTGCGCCGCTGTCCGCGCGAGGCCATTTCGATGAAGGCGCGCAAGGCCGACCAGCCGGGCCCAAGCGTGCTGATCGCATCGGTCGACTCCGACGAATGTATCGGTTGCGGGGCCTGCCAGTATATCTGCCCGGCCACGCCGGTTAAAGCCATCGGCGTGAGTGGCACGGATTTCAGACAATGAAGCCAGTTGAATTTTTTTTTCATCGAAAAGAAAAAAGTTTAAATGACGTCAATAACCTTCCTTATAAGTAACTGGTCGAAATTATTTTGATATTTCCGGGAGGAAAATTTTCAGGAGATTTTTCTCGATGAAGAAGGAGTGTAGATGTCTACACGACTGATGAAGAGAGGAAAAGATTCGAAAATTTTTCCGCGGAAATGTTGAAATAATCAGATCAGGAAAGCAAAAATAATTTTGAACAGTTACTTACCATAATATTCCTTTCAGTGAAACAATACCTCGACCTGCTGCAGCACATCATGGAGCATGGTGTGCAGAAAACCGACCGCACCGGCACGGGCACGCGCAGCGTGTTCGGCTATCAGATGCGCTTCGACCTCGCCGACGGCTTCCCGCTGCTCACCACCAAGAAGCTGCATCTGAAATCCATCATCCACGAGCTGCTGTGGTTTCTGCGCGGCGACACCAATGTGCGCTACCTTCAGGAAAACGGCGTGCGCATATGGAACGAGTGGGCCGACCCTGACGGCGAGCTGGGCCACATCTACGGCTACCAGTGGCGGTCGTGGCCCGACTACGACGGCGGATTCATCGACCAGATTTCCGAGGCGGTGAAAGCCATAAAGGAGACCCCGGATTCGCGCCGCATCATAGTGAGCGCATGGAACGTTGCCGACCTCAAGCGCATGAATCTCCCTCCATGCCATGCCTTTTTCCAGTTCTATGTGGCCGAGGGGCGCCTTTCGCTCCAGCTCTATCAGCGCAGCGCCGACTGCTTTCTGGGCGTTCCCTTCAATATCGCAAGCTACGCTCTGCTGCTGATGATGATGGCGCAGGTGTGCGGCCTCAAGCCCGGCGAGTTTATCCTCACTACAGGCGATACACATATATATAACAATCATTTCGACCAGGTGAGGGAGCAGCTGCAGCGCACGCCGCGCCGACTCCCCGTAATGAAACTCAACCCCGAGGTGAAAAGTATCTTTGATTTCACTTACGACGACTTCACTCTCGAGGGCTACGACCCGCTGCCTCACATCAAGGCGCAGGTGTCAGTCTGATTCAAAACCACTTTACCGATGATTTCGATTATAGCAGCCATAACAGCCGACCGCGCCGCCATCGGGCGCCGCGGCGACCTGCTTTTCCATATTTCCGCCGACTTGCGCCATTTCAAACAGCTGACGTCGGGCCACACCGTGGTGATGGGTCGTAAAACCTTCGAATCGCTCCCCAAGGGGGCGCTCCCCGACCGACGTAACATAGTGGTGACGCGCAATGCAGCCTGGAGCGCTCCGGGTGTGGAGACCGCCACCTCGATAGAGGAAGCCATGGACCTTGCCTCGCAGACGGATTCGGCTTCCGAACCTGAAATATTCATAATCGGCGGCGGCCAGCTTTATGCCGCCGCACTTCCGCTGGCAGGGCGTATGGACCTCACTATCGTCGACGAGCCCACCCCCTCCGACGCCGATACCTTTTTCCCGGAAATCGCCCCTGACCAATGGCAGATTTCCGAGCTCGGCGAACCTCAGACCGACGAGCGTTCGGGCGTACGTTTCCGCTTTATCACCTTCGCCAGGAAATAAGAGTTTGCCAAAAAATTTTTTGGACAATCTCTAAAAATGGCCTCCGGCGTTGGGCGATGCTGCAAAAATCGCTAACTTTGTAGCTGTGTCTGCCGCTTCGGCAGCCAATGGCCCGGTAGTTCAACGGATAGAATAGAAGTTTCCTAAACTTTAGATAGCAGTTCGATTCTGCTCCGGGCTACAATACTGTTCAGATACTTCCGCCACGGTGCGGGAGTGGCATATTTACCCCTCGATCAATGAAAGCTGCCCTATGGATGCGCACTGTGATAATCGGAGCCATGGCTTCGGTGGTCGCGGCGTGTGCCTCGATAGGCAGGCCCGAGGGTGGCCCGCGCGACGAGACTCCCCCCGAGTTCGTGCGTTCAACCCCCGCGCCAGGCTCTACCGGGGTCGACCGCAACCGCATCGATATCTTCTTCAACGAGAACGTGAAGCTTGAGGATATTCAGAACAAGCTTGTGGTATCTCCGGCCCAGATGCAGCAGCCGGTGGCCCGCGCCAACGGCCGCAGGGTTACTCTCGAACTGCGCGACTCGCTGCGCGACAGCACTACCTACACCATTGATTTCTCCGACGCCGTGCGCGACCTCAACGAGGGAAATATCCTCGACGGATTCGCCATGGATTTTTCCACCGGCTCCACAATCGATACCCTCCGCATTTCCGGCATGGTGTTTCAGGCCGAGAATCTCGAACCCGCCCAGGGTATGGTGGTCGGCGTCTACAGCAACCTCGCCGATTCTGCCATCCGCACCCTGCCGCTTGAACGCGTGGCCAAGACCAACCAGCTCGGGCAGTTTACCATACGCGGCCTCAAGCCCGGCACATATCAGATTTTCGCCATCGACGACCGCAACCGCGACTGGCACTGGGACCGCTCCGAAGCAGTGGCTTTTTCCAGCGTAACACTCTCGCCGGGCGTAGTGCCGGTCGAGGTGGCCGACACACTGCAAGGTTCGGAACATCAGGACTCCATAGTATTCCGCACGGCCTACCACTATATGCCCGACGACGTGCTGCTCACGTGGTTCAACGAGAAGTTCCGTCCGCAGTATCTGCGCGACTACGAACGCACTGACCGCCGGCGCGTCACCTTTAAGTTCGGTTCCCCTTCCGATACTTTGCCGGAAATAACCGTGCTCAATGGGCCGGCCGCTAACCGTCGCCTCTCCGACATCTCCGTGCTTGAGGCCCGCGAGGGGCTCGACTCGCTCGTCTATTGGATTTCCGACACCGCCGTGGTGGCGCAGGATTCGCTTCTCGTTGCCGCACGCTATCAGAAGACCGACACGCTCGACCGCCTGGTATGGACTTCCGACACTCTGAAACTCTTTGTGCGCGGCACTACCCGCCAGCAGGAGAAGGACGCCGCCAAGGCGTGGGAAGAGCAGCTCAAAAAGCGCGAGAAAGATCAAAAGGAATTTCCCGACAGCGTGTTCCCGCCACTCGTTCCGAAGGTCGAGAAGGTGGAGTTCAAACTGAAGTCGGGTGGCTCGCAACATCTGCATAAGCCGGCTCAGTTCGAGGTAAACATCCCTATCGGCGCTATAGACTCTACCATGTGGCGGCTCGAGATGGCGGTTGATACGCTCTGGAACCCGGTGGAAGCTACGCTGGCAGTCGACAGTGCCAGCATACGTCTGTACAACCTCTCGGCCAAATGGGTGGAAGGTGCCAAATACCGCTTTGTGGCCGATTCCGCAGCTATTTCCGATATTTACGGCCATGTAAATCCTCCGGTGAAGTCCGAATTTACCGCTAAACTCGGCGAGGACTACGGAAACATATTCTTCGACATTACCGACATAGCGCAGATTCCCGACTCGGCGCAACTTGTGGTGGAACTGCTCGACAATTCCGACAAACCTGTGGCGTCGACCATCGTAAGGGATGGCAGAGCCACTTTCAATTTCGTTGATCCGGCCACATACTATGCCCGGGCCTACATCGACCTGAACCGCAACGGCGAGTGGGATACCGGCGAACTGGCCTCGCATCGGCAGCCGGAGGATGTGTTCTACTTCTCCAAGAAAATCCAGCTGCGCAAGAACTGGGACATCGACCAGGATTGGGCTCTCTTCGAACTTCCCGTCGACGCCCAGAAGCCCGACGACGTGAAGCGCAATAAGCCCAAGAACCGCGACCGCAACCGCGACTCGGAATCCGACGACTACGACGAAGACGAGTACTACGACGAAAGCGGCTTCGGCAATACCGGGTTCGACGTGGAGAACTCCTGGGGCAACGGCGCGCAGTATAACAACGCTCGCCGCAACTCCAACCGGCGGCCGCGTCCGGGAATGCGCGGCGCCGGCTCCGACCAGCTTGCCCGCTGACCGGCTTCCATAATCTTATACGGAAATTCCACTGCAAGTGCTACATAAAGACCTCATCGATCAGCCCTCCATATGGCAGCTTGTGCTCGAGATTTCGGCGCAGGCCATAGAGGTCGTGGCCTTTTCTCCGTATGAGAACCATTCGCTGATTCATGAAAGTATTCCCCTTGCTCCCGATGCCGAAAGCCATCTCCGCGCAGTGGAGGATGCCGTCTACGATAATCCGTTGCTTCTTGCGGATTTCGCCAAGGTGACGGTGCTCTTCGATACCCAGCGCTTCCTCCCGCTGCCGTCATGCCTCGGTAAGGCGGCAACGAAGCTCCTCCGGAAGGCATTTCCACCACAGCCGGATATACCCGCATCGGTTATAGCCGTCGGGATGCCTTCACTCGGGATGACGTTTGCCATGGAACTGCCCGACGACATGCTCGGGTTCCTTCGGCGTACGTTTCATCGCGCAGTGATTATTCATCCGCTTGTACCCCAGGCCGTATGGCTTCGCTCGAAATATCCCGCGCGCCATCGCGGCAAGACGCTCGTCAATCTGCGGCCCGACCGGATGGACGTGGTGATTCTTGGCGACGAAGAGCCATTGATCCTGAATACTTTCCGCGTGTCCGATCCGATGGATTCGCTCTATTATATACTTGCCGGACGGCAGGTGAACGGCCTCGAACCGACCGACGAGATATTCATTGCCGGCAATCGCCGGCTCCGCAACGAAGTGGGGGCGCTTCTGCGCCGATATGTGAGTTTCGTAATGCCGGCGATTTTTCCGTCGGTAATGTTCCGGGCTGGCAAGGCGTCGCTCGGCGCGCCGTTCGAGATGATTCTCGCTCCGGTAGTGGCGGATCTGATTGAACCGGAGGAATGAACGGACACGTATGTTCGATATTTAAGACCTAAAGGAAACACCATGCGTATAATCCGAGGAAAATTCGGGCGTCGCCGTTTCGACGTGCCCACCAACATAACCGCACGGCCAACCACCGATTTTGCACGCGAAAACATATTCAATGTGCTTGAGAATCTGGTGGATTTCGAAGGTGATGCCCCCTCGGCGCTCGACCTCTTTGCCGGCACAGGCGCCGTATCGTTCGAGTTTCTGTCGCGCGGGTGCTCGCGGGTCAAGTCGGTTGAGAAAGCCGCCACACAGTCCGGCTTCATCCGCAAGGTGGCGGCGCAACTCGGTGTGGAGAATGAGCATACGCTCGTGCGGGGCGATGCCCTGAAGTTCATAGAGTCGGCCGGAGCTCCCTACGATATAGTTTTCGCCGATCCCCCCTACGATATGCCGGGATTCGCTGAAATTCCGGCTAAAGTAATTGGCTCTAAGCTGCTTGCACCTGGCTCGATTTTTATTATCGAGCACTCCAAGGTCCACGATTTCTCACAACTGCCTCATTTTTATGAGCATCGGGCCTATGGATCGGTGAATTTCTCCATTTTCCGTATTTCCGACGAAGAATCCGCCACTGAAACAGTATCCTACGAAGATTTGGAATGAACTGCTCCTCGATGATTGAAGCCCTGGGGAGCGGTCGTCCTCTGCTGCTCGACGGGGGCATGGGAACAACCATGTGCGAGCAATCGCTGACCGCCTCCGAGGCCCACGAAGCCTTCCTTGCGGCCGGAGCCGAAATAATTACCGCTGATACTGTCGCTATTGCCTCTGCCTTGACCGGCGAGAAGACCCGGCAGATGCTTGCGGAGATACGAGGACGGGTGCAGGCTGCCCTCGATGCCAGAAGCCGTTATTTGACGAACCATCCGGGGCGCCCTATCTGGGTGGCTGGCAGCATCGGGCCGCTTCCGGCTGGATTTGAGAGTCGTCTTCCCGATGCGCTGTCGATTTACAGGCGTATGGCAGACGCGCTGGCCTCGGCCGGCGCCGACATTATCCTGATTGAGACTGCTACAAATCCGGAAGTAGCGCGTATGGCTCTGCGTGCTGCCCGCGAAGTGGCCCCCGGTCTGGCCGCCATTCTTTCCGCATGGCTCCCGGCTGAATCTTTGTCCTATTCTCTGGCGCCGACTTGTGCAGGTTCCTCCGGCTTCTCTCCGGCACTCTATGGTGCGGTTGCCCGCGAGGAGGGGGCCGTTGCCGCCGGTCTGAACTGCGTTCCTCCCGATGCTGCAATGCTTGAGGCCCTTACGCTCGTGCAGGCTCAGAGCGGTCTCCCCGGGGTGTTTTACCCCTCGATTCCCGCCGGTTTCTCTCCGGAGACGTTCTCGGAATTTATCTCATACGCATTCAATCGGCTACCGTCCCCTCCCGCCATTCTCGGTGGCTGCTGTGGCGCCTCTCCGGTCTACATTTCCGCCTTGCATGCTTTGCCATTTCTTTTATAAAGGAATCCAGACGCTTCAAGGAAGTTAAGGACTCTAAGTACTCGAAGGGATCTAATGACATTAAGGATTCTATGGTCGTTAAGATCACCAGGCCCCTGGAAAGACCTAAGGAAGGCGATATACATGATACTTTTAAATTGGGGTTTCGATTATCGGTGAATATTTACTATCTTTGCACATATGTGTGAGCTTTTTTCTGAAATATGATTGGCAACAGATTCATAACAGCAAAGATATATTCCATAGCCATCTCAACAGCAATCGTTTGCATGGCTGCAATCCTGACTTCCTGTGGCGGCATGTCGAAGCAGGAGAAGGCGATGGTGGGAAAATATTATATCCCGGCTATTTCCGATACGCGTCCGCTTATCGAGCTCAACGCCGACAACCGCTCGGTAATCCGCGCGATTCGGCCCGGTGAGATTTCTTTCTTCGTGGAGGGCGAGTGGCATGTGGAGGGCGATTCCCTGATTTTTCATAACGATGCCTCCTCAATCACCATTGAGGAAGGGGATCCCGGACTTGTGGGCAATGTGGCCCCCAGGGTGGCTTATCCAATATTGAATTTCGACGAGACTACCCTGCGCATAGAGCGCCAGGGTGCTATCTACGATTATCACCGCAGACTTGAATAACATTGGCTCAATAGCTGTATTGACGCCGAGACACACTGAAATCTACTCTATGTTACGAAATATTTATCGCATGTTCGTTGTTGTCGGGCTTGTTCTGGCGGCTGCGGCATGCCGTTCCGACCACTCGACTCCCGATTTCGAGTCGACTTTCGAAGATGCCACGGTGGCTCTGGAAGCCAACCGGGTGGAGCAGTCGCAGGAACTGGCCGACCGTCTGCGAGATCTGACGCTCGGCGCCGATTCCGATCTCGTGGACGAACATCAGGCTGCCCGGCTGGCCATCTTCTACATGAAACTTTCGGAGCGAAATGGCGAGGACGAGAATATAGCCGACGCCACTCAGCTATTCCGACGTGCATTCCGTCTGTCGAAGGATTCGTTGAGAACATTCTATGAGAGTCTGCCGCTTGAGGATACCCCCCACTACGTACTTCTGCGTCGTCTGGGTCTTTCAATCGACAATCCCGTAGACCTCACCGACCGCGATATCGCCGAGGAGGACGCCCTCCCCGCCATTGCTGATTCAACCTCCACCCTGCATTGAGTATTATGGATTGGAAAAATATGCTCGACCGCATGAAGAGCGACCTCGGCAACGAGGAGGCCATCGACGAGAATCCGATGGAGACGGCTCCCGAAGAGATCTCTGCTCCCGTGTATACTGACAGCCTGCGGGTGCTTCTTGACCGCAAGGGTCGCAAGGGGAAAGAAGCCACAATAGTCGAGGGGTTCACCATCGCCGATACCGAGGTGGCGGCGATTGCCTCGCGCCTCAAGCAGCGTCTGGGCTGTGGGGGCTCTTCCCGTTGCGGAGAAATTCTTATTCAGGGCGACAAGCGTAAGGCTGTGGCCGCAGTTTTGCTTGCCATGGGATTTAAATGTAAGGTTTTAGGATGAAAAGCTACCGGATGTATGCTTCGAGCATCAACGACCGCTATATCGACGAAATAGTGGAGACCCTGCGCCGGGGTGGAGTGGTTGTATATCCGACTGATTCCACCTATGCGATAGGGTGCGATGCGCTGAGCAACCGCGCCGTAGAGCGCGTATGCCGTATGCGTGGCATCAATCCGGCCAAGCAGCGGCTCTCGATGGTGTGTGCCGACATCTCGCAGGCAAGCGATTTTGCCAGCATCGACAACAAGGCCTTCCGGCTGCTTCGCGATAATCTTCCAGGACCATTCACATTCATTCTCCCGGCCTCTCCGCGTCTGGCAAAGGCATTCAAGGGTCGACGTGAGGTTGGAGTGCGGGTGTCCGGCAATGAAATAGCCCGTCGTCTGGCCTCCGAGCTGGGTAACCCTCTGCTAAGCGCCAGCGCCATATGGGAAGATGCAGACCCTGAAACGCTCGGACATGCCGAAGAGGTGAAGATGCGTATGGAGCCGCTCGGCCCCGACGCCTTCATCGATGCCGGCGACGTTCCAGGTGTGGAGACGGCCGTCGTCTCCATGATGGATTCCGACGCACCTGAATTGCTCCGCGAGGGACCTGAGCCTTTACAGGGCTTATGACAACTTGTCAACTTAAACCATAACTATCAGCCGAATTGAAAGCCACGAACCGCAACATATTGAAGATTACGGGGATGTTTGGAGGCCAGCAGGCCGTGAGCATCCTCTGCTCCATTGTGCGCACCAAACTTGTGGCCATGTGGATCGGCCCCGTAGGCGTCGGGCTGTTCGGTATATTCAATTCAGCGATTGCAACTTTCGGAAATTTCGCGCAGCTCAATCTGCGCCAGACGGCCGTCCGGGAGATGGCTTCGGCCGAGCCTGATGCTGTGTCGAATCTTGGGCATACCGTTCGACGCATCTCCTTGTGGCTCGGTCTGGCAGGTGGATTGCTCATGCTGATATTGTCGCCATGGCTTGCCGAAGCTTCGCTTGGTTCGCGGCAGGGGTGGCCCTCGTTCGCATGGCTTGCCGTTACAATCGCGCTGATTACAGTGAATAATGGCGAAGCGGCTATTTTTCAGGGGTTGAAGCAGTTCCGGCGGCTTACGGTCTGCCTTACCCTCGGGGCGATAGGAGGGCTTGTGGTATCTGTGCCGCTTTTTTACTATTGGCGAGTCGATTCCATCATCCCCTCGATAATAGCTTTCCATTTCGTCAGCTGGATATGTCTTGGCCTATACCGTCGCAAACTCCCGGCTCCCGACCGCACCATTGGTGTGAAGGAGACGTTCCGCCTGGGGCGCAGGTTCCTTCAGCTCGGACTTTACATGACGCTCTCAGAACTTGCTGTAAACGCCATAAACTATATTTTTCTCGCCTATCTGGCCCATACATCCGATCTCGACACGATAGGTATTTATAATGCGGGTTTCACCCTGATCAACCGCTACGCCGGATTGATTTTCGCAGCCATATCGATGGAGTATTTCCCTCGTCTGGCCGCCGTAGAGGGGAAGCCGAGGCGCGAAAGCTCGTTTGTAGCAAATCAGGCGATTATCTCCCTGGCTATTCTGGTGCCGGTAGCCACAACGTTTGTGGCGTGCCTTCAGCCGGTGGTGGAACTTCTATACAGCCATGAGTTTCTTCCGGTTATCCCGATGGCGGCGTTTGCCATGACAGGAACGGCACTTCGTGCCGTGGCATGGTGTATGGCCTACGTGATTGTGGCGCGGGGCGACGGACGGATTTTCCTTATCACCGAGAGTCTTTCGGCGATTGTTGCGCTCGTTCTCAATATCGTTGGTTTCCGTCTGGCCGGATTCCTGGGTCTCGGACTGGCATACACGCTTTGGTACGCCGCCTATATCGGAATAATATCATATGTATATTTCCGGCGCTATAAACTCAGGCTCAGTACAAGGGTATGGCGGATGCTCGGCTATGCCGTGGTGATGACCGGTTCCTCCGGGCTTCTGGCCGTGGTAGGATCCGCCTGGTGGGCGACTCCGATAGCTCTTGTCTCGCTCGTCGTAGGCTGGAAATCCCTCCGACGCGAATAGCCTCCCTTCCCAGCTCTCACGTCCAACCATTTTGGCACGAAATTTGTTATTATTCATTGTGAGCAATAATATGATAATCAATTATAAAACAACGATATAATTATGGAAAGAATCGAACCCGGAAAATATGTTGAACTCGGCTACGACCTCTATGCAGTCGAGGCCGACGGCAAGGAGCAGCTCGTGCATCAGACAGACAAGACTGACCCCGAGAAGATTATCTTCGGAGTAACGCGCGGTATGATTGCCCCACTCGAAAAAGCTATCGAAGGCCTTGAAGTAGGCGGTAAATTCAATGTCACCGCTACGGCCGAGGAGGCTTTCGGACCTTACGATCCGGAGCAGGTTGTCAGCCTTGAGCGTGACCTTTTCGTGGTCGACGGCAAGTTTGACGAAAAAATGATTCGTGTAGGCGCGCTCGTGCCGATGATGACTGCCGACGGCTTCCGTATCAACGGCCTTGTAAAGGAAGTTACCCCGACCCATGTGCGTATGGACTTTAACCATCCTCTGGCAGGCAAGTCGGTTCGTTTCGACGGCAAGATCCTTGCCGTTCGCGACGCTACTCCTGAGGAGCTGCAGCCTGTTCACGGCTGTGGGTGCGGATGCGACCACGACCATTGCGGCGACCATGACGATTGCGGTTGTGGCGACCATGATCACGACCACTGCGGCTGTGGCGACGGTTGCTGCCACTGATTCGTATAGAAAAGTTACTAACGAAAAAAAGACAGTATATCAGGTTTTAGCCTGATGTACTGCCTTTTTTTGATTGGGGAATGCTGTGTAGATGCCGTTTTGCACATTCTCGACCGGTTAACGGTCTTTCTGATACAGAGGTGCCGAGGGCGGTTCGGAGCCTTTGATTACGTTGTGGTAGTAGGAATATGTCATTGGCTTTCCGCTGCCTTCAACTGTGTCGATCAGTCGGGCCAGCACGAGCATATGCGTGCCGCAGTCGACTGTGTCGACTTTTTCCAATATCAGCCGGCCGGCAAACGAACCCTTTACGCAGGGCACATAGTCAACTACATCGTAGCCGAAGCCGTCGTATTTATCGGTGTCCCTTGAACTGAAGAATCCGAATTTCCCTATCAGCATAGGGTCTGTTTCCTCCGAGAGGATGGAGACTGAAAAACGGCCGGTTTCCTTTATGGCTTCGAGTGTGAAGTTGTTTTTATTGAGTGAGATGGCCAACACGGGATTCTGGGCCGTTATCTGAAAGCATGTGTTTATGGTGCAGCCCACCGGACGGCCGTCCTTGAACGCTCCGACGATATAGACCCCGTAGGAGAGATTATATAGAACTTTTGGATCCATGATTATCAGATGTCAATAGTTTTTAGCCTCAATCTCGAAGAAGCTGCGCGAATGCTGGCATACGGGGCATACTTCAGGAGCTTTTTTGCCAACCACGATATGGCCGCAGTTACGGCATATCCAGATTGCATCGTTATCGCGGGAAAATACTATGCCGTCCTCGATGTTGGCCAGCAGACGGCGATAGCGCTCTTCGTGGTGACATTCGATGGCGCCAACAGCGCGGAAGCGGGCGGCGATTTCCTTAAAGCCCTCCTCTTCGGCTTCGCAGGCCATACGATCGTACATGTCGGTCCATTCGAAATTCTCGCCATCAGCAGCATCCCGCAGATTGGTCATAGTGTCGGGAATCTCGCCTTCGTGGAGATATTTGAACCAGAGCTTGGCGTGTTCTTTCTCGTTTGCGGCGGTCTCTTCGAAGAGGGCCGCGATCTGCTCGTAGCCGTCCTTGCGTGCTTTCGACGCATAATAGGTATACTTATTGCGTGCCTGCGATTCACCTGCGAAGGCTTCCATCAGGTTGCGTTCGGTCTTTGTTCCTTTGAGATTGTTCATATTTTAAAGTTTTGTTTGAGTTATTGGGTGAATATATTGATTATCTGTCGGTTTTGTAGGTCTCCTTATGGCCGCAGTCCGGGCAGAGTCCGTGGAAGAATATGTCGACGCTGTCGATGTGAAAACCTTGAGCGACTGGCAGCCGTAACCCTTCGGGAAGCGCCATATCGAAGATGCAGCCGCAGCTGCTGCACCTCAGATGACCGTGGGGCGGCTGGGGCTCGAAATCATAACGGCGGTTGCCGCTTTCCAGTTCAAGCTCTTTGAGCAGACCTGCCTCTGTCAGAACGCGCAGCGAGTTGTAGACGGTTGTGCGCGACATTGTGGGATATTCTGTGTGCAGGTCGCGAAAAATCTCGTCGGCGGTGGGATGTTGCCGTTTGTCTACTATGTTGCGGAGAATCGCAAGGCGTTGCACCGATGGGCGGACGCCTGCCGTATGCATCATTTCTGCAAAGTCTGCAGGGTTTGGTGTGCGGTTCTGTTGCATTTTGTGGTTTTAACTATATTGTAATGATTGCAAAATTAGTATTAATTACAATATAATCCAAATTTTCACGCTTATTTCTTTAGAAAATCAGGTGTAAACATTATAAATGGCGTGAAATCGGGCTATTGATGGCGGTACGGAGGTTTTGACACGAAGTGATTGCGCGAGTGTGGGGGATTTTGCTTAAATTAGCGAGATGAAATCAATCCAACGTATTATCGCAATTATTTTCTCGGCAGTCTGGGCCATTCTGCCCCTGGCGGCCGTGGAGCCGACGTGGAGCTTCGACTTCGGGTCGGTGTTCGACAACCGCGAGGGCGACAACAAGTATGCCGAGGCAAAAACCTTCTTTTTTACCAATCTGGCTGTAGAAGGGGGCATAAAGTTTACGAAGCACGACCGTATCTCGGCTGGAGCGGTGTGGAATCAGCCCGTGGCCAACGACATCGACGACGCTACCGTGCGCCCGATAGTTTATTACCGCCATTCCGAGCGGCTCTGGGGCCTCTCGCTGGGTATGTTTCCGCGCACCCAGCTGCGCGAGCAGCTCCCCGGATTCCTCTGGAGCGACTCTCTGACCTATTTCCAGCACAACATCCGCGGTGCCCTGGTGCAGTACCACAGCGACAAGGCATTCATCGACTTCTACCTCGACTGGCGCCAGCGCCAGACCGAGACTAAACGCGAGCAGTTCAACATCGTGTTCCATGGCGAGTGGCGTCCCCGCGCCTCGACTTTCCTTGTTGGCGGCCATCTTATGATGAACCATTACGCGCTGACAAAGAACGCCCCCGACGATATGCACATCGTCGACAATTTTATGGTCAACCCCTATGTAGGGCTGGATTTCAGCCGCCATACCTCCCTCGATTCGCTCGTGGTGAAAGCCGGTGCGCTCGCCACCGTAGAGCGCAACCGCGCCAATGGCAGCGGATGGAAAACGCCCGTCGGCGGTTGGGTCGAACTGCTCGGCGAGTGGAAATGGCTCGGTCTGAAGAACTCATTCTATGCCGGCGGACGACTCATGCCCAGCTACGGCGAATTCGGAGCCTCGCTCTATCAGGGTGAACCCTACTATCAGTCGAAATTCTATAACCGCACGGACGTCTACGCCCATATCGTGCTTAACAAGTGGGTAGACCTCCAGGCCTCGCTCGACTTCAACATCGCCCAGTCCAGTTTCATATTCTATCAGCGCCTCTCCGTCCGCGTTCTCCTCGACTGGACCAACCTCAAATTCAAAAAGTAGGAGGGATATTTTTAGCAGTAAGCAGATGCCGGGGTCTCTTTAGCTTTGAGAGAGGCGGAGGGCGGCGGTGCGGTCGAGGAAAAGCTGGGCCTGCAGAGCATCGAGGGAGGGGAATTTGCGCTCGTGGCGCATGTAGGCGATGAAGTTAAGGGCGAGTTGCGTGCCGTAAAGGTCGCCGTCGAAGCCGATGAGGTTGGCTTCGATAGTGGGGGTGGCCCCGTCGGGACAGATTGTGGGGCGTGCGCCGATATTAACCATCGCAGCATAGCGGCTTCCGTCGGTTGTCAGCGCCTCGGCGGCATAGACGCCACCGGGGGGAATGAGTTTCCGGCCAGATGCGGGGACGACATTAGCCGTGGGGAACCCGATTGTGCGGCCGATGGCCTGCCCGTGAGCTACCTTGCCCACCAGGCTGTAGCGGCGCCCGAGCAGGGCGTTGGCGCCCGGAATTTCGTGGTTTAGAATCAGACGGCGGATTTCCGAGGAACTTACGGTTTGCGAAGCTGTGGATGAGAACTCCGTGCCACGCTCGATTTCGATGTCGCATTTGCGGCCGATTTGCTGATATTCGGCGAAATCGGATGGCGCGTCGTAGCCGAAGCGGTTGTTGAAGCCAAGAAGCATGCGACTTACGTTCCAGCGGTCGCGGAGCATTCGGAGGAAGCCTTCGGTGGAGGTGTTGCGCAGCGCCTCGTCGAAGGTAAGCATCTCCACCTCCACACCCTCGCGGGCCAGAAGCAGAAGTTTTTCGTCGGGGGAGCTGAGCAGCGCCGGTGCCTTTGCCGGGGCGATTATTTCCAACGGATGGTTGGCAAACGTAACGACAAGCGGCCTAAGCCCATAGTCGGCTGCTTCGCGCCGAAGATGCGCGAGCAGGTGGCGGTGTCCGGCGTGGACGCCGTCGAACATTCCAACCACGGCTATGGAGCCTGTATCTGATACCGTTGCCATTGGTGATTAAGGAGGTATGAGCTTTTTAAATCAGCTGAGTATGCGTATGAGCGTGAGGCCGTCGCGCACGGGGAGTATCACCTTTTCAAGCGTTGGATCGGCCGCCACGGCGTCGTTAAACTCGGCGATGCCGAGTGTCTGCGGGTCGTGGGAGGCGCTCAGATCTGTGATCTTACCGTCCCACAGGGTATTGTCTGCAAGTACGAATCCTCCCGGACGCACCAGGCGGCGCACTTTGCGGAACGTTCCGAGATACGTGCGCTTGTTGCCGTCGATGTAGGCTAAGTCATAGCCCGGGGTAATGTTGTCCGCTACTTCATCGAAGTCGCCGATAATCAGGTTGATGCGGTGGCCGAAAGGGGAGTGGCCGAACTGCCGCCGGATAAACGGCTCCATTTCGTCGTTGATCTCAACGGTGTCGACTGTCGCGCCCTCGGGGAGGCCCTCAGCGATGCACAGGGCGGAGTAACCGGCGTAGGTGCCCACTTCGAGCACACGTTGCGGAGCGACCATAGCGGTCAGCATCTTGAGCAGACGCCCCTGATAGCGGCCGGAACACATACGCGGGTAGAGCAGCCGCAGGTTAACGTCGCGCTCCAGCCGGCACAGACTTTCGGGCTCGGCGTCGGAATGGTCGATTATATAGGATTCGAGCTCTTCTGTCATTGCATCAGACTGTTACGAAGCCCCTTCGAGCAGGGCCTCGATGCCGAGGCGGTAGGAGTCCATACCGAATCCGGCGATGGTGCCGCGGCAGGCCGGGGCGATGAGCGACTTGTGGCGTATTGGCTCCTGCCGTGCCGCCACGTTGGAGATATGCACTTCAACCACAGGCGTTTCAATCGAGCGGATGGCATCGGCCAGGGCGAGCGACGTGTGTGTATATGCGCCGGCATTGAACACGATACCTGCCAGACTGCTGTCGAAACCTGCCTCGTGGAGGCGGTCGATCAGGTCGCCCTCGTGGTTGCTCTGGTAGTAGTCGATCTCCACATGGGGATAGTCCACGGCAAGAGCCTTCAGATAGTCGTCCATGGAGATGCGGCCGTAGACATCCGGCTCGCGCACACCGAGCAGATTGAGGTTCGGCCCGTTGATAATGAGAATTTTGGCCATATAAGTAACATTAAAATAATTTCGACAGGTTACTTAGTGCGGGCTATTTGGTTTTTATTTCCACCTTCTGGGTAGGTGGCAGCGAATTATTGCGCTCATCCACGGCGTCGACCACCTCGTGGGCGAGATGGAGGAATTCATGGCCCATCACCGAGTCCTTCAGTGCGATGGGAGTGCCTGCGTCGCCGTCGTCGCATACGTCGACTACCAGCGGGATTTGGGCAAGAAGTTTCACGCCCAGTTCCTGAGCGAGTTTTACGCCGCCTTCACGTCCGAAAATATAGTAGCGTTCGTCGGGATGCTTTTCGGGTGTGAACCAGGCCATATTCTCGACAAGGCCGAGAATAGGCACGTTCACCTTCTCGCCGGTGAACATGGAAATTCCCTTGCGTGCGTCGGCCAGCGCAACCTGCTGAGGAGTGCTGACGATAACCACACCGCTAATTGCAAGCTGCTGCACGAGGGTGAGGTGGATGTCGCTCGTGCCTGGCGGCATGTCGATTACGAAGTAGTCTAGCTCGCCCCAGTCAGCGTCGGAGATAAGCTGGCGGAGAGCGTTGGAGGCCATCGAGC
Organism: uncultured Porphyromonadaceae bacterium; assembly: GCA_900546835.1. Taxonomy (GTDB): domain Bacteria; phylum Bacteroidota; class Bacteroidia; order Bacteroidales; family Muribaculaceae; genus UBA7173. Next base: position 16,564 of record UREH01000009.1, read on the forward strand.
CGCGCCAGAGCACCGGGGAGTTCTTATCGACGAGGAAGCCGATGGAGAGAATCTTCACGCCATACTTCTCGATGGGGATTATGAGCTGGCGGCCGTCGACCTCATGGATGTAAAGTTCCTCATCCTCTACGCCGAACATCTTGGGGATTGACGGCCCGAAAATATCGGCGTCGAGCAGCCCGACGCGGTAGCCTTCGCGGGCGAGCGCCACGGCCAGATTGCTGGCCACGGTCGACTTGCCTACGCCACCTTTGCCGGAACTAACGCCGATTATGTTCTTCACCTGTTTCAGGGGCTTTTCAGCGGGCTGGGGCATGGCGGCGGTGGTCTTCACCGCGATATTGCCCTTGATGTCGACTTCGGGCGAGATATAGGTCTGGATGGCGGTCTCGGCGGCGCGCACAATCGATTTGATGAAGGGATCGGTCGGTTTCTCGAAGATGAGCGAGAAGCTCACCTTGTTGCCGTCGATACGGATGTCGTCCTCCACCATTCCGGCGTCGACAATATTCTTGCCGGAGGCGGGATAGCGCACGTTTTTAAGCGCGTCGAGTATGAGTTTGGGATATAGTTGCATAGTCGGTCAGTATAGTTGGTTGTGGGAGGTTCAGAAGCCCTGGAGGGTTCCTCGGGCGAAGCTGCGGTAGGTGTCGAAGGGGATTTCGTCCGTAGGCTCCTCAAGAGCCCCATCCATTGGAAGGGGGAAGGCTATATATTTGATAGTCAAACCGCGGTCGAGCCATTGTTGTTCATAGAAAGTACGGATCTGGAGAATATCGTCGGCCGCTCCGCTGTGGTATAGGTCGTCGGTTATCGTTTCGGGCACGATGCCGTTGAGCTCCGCCATCAGGCGCGTATAGGTGAAGAGAAACGGCGAGTCGGTTTTCAGCCTTATCATGCCGCCGGGAGCCATCACCTGCCGGTAGATGTTGAGGAATGTGGTGGAGGTCAGGCGCTTGCGCACCTTCTTCATCTGCGGGTCTGGGAAGGTAATCCAGATTTCGCTTACTTCGCCGGGGGCGAAAAAGTGGGGGAGCAGCTCGATGTTGGTGCGGAGGAATGCTGCGTTGGCGAGCTCCTCCTCGGTGGCGGCGCGTGCGCCGGTCCACATTCGTGCCCCCTTTATGTCGATACCGATGAAGTTCTTTTCCGGATACCGCCGGGCGAGCCCTACAGTGTATTCACCTTTGCCACAACCGAGTTCAAGCACGATGGGACCGCTGTTGCGGAAATACTCCTCGTTCCAGCGTCCGCGCAGCGGAAACCCCGATTCGCGGAGCACACCGAAAGGATACTGAAACACGCAGCTCATCTGCTCCATATCGGCGAACTTTTTCAGTTTGTTTTTCCCCATAGAAAAATATTACGGTTGATTTCTGCAAAGTTACATAAATCTCCGCTTTTTTGGTCTCCCCGACTCAACTAACTAAGCGCTTTTTGCAAGAAAAAGTGCACTGTCATTGAAATATAGGTGTCAGAGAGCCCAATTTGAATGGGGGTCAGAAGCGGGATTTTTCGGTGTTGCCGGCGCCGGTGCCACGATAGCGGTCGCGGGTGGTGTTGAAGCGGTACTGGAGGGTAAGCATTACAGATCTACCTGGCGAGAAATTTTTCTGGGCAATCTGCACGGCATCGCTATACATCCGGGCATCTTTTTGCGATGTGTTGAACAGGTCTTTTGCTTCGAGAGTAATGCTGAAGGCGTTGTGGAATAAACTTTTATAAATCTTGGTATTGACATACCAGGGAGTATTCGACAGCTTCATGTTGTTGTTCCATGAGTGAGTCATCAGTTGTGCGTCGAGATTAAGCCAGATGTCGAACGGGAGCTGAATCGCGTTTTGCCATTGGAACAGAAACCCCGGAGTATTCATCCTCATCGGCTTACCGTCGACCGGCAGGGTGAGCCATTGCTTCATCATGCCGATATTCACGCGAGGCTGCCATACACCGGCTTTGAACTGACCGCCTGCAAAGGCCTGGAGATAATGGCGGTGGTCAAGATTTGCGGTACGGATGAGGGTTGCCTCTCCATCAACTCCGTAAGGCTCTGTGATGTGATACACTCCGTCGTTGAAGTATGTATAGGACAACTGGGCGTAGAACTGGCGCCACTGCACCATATATTCCACGGTCTGCATTTTTGTAGATTTCAGATGCGGGTTGCCGGTTTCGTAGGTAAGCCGGTTGATATAGCTGACGGCTCCGTCGAGTTGTCCGTACCCGGGGCGAACAGTCTTGCCTGAATAGGTCAGACCCATGCGGACCTTCCCTATCTGCGTGGCAATATTGAGAGAGGGGAACAGATTGTTGTATGTCTTGCTCTGGCCGTCGCGATGCTCGCCCATCTTATAGTAGTCGAATTTCACGTGCTCATAGCGGAGTCCGACGCCGATATTGAAACGACCGAACTGGCGCCCGAATTCCACAAATGCGGCGATGTTACTTTCATCAACCCGATTGTCGGCATCCGGCACTTCAGGAATGTTTGCGGTAAATAGATTCGTGGTGCGGGTATTTGTGTATTCCTCGCCGAACTTTAGCTGTCCCTTCCAAAGAGGATGACTGACAACTAATTTCTCGGCTAACATTCGGTTGCGGCCGGTGGATTCAGTGCTTACATTGCGGTCATCACCGGTTTCGCTTAGTTCGTCGCTCAATGAAATTTCACGGTTTTTATACCAGATATAATCCGCGTTGAAATCAATATTGAACTTTCCGACCGTGCCGTTATAGTATAGGTTGACATTATGGCGCGGCAGAGCCGTGGATCTGTTGTCGACATCGGAGTTGTAGCGGTCAAGCAACGAGCTGTTCAGCCAGACTTCGCTTGGAATGATCCCCAAGGTATGGTGGCGGTTCCAGCTGTTCTGATAAAATGCTCCGATGCTGTGCTTGTCGTTGAACATGAGGGAGAACCCGAGTTTGCCTGTCATGTCGTTGTAGTACTGCTTGCCTATTGTACGTAACGATTGATTGTATTCACCTGACGGTGTGGCAGTGGTCATGTCGTTTGAACGGTCGTCGCGGTTGTTGCCGTACCACCAGCCGTAATTGGCGAAGAGTTCAAGGCCTCGGCTACGGTATTTCAGGTCGATTGAGTTTCCGGTGCGGAAGTAGTGCTGAAAACCGTTGTCGCTGCGGAGGATACCGCTGAGGCCGTCGCCTTTTGGCGGTTTAGTGTGGATAATGACAACGGATTTCACATTGGCCGCGTAGGTGGCTCCGGGATCGGTTATTACCGAAACATTCTTTATGTCGTTGGAATTGAGCTGCTGGAGTTCCAGAAGGTCGTTGATCTTGCGGCCGTTGATGTATATTGCCGGCGCTCCTTTGCCGAAGACTTCAAGAGTGCCGTCGTTGTTTACTACCATCGGTACGCGTGTCAGCACATCGGTGGCCGTTCCTGCGATGGCGAGGGAGGTCCCTTCCACATCCGTTACGAGTGCGTTGCCTTTCATCGTCGTGGAGGGTCGGGTGGCGCGTACCACTACTTCTCCGAGCTTCAGTGAGGCCGGCGTGAGGTTGATTGTTCCCACATTGCCTGAAACGGGAACTGAAACTTCGGCGGTCTCATAACCTACAAAGGAACACTTTGCGGTGAGGTTTCCGGTTACGTCCGTTGTAATGGAAAACAGACCGGCGTGGTCGGTAACAGTGCCGGTGAGATAGGTTGAGTCGCGGTACACTATCACGTTGACATATCCGAGCGGAGCATCGTTTTCTCCAATTACCCTTCCGGAAATCTCACGGCTATAACCCGTAGCCACGGCCATAAATGCAATTAAGAGTGCAAGTATTTTCTTCATATATAACGTCAGTATTTATCTGTTTCTAAGTTCAATAAGTGCATCTATAAGGCTACCGTCCATGTCGATACCTTTTTCTTTCATCGTGTCGGACACTTTTTGTTTGACATCACTAAGGATATGGGTATTCAGTTCCTCCCAGGAATAAATCTCGGAGCAGTCATCATTGGTGGTGACACGCACGTTATATTCTGTGTGGTTGCCGACTGAATCCGTGACATAGTAGATAATTACCGTCTGGAATTTGTCGCCATCGAGTTCATGGCTGTCAGACATGCCCACGTATTGAATCCCCGACACAGAGTCAAGACGGGCAACGGTAGCCTGTTCAAGATTCCTGTCCCGCAGATCTCCTTTGCGCGGGGAGCATGAGACGATGGCGACCGACGCCATCAGAAAGAGTAGCGGGAGAATGAAGCATTTCGTTTTCATTTTACATCAGGTTTGAATGTTTTTTTCTTTGATTGAAGACAAAGCGTCTTGCGACGATTACTGATGCAAAATTACGTCCAACGGGATTTTAACTCCCAATATAAAGGTCTTAATATGCAGGATGCAACCTGCTGAAAATCAGAGGTTGCATCTTGAAAAAGTCTTAATTAAGCGTTCGCCGGTCTTAGTGGGCTCTTAATCCGGATTGTGCGGGGAATGGCGGAAATGCGGCTATTACACGCTGTCGTATTCAATATAGACCGGTGCTCCGAAAGGCAATGTTCCCCATTCGCCCTGCACCAGCAAAATTTCTTCGGGAAACTGTATGTATACAACCCGTTGTCAAGGCGGGATTTTACTTAATAATTAAATGACTGGCTTCTGAGAAAGGCTATTATATCTTCCTTTTCAGGCACTCCGAGCTTCTTTCTTATCGAAGATTTACGGACATAAATTGTGGCGGTGGTCTGCCCGGTTATCACGCTTATCTCCTTTGTCGAGAATCCGGCTACCATGAGAACGATTATCTGCTGCTCTTTCAGACTGAGCAGGTCGCCGTATTTACGGTGAAGCTTGCTGTAAAATCCGGAGTAGAGGCTGTCGATCATCCCGAATACCTTGTCCCAGTCCACCAGCCCGCCGTTGGTTTCGCCGTCGATGGCTGAGATTTTACGCAGCATCTCGCGATTCTGCTCGGTCGGTGTCTCCGCCACCATCCTGATAATTCCGAGATGCTTCAGCATTATGGCGCGTACGGCGGGGGAATCGCCTTGTCCGGTGGTTTGCGCCGGGGCGGATTTATATTCGTCAACCATTTTCTGCAACGCTTCGATGCGCTCCTCGTTGTCGCGTTCCCGCTGACGTCGCATTATGATTATCCAGACGCTGCCGCCAAGTATCAGAAGTGCCGCAAGACTTATGATAAGGATAAGGACCGTCTTGTGTTCGCTTTCGGCTTTCAGTGCCAACGCCCGGTTCTGCTGATGCAGCGCGCCGCGCTCGGTTTCCCACTGCGAGGCTTTCATGCGGTTGAACCGCTCGCTCTGACGGTTGTTCAGACCATTTATGTGCATCAGTTTTATACGCCCTGTATGCTTGAAATCGATCATTGCATGGAGCAGATTGCTGTAACTGCGGAAATATGCGTTGTCATCACCTCTCAGCCCGACGGCAAGACTGTCGGCGATTGCAAGATGGTGCGCCGCCCGGTTCACGTCGCCTCGGTTCAAGGCATTTATGGCGTATTGGAAATGAAGCATGTCGGCTGCTCCGTTGTCAGGACCGGCTTTGTGGAATATCTCGCTGACAAGTCTGTCGCTTTCTTCATACCGTCCGGCTTCGGTAAGAAGCTGTGACTGCTCAACCATAAACTGGAACTGCTTGTTGTCCCAGTAGTGGGAGCGGGCATAGTCGATAAGTTCGTCAAGAACATATAGCGCCGAGTCGTTTTCTCCCGCGTACTCATATCCGGCCAGAAGCATATATTTAGCCTCCATCTTTCTCAGTGTGTCGGTTTCGAGTTTATGAAGTCTTTGGGACAATGGTATGATTTGACGACCCTGATACTCGGATGCACCGAGCAAAACGCGGATTCTCAATATCTCAGCCATCAAAGAATCGGGCACGTCCGGCAGTCTCGTAAGGGAATCAAGTATTGCAATAGACGCCCGAGTGTCGCCGACCCAGAATTTGTAAAATGCAAGTGCCGTACCGCTCCGCATGTCGTTCACAATATCCTTTCCACGATAGTAATTATGGGCCTTGTAAATCAGGGAGTCGCCTACCATCGAACGGTTGGCTTTCATGTGGCCGAACGCCTTGAGGTAATGGAATTTTGCTTTCAGGGAGTCCGTTTTCAGGTCGGAGGGGTCAATCGCCTCCAGAATAGCCAGTGCGCTGTCCGCGTTGCTTTCCATAAGGTGCTCTGCAAGACTGATTTCCTTGTCAGGACCTGATGCCGGTTTCGAGCATGAAGCAAGCGCAACAATGGCAGATAAAAGATATATTATTTTTCTCATTTGAACTCTGATAGAACGAAAAACAAAGGTAGATAAAAATCTGTAAAACGGAAGAGATCGGGAGTATAAAAGGGAAATAGGGCGGGGAGGAATTTCGGGGAAAGTTTTGTAAATTTGCGGGAAATAAATGAGAAGGAATATGTATTACGTGAGGAAGCGACTGGAGATTTCGGCGTCGCATAGGCTGGAGCTGTCGTATGAAAGCAAGTGCGCGGCGCTGCATGGCCACAACTGGATTATTACGGTGTTCTGCCGGGCTGAGGAGCTCGACGGGAACGGTATGGTAGCCGATTTTACACACATTAAGCGGGCTATAGCCGACCGGCTCGACCACGCGTGCCTCAACGACGTTCTGCCTTTCAACCCGACGGCCGAGAACATTGCCCGCTGGGTGGTGGACCAGACACCGGGTTGCTATAAGTGCACGGTGCAGGAAAGCGAGGGGAATGTGGCGGCGTATGTGGCGCCTGGCGCGGAGGGGGCACCGTTCTGATAAAAAAATGAGATGAAGGTTAACGAGATTTTTTATTCGCTGCAGGGGGAGGGGAGGTTTACGGGCCGTCCGGCGGTGTTTCTGCGACTGTCGGGATGCAATCAGCGCTGCCCGTTCTGCGATACGCGCCACGAGACCTTTGCCGAGATGACCGAGGAGGAAATTGTGGGTGAGATGGCGGCGTTTCCTGCGAGGCACGCCGTGGTAACCGGTGGGGAACCGGGGCTTCAGCTTACGGCATCGCTTGTGGAGGCTCTTCACGCCGAGGGTTTTTACGTGCAGGTGGAAACCAATGGGTCTCGGATTCTGCCCGATTCGGTTGACTGGATAACCTGCTCTCCGAAGGAGGCGGAGGTTGTGCTCGGACGCATCGACGAGTTGAAGGTCGTGATGGATAGAGCTACAGACATGAGCCGCTACGACCGACTCCGTGCAATAGCCGGAGAGCTACGTGTGCAGCCCTGCCATGAAGCTGACGCAGAGGCTACTCGGCGCAACACAGAGGCTGCCATAGCTTTCGCGCTTGCCCATCCGGAGTGGGGTCTGTCGCTCCAGACGCATCTGATGCTCGATATACGCTGAAAGCTTAAAACTTACCTCATAAACCTATAGATACCGGTCGTCGACGGGCTGAAGCCGCTCGTCGAGGGTGAACACACGCGGTGAGCCGGTGGGAATCTCCTCTTTTAGGATTTCGTCGGGTGTGAGTTTCTTGAGCATCATCACCAGTGCCCGCAGGGAGTTGCCGTGGGCGGCTACTAGAACCGACCCGTAAAGCCGGATTGCCGGGGCGATAAGTTCCTCCCAGCATGGGCGCACGCGTCCGATGGTAGTCTGCAGCGATTCTGTCAGCGGGAGTTCATCGTCTGTGAGTGCCGCGTAGCGCGGATCATTGCCTGGGAACCGGGGATCCTCTGGAGTAAGCGCCGGTGGCGCCACATCGTAGCTGCGACGCCAGATGTGCACCTGCTCGTCGCCGAATTTCGCAGCGGTATCGGCTTTGTTGAGACCCTGGAGTGCTCCGTAGTGTCGCTCGTTGAGGTGCCAGTCCTTTACCACGGGGAGCCATACGCGGTCCATTGCGTCGAGCGCAATCTGCAGCGTATGGATGGCCCGTTTCTGAAACGAAGTGAAGCAATATCGCGGCTCGAGGCCTGCGGCTGCGATTTTCCGTCCGGCCTCGCCGGCCTCGTCGCGCCCTTTTTCGGTGAGGTCGATATCAGTCCAGCCCGTGAAGCGGTTTTCGAGATTCCACTGGCTCTGGCCGTGGCGCAGAAGAATAAGATGATACATAATCGACAAAGAGTTTTCATGAGAAACGCTTTGCCGGAGGGTGATGTTCAGGCCGGGGAGATAAGCTGCACCGGTGGATTCGGCGGTACGGTCACGGAATTACCGAAGGTTATGGTAGGTTGCAGGAGAATGGCCGACTGGGCGATTTCCTTGCCGAGAATCGAATCCATGAGCATCTTTACGGCCACGATGCCGAGATAGTCGATTGGCTGACACACGCGGGTGACGGGTGGGTTGAGGTAGTCGAGGAACACGTTGTTGTCGAACGATACAATCGACATGTCCTGCGGCACCGAAAGGTTCTGCTCCTGCACGGCCTTGATTGAGCCGAGCAGAATGGTGGAGGAAAGCGCGAAGATAGCCGAGATGGGATTGCCGCTCATAAGAGCGAGTTTGGTCTCGATATAGCCGTTTTGGGTGGAGAAGTCGTTGCCGCGTACGTTGATATTCTCCTGCAGACCGGCTTTTGTCATGGCGTCGCAGTAGCCCTCCACGCGCTTGCGCGATGTGATCGAGAAGGGGGAGCCCTGGATGCAGAGAATATTGCGGTGGCCGTTGGCGATAAGCAGGTTGGTGGCCTCGAAGGCTCCCGCATAGTTGTCGGTTGCCACATAGGGGAGCTGGGAGTCGCCCTGCTCCTCGTAGTAACGGTCGATCAGCACCACCGGAATCTGTTCGGCTACCTGGAGAATGCGCTGGGGTGTGTCGGAGCATGGGGCCATGATGATGCCGTCGACGTTGCGGGCCATCAGCGTATCGAGCGCGCGGTCTTCGTCGAGCGGATTCTCGCATGTGTCGATTACCATTACGGGATAAGTGAATTTGTTGGCCTCCTGGATTATGATGCTCGCGATATTGGCGAAAAACGGGTTTTCGATACGCGGAATCAGCAGTGCGATGGTATGGGTAGAAGAGCTGCGCAAACTTTGCGCAACGTGATTGGGATGGTAATTTAGTTTCTTAATGGCATTATACACAACGACTTGCGAGGCTTTTGAGATGCGGTATTCGTCGGATTTGCCGTTGAGAACTCGCGATATGGTAGTGATGGAGAGTCCGGTGAGGCGTGCTACATCGGCCAATGTGCTCTTTTTCATTGCTGGAAACGGCTGAGATTTGGTTAAATAGCTTCGAAATATGTAGCGGGATTGGCGAATTTTGTCGTGTTTTGCGCAGATATGCGACAAAAAATCCCCGTATAGTCTAAGCTTTTTGCAAAGATAAATAAATTTTTCGTAAAAAAAATATTGAAAAATATTTTGAGATGCCAAATACTCTACATATATTTGCGCAAACGTTTGAGCACACATGCTCCGATGTCGTACACACGGCCCACAGAGGGTATCGCAGAACTGGAACATAAAAACATCAACCAATATATACCTTAAATTACCATGAACTCCAAACCGAAGAGAATCGTCGTGGTCGGCAGCAGCAATACCGACATGGTGATCCGCACAAATCGTATGCCGCGGCCGGGCGAAACCGTGCTTGGCGGCAATTTCATGATGAATCAAGGAGGAAAGGGAGCCAATCAGGCGGTTGCCGCCGCAAAACTCGGAGGCGAAACGATCTTCGTGGCGAAAGTGGGCGACGATATTTTCGGACGCCAGACCGTTGAGCTCCTGAGCAAGGTCGGAATCGACACCACATATGTCGGTGTGTCGGCCAACTGTCCTTCCGGCGTAGCTCTTATCAACGTCGACGCCTCCGGCGAAAACTCCATCGCCGTGGCTTCGGGGGCCAATGCTGACCTTCTCCCCGCCGACATCGACGCCGCCGAGGAAGCCATAGCGTCGGCCTCGCTCATTATCATGCAGCTTGAAACGCCTGTAGAGACCGTGGCCCATGCGGCCCGCATAGCCAGGAAGCACGGCGTGAAGGTGATACTCAATCCGGCCCCTGCGCCGCGCGAGCCGCTGCCTGCATCGCTTCTGGCCGATGTGGACATCATCATTCCCAACAAGACCGAGGCAGAGCTGATTTCGGGCGTCGAAATCACCGACAGCGACTCGGAGCTTCGTGCAATCAACGCCATCCATGCCATGGGCGTGCCCACGGTTATATTTACCCTCGGAAGTAAAGGTGCACTGATATGCGAGAACGGCGACTGCGAGCTTATCCCCTCGTTCAAGGTAGCGCCTGTGGACACTACCGCTGCCGGCGATACTTTCTGCGGCGCTCTCTGCGTGGCTCTTTCAGAGGATATGCCCATGCGCCGTGCAATCGAGTTCGCCAACAAGGCAGCATCCATCACGGTGACCCGCATGGGAGCCCAGCAATCCATCCCCACCCGCGACGAGGTGGACTTTTAAGAGAATCCTTTTCCCCAAAAATCAACATTCTAATACCTGTCTCTTATACACATCTGACGCTGCCGACGATA
>UREH01000010.1 GCA_900546835.1 uncultured Porphyromonadaceae bacterium
CCTCTACGTCGGGCCGCACGCAACCATCGACGGAGCCACGCGCCTTGTCAACGGTTCGATAATGTCGGAAGCCGACGACCCCGTTTTCGTCGGGCCGAACGTGATGGCCGAAGACTTCATTCTCTGCGCCGGCGCTAAAGTCGACTGTGGCGCGGTGCTCGTCCATACCTTCGTAGGGCAGGCAACGCAGCTTACGCGCCTTTTCTCGGCCCACGATTCGCTTTTCTTCGCTAACTGCGCATGTGAAAACGGCGAGTCGGCCGCCATCTTCGCCGGGCCTTATACCGTGACGATGCACAAGTCGAGCCTCCTGATAGCCGGCATGTTCTCATTCCTCAACGCCGGCTCCGGATCTAACCAGAGCAACCACATGTACAAGCTCGGACCCATCCATCAGGGCGTGGTCAACCGCGGCTCGAAAACCACCTCCGACAGCTACATCCTGTGGCCGGCCCACATCGGCGCATTCTCGTTGGTGATGGGGCGCCACGTAAGCCACTCCGACACCTCCCGCCTTCCGTTCAGCTATCTGATAGAGAAAGCCGGAGAATCCCACCTCGTGCCCGGAGTCAACCTCAAGAGCGTCGGCACAATCCGCGACGCCATGAAGTGGCCCAAGCGCGACAAGCGCCGCACACCCCATAAGCTTGATTTCATCAATTTCAACCTGCTCAGTCCCTATACCGTGCAGAAGATGATGGACGGCATCTCCCTGCTCGACGAAATCGAAGCCACCTCGGGCGAAACGTCGCAATTCTACTCCTACCAGGGGATGACCATCAGCGCCTCCGCCCTGCGCAAGGGGCGCATGTACTACGGCATGGCCATCGACAAATTCATGGGCAACTCCGTGCTCAAACGCCTCGAAGGGATGCAGATTACCTGCGACGCCGACATCCGGCGCCGCCTCGCCCCCACCCTCGAAGCCGGACGCGGCGAATGGGTTGACCTTGCCGGACTCATCGCACCCAAGCTGGAAATCCGCCGTCTGTGCTCCGAGATTGCCGACGGAAGCATCCAGCGCCTCGACGCGGTCAACCAGCGGCTGCACCGCCTCCATGCCGACTACTATGAAATGGAATGGACATGGGTCGTGGAGAATTTCAGCCGCTGGCTCGGCAAGGAATGCTCCGATCTCACCATAGCCGACGTGGCCGCCATAGCAAAACGCTGGGTCGAAAGTGTGGTGAAGCTCGACCGCATGCTCTACGACGATGCCCGCAAAGAGTTCTCGGCAGTATCACACATCGGCTTCGGCCTCGACACCACCTCCGAACGCAACCGTCGGGGCGACTTCGAGCAGGTGCGCGGCGAATTCGAGCGCGACCCATTCGTCCGCATGGTCCTCGACCACATCGAAAAGAAAACCGCCCTCCACGACGACCTCATAGCCCGGTTGCCCCGCGACTGACCAAAGCGGTCCCGGATCTTCCAAGCATAAACGCATCATTCGGTAGAGGATTCCACAATCCTCTCCCGAAGCATTTCCGCCACTTCGGCTGCGGCCACAGGCGACCAATGGGTATCGTGGGCCATATAGAGATCCTTACATCCGGCATCGAGCATCTGACGCATCCGACGTATAGGATTCACCACAAACCCAAGCGAATCAAGTGCCTCAAGCTGACGGCCGAGAATTTTCTCAGGATAAGGATTATTGACCGCATAGTACTGATATACCTCGTATTTGTCGGGCGCTATCATATATAACATCTTTATGCCGCGGCTCCGGAAAGCGTCATGCATCGCGCGCAGATTCTCCGACATTACAACCTGCTCCTCGTCAGTCACCGAAAGACGATTAAGATCTTCCGCATAGAAATAAAGTTGATTGTCCTTCCCAACGAGTGTGAACATTTCTGACGTCAGATCCACACTTCTTACGTTGGGACGCGCGATATGAAGTCTGAACAGCAACCAGTCCTTGGTCTGGGCGACCATACGATGCAGAAATTCGCCGCTGGCAGGAGGTGCATCCACATCGCTATGCGGTCTGGGGCCATCATGAACACATGAAAAATCAACCTCAAGCAATCGTTGCGTAAGCTCCCGCTCCACGCTCTCCACAATCACCCGCTCTATCTGTGGTCTGTGGTCGAAAAAACCCGAGTTGAGGAGGCCTATGGCAATATCCTCAGGGCGATCGGAAGATAAAACCGGGTAATTCGAGATGATCTCATCCAACTGATGGCCAAGGAAATTCTGATAACCGTTGATTCCCTGCTGGCTGAACGAATCGCCGATGGTAAAAATGCGGCCGGCCACAGAATCCTCGCCGAAATGTCTCACTTTGCAGTCTGCGAACCGGGGCTCATTCATCCGGTCATTGTATTCCCACCCTAAGGGAATCTTCGCAAGAGCGCCCAGGTCGCCGGAAATTTCAGGATGGACAAATACGTTATAGTACACGCACGCCAATGCGAAAAGAATCACCGGCGACGTACCGACAGCAACCTTGACAATAAACTTACGGAGGCTATTTACTTGTCGCATGTCAGAATTGGAAATAAATAAACGTTTCTACTCCACCTTTATAGTAAACTATAAAGACAGTGATAATGAATGCGTAATAGATCAGCCACCGCAAAGGAGCCGACTTCACACCGCTGAGATCAAGAACACACTCCTTGCGGCGTTGCACCCACTCCAGAACGAGCATGACCACAATAAAAATCAATGTGCGCCAAAGCATATTCTCCGGCCCATAGCCCCAGGGACGAGTAAACAACGACGATGAAAACATCCCGGCAATATATCGCCCGGCATCTGTGATAGTTTCAGACCTGAAAAGAATCCAAGCCACGACAACCACGCAGAATGTAAATGCCATTCCGGCGGTTTCGCGCAAGGTGGGCCACCGCCGGTTGGCCGCCACCACATCGAGATACTTCCGCGAGCCTCCTTTCCGAAGGATATACGGCGTGAACATCAGGGCATGCATGCCGCCCCAGGCCAGATATCGTGTTCACGACAGAAGCGCATCCGTCGGCAATCACAATTTTCTTGAACGTCCCCAGAGGATGCGGCGGCAACCGTCGACTGCCCCGGGATAATCAAAGGAATGCAACCGGTAGAACTGCGGTAGCAGGTTTGTGGCGCGCTCTATCGGTCCGGCCACGAGCTGCGGAAAAAAGGATATGTAGGCGAAAAAAGCTGTAGCGTCGCGCGTCGGGGCAAGTGTGCGGCGATACACGTCGATAGTGTAGCTGAGCGCCTGAAATGTGTAAAAGGATATTCCTACCGGCAGGATGATTTTTACAAGCAATCCCGAGGTATCCCCACCGAGAAACCGATGGGCAAACTCCGTCATGAAAAAATTGTAGTATTTGAACACGCAGAGGATGCCGAGATTCACCACAATATTGAGCGCACATATAGCCCGGGCGCGACGTCTGCGCCGAGGATTCTCACACGCCTCACCGGCATCTTCCGCTCTGCAATTGCCCGCACCATAGCACCGGCCGATGGCGATTCCGCTCAGATATGCCGAGAGCGATGTGAACGCGATAAGCACCAGGAAACGCCAGTCCCACCATCCATAGAAAAGATAGCTTGCGGCGATGATGAAAAGGTTGCGCCCGACAACGCGCCTGTTGAATCCATACCAGTACAACAGAAACACGATAGGCAGGAATATCGCGAACTCAATGGAATTGAACAGCATTTCAAAAAAATTCAGAGGTTAACGGACCCGAGCCAAAGAGCGATCTCTATCATGTCGCTGACCGAGATCAACGATCATACCTTCATCACATACAGTGGTGGAGGGGAATATGGCGCGGGCCTCGGCCAGATGCGTGGACTCGTCGGTGTAGGCTTTGGAGAAATGGCCGAGCAGCAGGTGGCCTACATGGGCGTCGGCGGCGATGCGGGCAGCCTCGGAGGCCGTGGAATGGTAGCGCTCGCGGGCGCGTACGGAAGCCTCGTCGGTATAGGTTGCCTCATGATAGAGCCAGTCGACACCTTCGACCTCCCGGGCGAGCGAGGGGGTGAACACCGTGTCGGAGCAGTAGGCATAGCTTATGGCCGGATCGGCCGGGGTGGTAAGCATGTCGTTTGCGAAAACACGGCCATCGGGAGCGGCATAATCAGCCCCACACTTGATGTCGTGGAGTTTCGATACCGGAATATCAAGGAATTTCACCATATCGCCGCGCAGATGGCGGGGTTTTGGCTTCTCGCGGAAGATGTAGCCCACGCAGGGAACACGATGACGCAGCGGTATTGCCTCGACCGCGAGTCCCGGCAGGTCGAGCACTGTCTGGCGCCGTGTGGGGTCTACCACGTTGAACTGCAGGTCGAACGGACGCTCGCGGCAGAAAAAATCCATTATCTCGCTGAAAATCTTCACTCCGTCGGCAAAGGTATGGACCGTCACGGTGCCTCCCTTGTCCTGAAGGGCAAGTGTTGAAAGCAATCCCGGGAGCCCCAGACAGTGGTCGCCGTGGAGATGGGAGATAAATATATGGTTCAGGCGCGAGAACTTGAGCCGCTGGCGGCGCATGGAAAGCTGCGCCCCCTCGCCGCAGTCGATCATCATCAGCGATCCGCGGTAGTCTATTATCTGACATGCCGGCAGATGACGCAGCGACGGCGTAGCGCTTCCGCAGCCCAATATGTTGAGTTTGAAATCGCTCATTGGAATTATTTACGACCAGTTACGTAGTATTCAGGATACATTCTCTTGAATGGCTCAATATGCATTATAACGCGAAAACTCCGGCAAATATTTGCCGGAGCCTCCACTTTATCTCTTATAAAACACACATTTCTGCTTTTACCGCGGACCACGGCCGCCACCTGGAGGCGGGCCTCCGGGGCCACCGGGACCCCACCGGTGATTGTTGCGGTCGGTGGGCTCGTTGCCTTTTCCGAAGGTATTGAACTTATAGGTGAACGTGAGCATGAAGTAGCGCGTGAGCGAGTTATACTCTATGTCGTCGATATAGTTGGCCGTAACCTGACGCTGGATGCTGTTTTTCTGCTGCAGCAGGTCGTAGACCTTGAGCATTACCGTCGCTGCGCGGCCTGCCATGAACTGATATGAAATCGAGGCATTCCAGAGCCACGTGTTGGTGTTGAATCCCTCGGAATATCCCTTGTTGGCCGAATAGGTTACATCGGATGCGAGCACAAGGCCGAAGGGCGCATACCAGGAGCCGTTGAAGGAGCCTCCGTAGCTGTGGATGGTCGGGGTGTTGATGTTCTCGATGCTGTTGTGGGTCCACTGCACGCGGTAATTTGGACGCAGCTCCAGCTCCAGGCTCTGCGGACGGAAGGCGATGGAGGGCGATTCGGCGAACATCAGCGTTCCCGAGCGGTTGAGCAGGCCGTTGTTGTAGCCGGCCTGATGGTTGTAGAACACGAAGGCATTATTGTTGAACGACCATGTTTTATTACGGCCGAAGGGCTGCGAGAACATGTTCATGGCCCGGACGTTCCATACGCCGCCGACGTTTTCGTAGTGGGTGGAGCGGCCGCCGCTCTGGGGGTCGTAGTCCGTGCGCGACACGATGCTGTTTTGCATTATCTGTGCGTCGGCCATGCTCATGATCGAGCGCTGGCTCTCCGGCGAGAATTTCTGGAAACGCAGACGGATATTGTGGGAGAATGTCGGCTTCAGAGCCGGATTACCGTAGACGACATTGAGCGGATTCGTAAAATCGGGCACTGGCTGCAACTGCGTCATCGAAGGCTGGGAGGAGCGGCCCATATACATAAGATTCATCGACGACTGCTTGTCGAACTTATAGCGCAGGCGCATGAACGGAGCGAAATTCCATACCCAGCGCTCGGGAATATCCTGCTTGTTGCCCGAGAGGTATTTGCTCCTGGACATCGACGGCACGGCCGACACGCCGAGATCCAGGTTATACTTGGGTTTTACAAGTTTGAATCCGAGGCGAATGTCCTGAGTGAAAAAATCGTTGCGGAAGCTGTTGGAGAGCTGGTCCATGTACTGCCAGGGGAGGAATGTGAGATTCATCGGGTCGTCGGAGCCGTTGATGAAATCGGGATAGCGGCGTTCGACGCTCTTGTCGGCGTTGTTCCAGCGGTACTGCAGCCGGTAGCTGAAGGTGAGGAAGCGGCCTTTGGACACGTCGCCGAGAGGTTCGGTCCAGCTCAGACGCGCGCCGATGGTGTTGGCCCACGTATGGCTGTCGGTATACTGCTCGTAGGAGTCGATTGAGTCGGCGCTCGCATCGAGCAGGCTCTTGAGCATGTAGAAGTGGTTGTAGGAGAAGGCGTTCTCATACTCCCTGACGTCGCTGAAACGATAATTGGCCATAAGCGATATGGAGCGGCCGCGGCGACTGCGGAAGTTATGGTTGTAGATCAGCCGGCCGGTAGCCTCGTAGGAATCCCCATGGGAGTTCGACCGGTTGAAGCTGCGGTTCACCATCGGTATGGCCGGATTGTTGGAATACAGCGTGTCGGTTTCAAAAATATCGCTCCGGTTAGTATTGTAGGAGAAGGTAGGCCGAAAGTCGACCGTATTGAACGAGTCGGGTTTCCACTCTATGCGGAAATCTGCGCGCACGTTGTGGCCGCGGTCGAGGGCGTCGGATGTCGAACCCTCGCGCGAATACGAATCGGAGAGCAGATAGTCGCGCATCTGGCGCTTGAGGGTAGTGCGGTTGGTATGGCTGTACATCACGTCGCCGCCCACGCGGAGGATTTCCTGGTTTCCGACGTTGAAATTCACTCCGAACGACTGGGAGTTATTGATGCCCTGGTCACCGCCGAACCGGCGGAAGCGGTTGCCGTTACCGTCGGTGAATCCGAGTTCATTGGTGTTGTTGGCCGAACCGATGAAGGTAATCTGGTTGTCGTTCCAGAAGCGGTTCACATTGAACGTGGCCTGATAGCGGTCGTCGGTGCCATAACCCGCCTCGACGGTTCCGAACCAGCCGTTTTTCATCCCTTTCTTCACCGTGAGGTTGATTACGGTCTCGTCCTCGCCGTCGTCTACACCCGTCAGGCGCGCCAGATCGCTCTTGCGGTCTACCACCTGGAGTTTGTCGACCATGTTTACCGGCAGATTTTTTGAAGCCACCTTAGGATCGTCGGCGAAGAATTCCTTGCCGTCGACAAGAATTTTGGTCACCTCCTTACCATTGGCCGTAATTTTGCCGTCGGAGTCGACCTCGACGCCCGGCAGGCGTTTGAGAAGGTCTTCCACCACGGAGTTCGGCGGAGTCTTGTAGGTGTCGGCATTGAATTCGACGGTGTCCTGCATCACCTTGATGGGAGTCTTGACTCCGATTACGGTGGTCTCCTTGAGCATATAGCTCGACTCGTTCACCTTGATGGTGTCGAGTTTAATCGAGGCGTCGGCAATACGCAGAGGGCGCGAGGTGGTCTCGTAGCCTATGTAGGTCACTTCGGCCAGATAGTTTCCGTTCTTGAGGCCCGAGACCTTGAAACCGCCGTTAAGCTCGGCAATCATGCCCTTCACAAAAGCCGAGTCGCCGGCATTGAGTATACGCACGGTGGCATCCATAAGGGGCTCGCCATACTGGTCGGTGACGGTTCCGGTAATATTGTAGGCCCAGGCGGCCAAGGCCGTCGCGGCCGTTGCGGCAACAAGGAGTTTGCGCCTTGGAAATTTCATCGGAATAGTTTTTACGTTGTAGATATTGGAAACAGGCGGAGAGAGCAGTGAGACCCTTCAGGAGAATGAGGGCACGCGCAATACGAAATCCACATTGCGCAGACGTTTTAATGACACAAAGTTACCCTTAAAGTTAAACCAGCCGAATGCATCTGCCGCCATTTTAAAGTTTTACAACAAAACCGGCCCCTTCTGTTAACGCAATTAACAGAATTTGTGGCGTTCCGCTCACTCAAGCCACGCCACAGCGCGGTTAAACGCGGTTGACAGCCGCAATGCGGTTCCGGCGGTTTCAAACCGCTGCTGTGCAAGCATACGCACA
Source organism: uncultured Porphyromonadaceae bacterium (assembly GCA_900546835.1). Classification (GTDB taxonomy): domain Bacteria; phylum Bacteroidota; class Bacteroidia; order Bacteroidales; family Muribaculaceae; genus UBA7173. The sequence continues at coordinate 7,938 of UREH01000010.1, forward strand.
CAGTCAATCAGCCAGCTCACCATGTAGGTCGCAATGGCAAACGCCAATACCCCGAAAGGATAGAACATCGCCGAGCCGGTGTCGAAAAGCCGGATAGCCACCTCCTTATAATACGGAAACACAAACGGATTACAATGTATCAGATAGACGGCGAATGCCGCTCCGGCCACACTGTTGACAGCCTTGCTGCGGAAATTGAGCCGGGCCGCAGCAAGAACGATCATGATGCTTGCCGCGATATTCACGGGATTAAAACGTGAAAGCATTATGCGGTTCAGCCACCACCCGAAACCGATACTGTCGACATAGCGTGTAAGCACAAACCATACAGTACCGGATACGGCAAGAATCAAGACTGTGCAGGCCAGAAGCCTGCGGGGCGAACAATGCCATCGGCCGCCATCGTAGCCGAAGCGCAGAATCCGCCCGACGGCATACATCAGGACCACGATTACCAGATTGTATTCCATCCGGTTGTCGGGCTGTGTATTCACGAGCCAGCCGCAAAGCCATATAAAGCAGAACGCGCCGCCGACAAGCTTCACGGCCGAACGCCGGTGATGCTCAATATAGTGGTTTATCATCGGAGAGATAAACATCAGCAATACGTAAGCCCCCGAAAACCAGTCGAGATACGTCGGAACAATAAACAATAGGAATTCCTTGACCGGGGCGACTCCCGCACTCAGGAAGACGATTCCGATAAGCAGCCGGTAAAAAATAATTACGAAAAATATTCCGAACACGCCTCGCGCCGAGAGCCGGATGCCGAACCATCCGGAAATCAGGATGAACAGATTCACTCCCAGAATGCCGAAACTTGCCATCACGCACTCCTCCCACGAAAGCCACCCACACTCAATTGCAAGCGTATGGGGGTCGGTGACTTCGAATTTGTTTCTCACGCAGTGCACTACAAGCACCATCAGAATGGCCACGATGCGCACCGCCTCGAAGCTCGACAGTCGGCCGCCGTGTGAGGACTTCGTTTTACCGTTCATTTCTCAGGAAGGTGCGATGGATTTACAGCGAAAAACCGAATCAGGGAATCAGGGGCGGAGGCGCCGGAGCTCAATCTGATCGACAAGGGCATGGTTCACCTTGAAGTTCATGTTCTCATTCTCGGGGAGGAACACCAGCGAGAGGTTGTGGTGGCCGGGGGTGAGGCGCACTTTCACCACGTTGGTCATCCCCCAGTCGTTCCAGTTGCCCACACCACGCTGAGGCATCACGATGGTGCCGGCGCGCTTGCCGTCGACAAGAAGCGTGCGGATGGCAGCCTTGTTTTCAGTGTTGACCGGTCCGTTGCCGTTTGCATAGCGGAGAGACACAGCATAAAGGCCACTCTCACCGATTTCTACGGGTACGTTGACAGATCCCGACGTATGGTCCATCTCCACGAATCCGCTGCCGCGATAGCCGTGGAGCGGCGTGCGCAGCCGGTTCTGCGCCTCATCCGAGCTCATTGCCGTTTTCTCGCCGGGGAAATCGAAACGATGCACGGTAGCGTTGGAGCGCGGCTCGGATGCAAAGCTCTGGGTTCCGTTGGCATCGACGGCGATAACCTGATATTCGCCCGGGGTAGTTGCCAGGAAGGTTGTCTCGGTAGTCTGCGCCACAGGCTTGCCGTCGCGCACCACGATATAATGATTCACATATTCGATGGGATTCCACTGCAGCAGATTGTTGACCGGACCCATCTGGTTGTTGACCGACGGGTCGTTGCTCAGCCATGCGATCGGGGTGAGAGGAGCCTTGAGATTGGGCACCTCGTTGAGGCGCATCGGGGCGGCGTTGTTGTCGGCCATGATGATTTTTATGGTGTTCTCTCCCTTGATATCGGCAGGGATGAAAGGCGTCTGCCGCTTGCCGTTGAGATAGAAATCCTTGATCTGGCTGCCGTAGCCGCTCACGGTGATGTTGAGAGTGGCGTCGCGGTAACGCAGCCCGTTGAGCGAACGTGTGTCGGCAAGCGCTTTGGGCACGAACGGGGCGAACCTTATTCCGTCGGCCTCGTAGTGTATGCCGAAAAGAATGTTCATCGTCACGGCAAGATTGCCCGAGAGACACCAGAGCATGTTCGACGAATTCAGCTCCGTGGCTATATCGCCGTTGTCGAGCACGAAATTCTCCTTGTTGGTGGCGAAAAGTGCAGCCGGACGGAATATGGAGCCGATGCCCTGCATCACTCCGCGCTCGTTGCCTACCTTGGCGTTGGCCAGCGTCCAGTATGCGGCCACCCATGGCCAGAGAGAGTTGTTGTGATAGGGCGGCATGTCGGCTATCTGCGGATAGAAGATGGCCGTACCGAAGGGGGTAGTGGGATTTTTTTCCGTGAGAATCCGGGCGCGGTTGGGGCTGGCCACGCCATAGAGTATGGCGAGCGCTTCGCCGAGTGTCTCGGCGCGCGGATTGGCGATCATGTTGTCGCGGCCGTAGAGATACATATTGTAGTATCCCTTCTCGTCGCTCCAGAGCTGGTGGTTGATTGCCTCGGCCAGGGCGTCGGCACGCGCGTCGTATTTCTGTGCCTCGGTGTTTTCGCCCATAAGGCGGGCAATCTGTGCGAGCGTGCGCCATGCCTGCGCGTGGACTACCGAGGTTCCCAGCGCCTCGCTCTGAGCGATATCGGCCGTCTGCATCCAGCGGGGATAGCTCTGCTCGCGCCAGTCGATGAACGATGTCTCGCCTCGAACCAGCCCCGTCTCGGGGTCGTAGATGGTCTTGTAGTCGTCCTCAAGCGAATTCTTGATTACGGGATAGATCCTGTTGAGCCAGCCCTTGTCGCCCGTAGCCTTGTATACCTCGAATGCGGCGATGCCCCATATCTGTCGGTCGGAGCTGATGGGCCACGCACCTCCGGAGCCCGTATCCTGCACGATGCGGCCGTTGGGGGTGATTTTATGTTCGAGCGATATGCGCGACACCTCGGGCTGCAGGGCGGCCATAGCGAGGATTATGGAGTAGCTCACGTCGCGCGTCCATACTCCGGGCCATTCCTTGCCGGTGCGGAGGGTCCGGTCAGGCTCAATGGCGTTCACCATCTCGTCGAGGCCCATATTGAATATGGCGTTGTGGAGGGTATTGGATGTGGTGAGCTGCGGATATTCCGAAATATCGTTCTTGAGATTCCATTCTTTCTCCACCCCCATGTAGTAGCCGGGCTGCGCCGAGTAGTCGGATACTATCCGGAAAGGGGTAGGTGCGTATGCCTTGAAAGGGCCCTGGATTATCGAGTCGCCGGTCCAGCGGTAGGCCTTTGTAGCAACAATATCGGAGCCGGATGCGGCCCCGGGAAGCAGGATGGTGATGGCAACGGCGTAACGCGCCGGGAGGGAAGAATTGAACCTATTCAGGATTGATGAAAAAAATCGCGAGATCATAGTATCCCAATCAATGAAGTCATTTTAACTTTTTCTTCGGAAAGAATCAGAGACTGTTTCTGAGCGGATTTTACCCGAATTTAAAGGTGAGATGCGGGCATCTTGAAGCACCGCCCTATTCGTCGGTAAAAACGTTTTAAACCGACACTATTGTGTTAAAACGGGCTCTAATTTACGATTTTTTTTGCAAAACGACAATTATGCCGCATGTTATGCAACACACATCGCAAAAAGCCCTCCCAACCCCTCTCCATAAAGTAAATGAAAGAAAGTGAATGAAAGAAAGTAAAAGTGAATGAAAGAAAGTAAATGAAAGCCGGTGTGTCGGACTTCAGTATCCGACACACCGGCTTCAGCGGTATGTATATGTTCCGGATGGTCTCACGGGCTGAACCTCCGGAGACAGCGTATCAGTCGGCGAACTTGGCTTTTATAAATTCGCGGTTGAGACGCGCGATGTTGCTCAGCGAAATATTCTTGGGGCATTCGGCGGCGCAGGCACCGGTGTTGGTGCAGTTGCCGAAACCTACCTCGTCCATCTTAGCTACCATGGCGCGTGCGCGGCGTGCAGCCTCTACCTTGCCCTGAGGAAGGAGGGCGAACTGGCTCACCTTGGCTGCCACGAAGAGCATTGCGGAACCGTTTTTGCAGGCTGCCACGCAGGCGCCGCAGCCGATGCAGGTAGCGGAGTCCATAGCCTCGTCGGCGATCTCCTTCGAGATGGGGATATTATTGGCGTCGGGAGCGCCGCCGCAGTTGAACGATACATAGCCGCCGGCCTGCTGGATCTGGTCGAAAGCATTTCGGTTCACCATAAGGTCGCGGATTACGGGGAAGCCGGCCGAGCGCCAGGGCTCGATGGTGATTTCCTCCTCGTCATGGAATTTGCGCATATGGAGCTGGCAGGTGGTTATGCCCTGCACGGGGCCGTGGGGATGGCCGTTGACATAGAGCGAGCACATGCCGCAGATACCCTCGCGGCAGTCGTTGTCGAATACCACGGGCTCCTCGCCCTTGTCGACGAGCTGCTGGTTGAGCATATCGAGCATTTCCAGGAAGGAGCTTCCCGTAGAAACGTTCTCCACGCGATATTTGACGAACTTACCGGGTTCCTTCGGACCACGCTGACGCCAAATCTTCAAATTTACATTTATCGTATGTTCCATAATTGTGTTTGTGATGGGGTGGGCCGGATGCGGACCGCAGGCGCAGGGCGCCGCACCGCTTCGGCCCGACGTGGTTGAAGTTTATGACTTGTAGTTACGGGTCTGCACCTGAATTGCCTCGTATTTGAGCGGCTCCTTGAGCAGCACGGGACGCTCTTCGTCGCCCATGTACTTCCAGCAGCCTACATACATGTAGTCCTTGTCGTTGCGGGCGGCTTCGCCGTCGGCGGTCTGATACTCCTCGCGGAAGTGTGCGCCACACGATTCGTTGCGGTGGAGTGCGTCGATAGCCATCATTTTTGCGATAACGAGGAAGTCCTCAAGGCGGAGGGCTTTTTCAAGTTCGGTGTTGAGGTCGTCGGCCGAGCCTACGATGCGCAGGTCGGAATAGAACTCCTTGCGCACTTCGGCGATTTCGTCGACTGCCTTCACCAGGCTCTGGAGCGTACGGCCCATGCCCACGAGATTCCACATCACGTGGCCGAGCTTCTTATGAAGCTGGTCGGGCGATTGGGTACCCTTGATTGCCATAAGGCGGGCGATACGGTCGCGAACGCCCTTTTCAGCCTCGTCGAATTCCTTGGTGTCGGTCGAGAAGCGCGGAACCTTGATCTGGTCGCTCAGATAGTTCTGCATAGTGTAAGGAAGCACGAAATATCCGTCGGCAAGACCCTGCATCAGAGCGGAAGCTCCCAGGCGGTTTGCGCCGTGGTCCGAGAAGTTGCACTCTCCGATGGCGAAGAGGCCCTTGATCGAGGTCTGGAGCTCGTAGTCCACCCAGATGCCACCCATGGTGTAGTGGCTGGCAGGGAAGATCATCATGGGTGTCTCGTAGGGATTATCGTCGGAGATCATCTGATACATGTCGAAGAGGTTGCCGTAGCGGTCGCGGACCACGTCGGCACCCAGGCGCTGGATGGCGTATTTGAAGTCAAGATATACGGCATTGCCGGTACCTACGCCGTAGCCTGCGTCGCAGCGCTCCTTGGCGGCACGCGAGGCGATGTCGCGCGGGCAGAGGTTGCCGAAGGCGGGATAGCGGCGCTCCAGATAGAAGTCGCGGTCCTCGTCGGGGATGTCGGTGGGCTTCTTCTTGCCGGCGCGGATGGCCTCTGCGTCCTCCTTCTTTTTGGGCACCCAGATGCGTCCGTCGTTACGCAGCGATTCGCTCATGAGGGTGAGCTTCGACTGGTCTTCGCCGTGAACGGGGATACATGTGGGGTGAATCTGGGTGAAGGCGAGGTTTGCAAGGTAGGCGCCTTTCTTGAATGCCTGGACTGCGGCGGAGCCGTTGCAGCCCATGGCGTTTGTGCTCAGGAAGAATGCACGTCCGTAGCCGCCGGTGGCGAGAACTACGGCGTGGGCGGCGTAGCGCTCGAGTTCGCCGGTGACGAGATTGCGCATGATCACGCCGCGTGCGCGGCCGTCGATCATCACGATGTCGAGCATCTCGCGACGGTTGAAGCTCTTCACGGTGCCTTTCTTGATCTGGCGGTTGAGCGATGCGTAGGCGCCGAGCAGCAGCTGCTGGCCGGTCTGGCCCTTGGCGTAGAATGTACGGCTCACCTGTGCGCCGCCAAACGAGCGGTTGGCCAGAAGGCCGCCATACTCGCGGGCGAAGGGAACACCCTGAGCCACACACTGGTCGATGATGTTGTTCGACACCTCGGCCAGGCGGTATACGTTGGCCTCGCGCGAGCGGAAGTCACCGCCCTTCACCGTGTCGTAGAAGAGACGGTAAACCGAGTCGCCGTCGTTCTGATAGTCCTTGGCGGCGTTGATACCGCCCTGGGCTGCGATGGAGTGGGCGCGGCGCGGGCTGTCCTGGATGCAGAAATTGAACACATTGAAACCGAGCTCGCCGAGAGTGGAGGCAGCCGAAGCGCCTGCCAGACCCGTACCGACCACGATTATATCAAGGTGGCGCTTGTTGGCGGGGTTCACGAGTTTCTGATGTGCCTTATAGTTGGTCCATTTTTCAGCTACGGGACCTTCGGGAATTTTTGAATCGATTTGGAATTCAGGAAGCTTCGACGATTCGATGTCGGCATATTCGCTCATTATGGGCGTGGAGTCGATCATGCCTTCGATTTTCTTATAATCGGCCATATCTGAAAAATATCAATTATTCGTTAGTGTTTTCGTTTACACTCTCGGCGACTTTGCCACACTGGGTGGCGGCGCAGTCGGCATTATTGCAGGCGTCGCCGGTGCATGCGCCGTTAGCGCAATTGCCGGGAGCGCAGCCCTCTTCGGCGCAGCCTTTCGAAGCGCAGTTGGCTTCGGCGCAGGCTGCCTTTTCGCAGGAAGCTTCGGCGCAGGCTGCATCCTGGCAGAGCTGAGTGCAGGGCTGCTCCTGAATCGATACGGCGCTACCCTCGGCAGCCATTTCCTGATACTGCTCGATCAGAGCCGGGCAGGAAGTATAGACGCCGCGATGGGCCTGAACAGTGAACACGATGGCCTCGGCGATGAAAAGTGCGATAACCACGGTGGTCCAGATATTGCCGATACATTTTACGCGGTCCATCCAAACCTTGCCGTTCCAGCCTACGGTCTGGAACATCGACCAGAAACCATGGGTCATGTGGAACCACAGGGCGATGAAGCCGATCAGATACACGATGAGGGTAATGGGCTGACGGAAGGCAATCGCCAGGAACCATGTTCCGGCGGCGGGGGGTACGCTCTCACCGGTGGCACAGTCAACCACGTCGTAGTGGCAGATTTCAGCCAGCTGCATCTTGCTCCAGAACTGGATAAGGTGAACTACCAGAAAGGCAAGCACCACGATGCCGAGCACATACATGTTTTTCGACGACCATTCCACCTGCTTCGGGCGCGACTCAACGGCGTAGCGCTGGTTGCCGCGGGCACGGCGGTTCTGGATGGTGAGCCACGTTGCATACACGATGTGAAGCACGAAGCCCAGGGCGAGCACCAGAGTGCCGATCAGGGCATACCAGTTGGCGCCGAGAAACAGACACACCTCGTTGTAGGCGGTGGGCCAGAATAGTGCCACTCCGTTCATCAATGCGTGAAACGTCACGAATAGGACAAGGAAGGCGCCCGTAAGCGACATGACGAACTTCCTACCTATGGATGAGGATGTTAACCACATAAATGTTTTGATTTAGAGTTTATTGTTAAATGTTTTGGATTTTGTTTCCGGTTGGCTCGAGGTCTGTAGTTTCGGGGCATCCGCCTGGCGCGTCAGCCCGCGAACCGCACATCACGACATAATTTATGCAAAATTAGCAATTCGGCGGAAGCTTCACAAATATTAAGGAAAAAATTCTCTATTGCCCTTCGGCGGCGCTCCCTCCAGACGGGCTGTTATTACCACATTCACACCTCCGTCCGGATAGCGAGGCGCTGTCACAACGGTTCGGATAGCAAAAGCCTGAACTTCCCTCCGGCGATGCCCCGGACAGGCCGTTATAACAGCGACTCAAAAAAAGAGGCGCCTATCCATTACAGATAAACGCCTCGGGGGAAGGGGATGCGCTTCAGGATGGGCTTGAACCAACGACCCCCTGATTAACAGTCAGGTGCTCTAACCAACTGAGCTACTGAAGCATAACTAAAACCAACGCGACGCGCTCCCGCGCCTTTCCGGTTTTGCGATGCAAAATTACGTCGTTTTTTTCAATTACGCAATAGTTAATCGAATTTTTAGGTAACTGGTCGAAATTATTTTATTATTTCCGGGAGGAAATATTTCAGGAGATTTTTCTCGATGAAGAAGGTGTGTAGATTTCTACACGACTGATGAAGAGAGGAAAAGATTCGATTTATTACCCCGGAAATATTGAAATAATTGAATCAGGAAGACATAAAATAATTTTGAGCAGCTACTTATAGCCACTTTTTTTGCAGGTTGCATTTCCGAAGAAGCCTTTTTAACACACGGGAGGGGAACCTTCCCCGCTGCGCCGGCGTTATACTTCTGAAACAGCGGGAGCAGGAGCCGTTCAGAGTGGAACTTAAGCTCTCCCGACCGGGCTGGCCAGCGGCCGAGGATGCGCGGTCCTCGACGTAATCAACCGCCACCCCTGCCGCCGCGGCGTTGGAAGCGACGCCGACTCATCAGAACGCCCCGCCTGCCCGAGTCCTGTTTCACGCTGTGTCGCTAAACGCTAAATACTATCGTGGCGTCCGCACAAGAGCTTGCAAAGGCGCCGAAAAACACACAATGACGACGACGGCATCGAAAACATCCTTTTTCGGGAGAATTTCGATGCCGTCGGCTTTTCTTTACGCGCCGTTGGCGCCTGTGCGGACTGTAAGGTTATGCCTCGCCGGCAGGCTGCACGTTGATGAAACGGCGGCCTTCCTTGCCGGTGGTGAACACAACCACGCCATCCACGAGGGCGTAAATCGTGTGGTCCTTGCCCATACCTACGTTAAGACCGGGATGGTGAACCGTGCCACGCTGACGCTTGATGATATTGCCTGCTTTGGCGTGCTGACCGCCAAAAATCTTCACTCCGAGTCGTTTGCTTTCCGACTCACGGCCGTTCTTCGAACTACCGACACCTTTTTTATGTGCCATTTCTTCTTAGAGTTTATTTTGGGGGTTAAGCAATTACGTCCTTGATCACGATCTGGCTGAAATACTGGCGATGACCGTTCTTGCGAACATAGTCGTTGCGACGTTTCTTCTTGAAAACAATCACTTTGTCGCCTTTCACGAGGGGACGTTTCACCTCGCATACCACTTTTGCCCCTTCCACGGTGGGCGCGCCTACTTTGACGGCACCGTCGGCATCTACGAGAAGAACGCGGTCGAATTCAATGGTCTCGCCTTCCTTTTTCTCGTCGCCGAGATAGTGAACATACAGGAATTTGCCGGCTTCGGCTTTAAACTGCTGTCCCTGGATTTCTACAATTGCGTACATTGCAACTAATTGTATTTAAATAGATTATAACCGGCGGGCGGGTCTACCTGACCGCTTATCCGAGCCCGATACGGCCTAAAAAGCCCACAAAATTACCACATTCCCCTCTCATTTCCAAATTTTTCCGCCATCCCGCCTCAAAAATCTTTGACAACGGTTAGGAATTGGTGGCGGAGATGTCGGCGCCAGTGATGCGGGATGAGTCGAGACCAAATACGGGCTCGAGATATAGCCAGCGGGTGCCGTCGGCGGCGGTGAAGACGTAGCGCGTGGTCAGGCGCGGGAAACCGCCTTCTTCGCCGTCGACGGCAAGTACATAGTCGTAGTAGTCGGTGGGCACTTCACATGGAAGGTCGATACGGTCATATTCAAGCGGGGAATAAGGTGCGATAAGCGCACCTTTGTATTCCATAAGATGTGCGTTGCCATTGATGCGACGTCCTTTCGCGGCCGAGAAGTCGCGCAACGCGGCCGGGACAACGTTTATCACCTTATTTTCATGGCTGTTGATGGCGAAAAGGTGCATATTGCTCCGCCATGCCTCCTCGGGGAGCAGCCTAAGAGTGGGAGCATGGGGCCGCGGCAGAAGATCTCGGAATACCGTCCCGTTTGGCGAAGCCTGCGCCTCGGCCATAATCTCCTGAAACTCTTTGTTTTTACTCGAAGTCCATGCCGTCGCGCTAACAAATACCGCTCCGATGGCTGCGAAAGTCAGCCCCGTCGCCCATTTCAACGCTTTAGCCGGAATTCTGCCATCCACGAACTTGAATGCGAGCGCCGAGAACAGCACGAGTCCCATAGCCTGCGGAAACCACGTTACTCCGGCGTTGTGGCGCGCAAGCACCGTCCACATTGCAATGCCTGTAACGACCGAGAAAGCGGCGATGCGCATGTACTGACGCTGCCACAGCTCCGTAAGAGCCTCCCTCCCTCGGGTAAAACATAACGAAACGCCGGCGGTCACACCAAGAATAATGAGCAGTGGCATAACCCGCCAGAGAAGATTCCAGATACGCGTATATACCGGAGCCGGATTTGCCGTCAGCGGGATGGTAGGCATGGGGGGCGTGGCGACGGCTACATCCGCAACGGCGTGGTTTTCGAGTGAGACGCGCATCCATATCATCGGCGACGACATTGTCAGCGCGAAGCCCACGGCAACCATCGCGACGACAATCCATGTGGACGCAGGCATCCTGAATTTCCGGGAGATAATCCAGAGCCCCAAGCCGCCGAGCAGCATTGCGGAACATCCTTCGTGCATCCAGCCACACAGCAGGGCGAAAAAAGCAGTCAAGGCAAGTCGCCAGCCTGATATTTTGTGTTCCGACGTAAGGATAACGAGGCGCACGAGCCAGAGCATCATCCATGTGGGGAGCACATAATTAAGCGCATGCGAAGCAAGGAAGCAATTATTATACCATGAGAGCGTGGCGGTCGACACCGCCCATACAAAGGCAAGATGCGAACCTGCTACGCGCGGCCGGCCAACTATGCGCGCCGAAAGCAATGCCGTCTCAGCTACCATCCCCGTTGCGAATATGGCGAGGATGAACGCCCCGGCGTGGCGACCGAACGCCATTACGAATGGAGTGACAAACAGCAGGTTGGGAATACGTCCGTTTTCGGTATGCCAGTTGTAGACGAAAAAATCGCATATTCCGCGGATAGTCAGTTCATTACTGCCCGTATGCGCGGCATAATCCTTGATAAAACACAGATCGTCGCCATAAAGAGGTGTTACCCAGTAGATGGCAACGAAACAAACGTAGATAAACAGAATTCCGGCGCGGTAACCGGCCGAGGTCGGAAATTTCTCAAGCATAAGGCAAAGTTACTGAAATCAACATAAAATCCGGCTCAATTCTGCATTTTCATTATTTTTTTGCCAGTACGTGGAATTTTGCTTAAATTTGCATGCGAAGAGATGAGGCCTCCGAAGGAACGCCGAATGCTCCGAAGAGTATTTATGTAATTCAGACCCAGCGAGTAGCGTCTCCCTCGGCCATGAGGCCGGAGAGGCACTATATCTTTTTTGTCGTCTAATATCAAAACTGATTTTTCAACCTTCAGGCAGCCCCGCGCGCATAAAACACACCCTTTCCGCGCCATCCGGCCGCCACTCAAAAAGAAATATCATTATGGCACTTACCTACATGACTAAAGAAGGCTATAAGAAAAAAATGGAAGAGATAGCCTTCCTCGAAAGCGTGGAACGCCCGCGCATATCCGCCGCCATCGCCGAAGCCCGCGATAAGGGCGACCTCTCCGAAAACTCTGAATACGACGCCGCCAAAGAGGCACAAGGTATGCTTGAAATGAAAATCGCCAAGCTCAAAGACCTCGTGGCCAACGCCCGCATTATCGACGAAAGCAAGCTCAACGCCGACGAGGTAAATATCCTCTCGCGCGTAAAAATCAAAAACCAGGCCAACGGCATGAGCGTGGAATACACCATCGTGGCCGACTCCGAGGCGAACCTGCGCGAGAAAAAAATCGGCGCATCCACACCCATCGCCAAAGGGCTGCTCGGCCATAAGGTCGGCGACGTGGTTGAAATCCGCGTGCCTGCCGGTCTGATGAAATTCGAAATCGAAAGCATCGAGATCTGACAAGGCCACTGCGCGCCACGACCACACATTAATAATATATATGTAATACCGCTTAGACTCCCATCGAGATGGCAACATTATTCTCACGTATCGCCGCAGGCGAGATTCCATCGTATAAAGTGGCCGAAGACGACCGCTATTTCGCATTTCTCGACATTAGCCCCGTCCACCCGGGCCATGTGCTCGTTATCCCCAAAAAGGAGGTCGACTACATTTTCGATATGGCCGACGACGACTACACCGGCCTGATGCTCTTCGCAAAGCGCGTGGCCAAGGCAATCAAAAAAGCCATTCCCTGCACCAAAGTCGGTGTGACGGTCATCGGCCTCGACGTGCCCCACACCCATGTCCACCTCGTGCCGATGGACAAGGGTGCCGACATGAATTTCTGCGCTCCCAAGCTCTCTCTCCCCGAGGAGGAGATGAAAGCCATCGCCGCCTCCATCGCCGCGCAGTTCGAATGAACAGCCGCAAACCGATACCAATGTGAGTAAACGCCTAAGCAACAATACAATGAACCGTTATTTTGCATCTCTCATAGCCGGAGTGGCCGCAATGGCCGCGCTCACCGGATGTTCCGAGAAAAAATGGCATGCCGAAGGCACTGTGGAAGGCGCTGAGAGCGCCTCCCTCATCGTCGAGGCCCCCAACGGCCGCGGCGGATGGTACGCACTCGACACCGTGACGACCGACAAGAAAGGCCGCTTTAAGGTGGCCGGCGTTCCTGCAGGCCATCCCGAGGTATTCCGCCTCACACTCGACGGCAAAAGCCTCTATTTCCCCATCGACTCGCTCGAAAGTGTCGACATCCGGGCCAACGCCGCCACATTCGCAACCGACTACACCGTCAGCGGCTCCGAGTCTGCCGATAAGCTCCAGCATATCAACGACCTCATCAACAAAACCATCAAGGAGAAGGGTGCGGAAGCCACCGCTTTCGATCCCGACCTTAAGCGCCAGCTCGCCGAAGCCGTGCTCCGCGACCCCGCCGGCGCCGTGGCCTACTACACGATTTTCCGCAAAGTCGCCGACCTGCCACTGTTCGACCCCACTCAGAAAAGCGACCTCCGCATCGTCGGCGCAGTAGCGAATGCCTTCAACACGCAACGTCCGGCCGACCCGCGCACAAAATTTCTCGAGACCTACTATCTCTCCGGCCGCCGCAACATCGGCGCCTCCGTACCGACCGACACGCTCGTGGCCATGGAAATCAAGCTCCCGGCAATCTCCTTGCTCGACAACAACGGCAAGCGCCGCAGCATCTCCGATGTCGCCTCCGAAGGTAAAGTGGTAGTGCTCAACTTCACCACCTATGCCGCGGAAGCCTCACCCGCGTTCAACGTGGAGCTCGCCAAAGTCTACAACGCCCACCACGCCGAGGGCCTGGAAGTCTACCAGATTGCCTTCGACGACGATGAATTCCAGTGGCGCCAGGCCGCAGCCAATCTCCCCTGGATTACGGTATACAACGCACCCGCCGACGGCGACCAGGTGCTCCGCGACTACAATGTGGGCTCGCTGCCGGCCACTTTCGTAATCAACCGCCAGGGCGAACTCGTGGAGCGCGTGCCCGACATAAGCCACCTCGCCGCCACCGTAGCCCGTTATCTCTGACCGCACCGCGAAATGGACGACGACGCCCGGGCCGCGATGCCCAAAGTATCCGTGCTCGTAGTCACCTACAATCAGGAGGACTACATAGCCCGCGCGCTCGATTCCGTGCTCGCACAGCAGACCGACTTCCCGTTTGAAATCGAGATAGCCGACGATTGCTCGACCGACCGCACCTCCGATATCTGCCGGGCCTATGCGGCGCAATTTCCCGGACGCATACACTACACACGCAACAAGGAGAACCTCGGAGTGCGTGAAAATTATTTCCGCGCGCTCCGCCGCTGTCGCGCCGAATATATCGCCGACTGCGCCGGCGACGACTTCTGGGTCGACGAGCGCAAGCTTCAGAAGCAGGCCGACCTGCTCGACACCAGCCCTGAAGTAGGGCTCGTTCACACCGACTGGCGCTTCTACAGCAACATATCGGGGTCCATCACCACATCTGACCCCGACGGATCAAAGAAGCCCTTTCTCAAGCCTTTGGCCAAGCCTGGTGAACTCGACGTGGCCGTGCAGACGTCCGGCATCCTGATTCATTTCTGCAGCGCCCTTTTCCGCAAAAGCATCTTCCTTGCCGAAGCCGAGGCCGATCCGTGGCCTTTCGAAAGCCCCGAAATCTGCTTTGAGGACCTGCAGCTCGCCTCCATCTATGCCCACAATGCCGCAGTAGCCTATATTCCCGACGTTACGCTCTACTACACCGTCGGACAGGACTCTTTCTCCCATACGACCGATCTTGAAAAGGATTTCCGCTTCAACTTTTCGCTGATAAAGCTGAAGCATCACTACGCGGAGCGGTTCCGGCTTCCGCACGCGCCACTCCGTCATTCGGGAATACGTCTGGCAAGATTCCTGTATTCGACCGCAATAATCCTCCGCGACGACGACCGCCTACGCAAAGTCGATTCATTTTTCCGCGAAAACAGACTCCCGCGTCCGTGGCGTTGCCGCATATCCATGTTTATCGCCGGGCTGCCTGCTGTAGGTCCACTATATGCACGCATAAAAAAATACCACCACTACTGGCGTCTTAAAAAATGGACCTGACCGCCACGAATTCCGCTATGACAGCCGACTACGCCCATCTCCCCCGTGCAGTCCTCGAACCTGGCATCACAGTAGTCGTACCCGTATATAATCGCGAGCAGATGGCACGCGCCACCCTCGCCGGTATCGCCGGGCAGAGCTACCGCCCTATGCGCGTCGTGCTGGTCGACAATGATTCCACCGACGGCACTCTCGCGATGCTGCGCCATTGGGCCGACTCGGTAAAGGCTCCCGATTTCAGTGTGGAGATTCTTTCGGAAAGCATACGCACCGCAGCAGCCGCGCGACGCAAGGGCACTGAAGCCGTCCGCACGGAATATGTAATGTTTTTCGACAGCGACGACATGATGCAACCCGACCACGTGGCCCGAGCCATGCGCGGGTTTGCCGCTCACCCAGAGGCCGACATTATCGGCTGGGATTTCCCGCTCTGCGACCCGCAGGGCCGCAAACTTCATCGCTGCCGCTTCTTCGCGCGCTCGCTGATGTACCACAACCTCATCAACGGATCGCTATCCACCCAGCGCTACGCCATGCGCACTTCCCTTCTCCTGGCTGCCGGCGGATGGAATCCGGCCATAAAACGCTGGAACGACCTCGAACTGGGCGTAAGACTCGCTTTGCAGCGCCCCGTCGCCGTCAAGGCCGGGGGAAAGCCCACACTCCATACCATCGGCCACCCCGACTCCATAACCGGACCGTCGGCGACGGAAGCGGCTCCCGACCGCATTGCCACGCTCGACGCCGTCGAGCCACTGCTCACCTCGCGGCGCCACCGCCGCATCCTTCTGCTAAAGCGTGCCATCCTCGCAGGAGAATGCCGTCGGGAAGGCTCACGCAAGTATGCCCGCACGCAGATGCAAAGCCTGCTCGGGAAGGAAAAATGCCCCTTTTACCGGCAGCTCTACCGTGCCGCATCGGCATGGGTGGCCTGCGGTATCCCGGGCGTCAGCATAGCCTTCCGGCCGTTTTTCTGAGCCACTTACACTTCGGGATTTCCCTTTGAGCGGATTTTTTTGTAAATTTGTGGGAGACAAATCCTATCAGGGCGATTCAGCACCCCTATCTCCGTAAAGCACCGCGCAAAATGGACGAATATACCGACACCAACACCGAAAATATCTCCGACGAACCGGCCCTCGATTTCGATGAGCGCCCCGAAAAGCCCGTGGAATATATCGAGGACGACATCAAGACCCTCGACTGGCGCGAGCACATCCGCCTGCGTCCCGGCATGTATATCGGCAAACTCGGCGATGGCTCGTATAACGACGACGGCATCTATGTGCTCCTCAAGGAGGTAATCGACAATGCAATCGACGAATACAGCATGGGCTACGGCCGCCAGATAAGCGTGTCGCTCGAAGAATCGACCGTAACCGTGCGAGACCACGGCCGCGGCATCCCGCTGGGCAAACTCGTCGACGTAGCCTCGAAGATGAACACCGGCGCAAAATACGATTCCAAGGCCTTCAAGAAGGTAGTAGGCCTCAACGGTGTGGGTATCAAGGCCGTCAACGCGCTCAGCGACTCGTTTGAAATCCGGAGCTACCGCGACGGCATGATGCGCGCCGCCCGCTTCGAGCGCGGGGAGCTCATCGACGAAACAGGCGAAACGCCCACCGACGAGCCCAACGGAACCTACGTGCGCTTCACCCCCGACAACACCATTTTCCGCGACTTCCGGTTCAACGACGAGTTCATCGTCACCCTTCTGCGAAACTACACTTATCTCAACACGGGGCTGGCGATTCTCTTCAACGGCAAGCGCTACATATCGCGCAACGGCCTGCTCGACCTGCTCAAATCCAATCTCACCAAAGATCCGCTCTACCCCATAATCCATCTAAAGGGCGACGACATAGAGATAGCACTCACGCATGCCAACCAGTATGGCGAGGAATACTACTCGTTTGTCAATGGCCAGCACACCACCCAGGGTGGCACGCACCTCACAGCGCTCAAAGAGAGCGTTTCGCGCACCATCAAGGAGTATTTCGGCAAGAACTTCGAATACACCGACATCCGCAACGGCATGATTGCGGCCGTATCGGTCAAGGTAGAGGAGCCGGTGTTCGAATCGCAGACAAAAACCAAACTCGGCAGCCGCGACATGGGTCCCGAAGGCCCCACAATCGCTAAATTCATAAGCGACTTCCTCAAGAAGGAGCTCGACAACTTCCTCCACAAGAACCTCGAGACCGCCGAGGTGATGCTCAAGAAGATTCAGGACAGCGAACGCGAGCGCAAGGCCATGGCCGGAGTGACAAAACTGGCCCGCGAGCGCGCCAAGAAAGTGAATCTTCACAACAGCAAGCTGCGCGACTGCCGCGTGCACCTCAACGACACCCGAGGCGACGAGGAGCGCAAGCTCGCATCTTCCATTTTCCTCACCGAGGGAGACTCCGCGTCAGGCTCCATTACCAAGATCCGCGATGTGGAGACCCAGGCCGTGTTCTCGCTGCGCGGCAAGCCGCTCAACTCTTTCGGCCTGACGCGCAAGGTTGTCTACGAAAACGAGGAATTCAACCTCCTCCAGGCCGCGCTCAACATCGAGGACGGCCTCGACGGCCTGCGCTACAATAACGTGATTATCGCCACCGATGCCGACGTCGACGGCATGCACATACGCCTGCTGCTGCTCACTTTCTTCCTCCAGTTCTTCCCCGATCTGGTAAAGCAGGGCCATGTCTACGTATTGCAGACACCGCTCTTCCGCGTGCGCGACAAAAACGCCACCAAGCGCACCGGCAAGACAAAAAAGAAACAGGACGACTCAGAAACGCCCGACGAGCGCTCCACCGTCTACTGTTACTCCGACGAGGAGCGCGTGGAAGCCATCCGCCGCTTCGGCGCCAACGCCGAGATAACCCGATTCAAAGGTCTCGGAGAGATTTCGCCCGACGAGTTCCGCGGATTCATCGGCCCCGACATGCGTCTCGACCGCGTGACGCTCCGCAAAGACGACGGTGTTTCCAAGCTCCTCGAATTCTATATGGGCAAAAACACCTCCGACCGTCAGGGCTTCATCATCAACAACCTTGTGGTGGAGGACGATTCGCAGATCTCCTGAGCGGCAGGCCCCATCCTCCCCACCCTTCCAAGCATGAAATGAAAACTGCACTTTTCGCCGGGTCGTTCGACCCCTTTACGCTCGGCCACAAATCGATAGCCGACCGTGGGCTGGAGATTTTCGACCGCCTCGTAATCGGCGTGGGCGTGAATCCCTCCAAGCAGGGATGGCTCCCAGTAGAGGAGCGTCTGGAGCGCATACGCCGCGTCTATGCCTCAGACCCGCGTGTCGAGGTAATAAGCTTCACGGGGCTGACCGCAGAGGCCGCACGCGCCTACGGCGCACGCTTCCTCCTGCGCGGGGTGCGCAGCGTGGCAGATTTCGAGTTCGAGCGGCAACTGGCCGACATAAACCGCAACATTTCAGGCCTGGAATCCGTTCTGATATATGCCCTTCCGGAGTATGCGTCGCTCAGTTCGTCGGCCGTACGCGAGCTCGCATCCTACAGCGTCGACATAGCGCCGTATATCCCCTAACCGATTAGACATGAAATTTCCACACCGAATAAATCTCCGCTCTCTCCGCGTTCTTCCCTTAGTTGCCTTCGCCGCAGCCGCAGCCGCATGGCTTGCCCCAGCGCGCTCCGACGCGCAGGAATTCCGGCTCACACCCGACCGCAAGCTGCTCATGTCGGAGCAGATTATCGAACGCTTTTACGTCGATTCCGTCAACTCCGACAAAATGGTGCAGGAGGCCATCGTGGCCATGCTCAAGACCCTCGACCCGCATTCCACCTACTCCGACCCCGAGGAGACCAAGGAACTCACCACCCCGCTCACCGGCAATTTCAGCGGTATCGGCGTGCAATTCAATATGCTCAACGATACGCTATTCGTGATTCAGACCACTTCCGGCGGTCCGTCGGAGAAAGTCGGCATCCTTCCCGGCGACCGCATCATCCAGGCCGGCGATTCGGTGATTGCCGGGCGCAAGC